>NZ_BMVN01000018.1:0-162104 GCF_014650735.1 Streptomyces canarius
GAAGATCATCCTCGCCCTGGACACGGTGAAGAGCCTGGCCGACGAGGAGATGAAGGTCGTCGTCGACCCCCAGAAGGGCATGACGAGGATCACCAAGCTGATGGACCCGGCCGAGGCGACCGGCGAGTACATCGGTGTCACCCTCATCGAGGGCGACGCCGCTCCGGAACTCGCCGACGCGCTGAAGGCCGTCTGGGAGACCGACCCGCAGCAGTTCTACGAGCACGGCTACCAGGAGCTCGTCAACCGCGGCTTCCGCATCGACGTGGCGCCGATCGGCGACGTCAGCTGGGTCGAGATCGACAACCACGACGACCTCGCCCGCGGACGGGTGATCGCGTGCCAGTACTGACCCGGCTCATCCCCTCGCCGGTCGTCGTCGACATCCGCCCGGGTGCCCTGGACGACCTGGCCTGCGTCCTCGCCGACGAGCGCATCTCGCCGTCCGGCCGGCTCGCCGTCGCCGTCAGCGGCGGCTCCGGGGCGCGGCTGCGCGAGCGCCTCGCCCCCTCGCTGCCCGGCGCGACCTGGTACGAGGTCGGCGGCGGCACCATCGACGACGCGGTCCGGCTGGCGAGCGACATGCAGGGCGGGCACTACGACGCCGTCGTCGGCCTGGGCGGCGGCAAGATCATCGACTGCGCCAAGTTCGCGGCGGCCCGGGTCGGCCTGCCGCTGGTCGCCGTCGCCACCAACCTCGCCCACGACGGCCTGTGCTCGCCGGTCGCCACGCTGGACAACGACGCGGGCCGCGGCTCGTACGGCGTGCCCAACCCGATCGCGGTGGTCATCGACCTCAACGTGATCCGCGAGGCCCCCGTCCGGTTCGTGCGCTCCGGCATCGGCGACGCCATCTCCAACATCTCCGCGGTCGCGGACTGGGAGCTGGCCAACCGCGTCAACGGCGAGAAGGTCGACGGCCTCGCCGCCGCCATGGCCCGGCAGGCCGGCGAGGCGGTGCTGCGGCACCCGGGCGGGATCGGCGACGACGACTTCCTCCAGGTGCTGGCCGAGGCGCTGGTCCTCACCGGTATCTCCATGTCCGTGTCGGGCGACTCCCGCCCGTCCTCCGGCGCCTGCCACGAGATCAACCACGCCTTCGACCTGCTCTACCCCAAGCGCGCCGCCGCCCACGGCGAACAGTGCGGCCTCGGAGCCGCCTTCGCGATGTACCTGCGCGGCGCCCACGAGGAGTCGGCGTACATGACCGAGGTGCTGCGCCGGCACGGGCTTCCGGTGCTGCCGGAGGAGATCGGTTTCACGGTGGACGAGTTCGTCCGCGCGGTGGAGTTCGCCCCCGAGACCCGGCCCGGCCGCTACACGATCCTCGAACACCTCGACCTCAAGACGAACCAGATCAAGGACATCTACGCCGACTATGTCAAGGCCATCGGTAGCTGAACTCCGTCCGGTCGTCCACCCCGCGGGGGTGAAGGACCGGCGCAGCGGTGAGCACTGGGCGGGACGCCTCTATATGCGCGAGGTGTCCCTGCGCGTCGACCGCTACCTGGTGAACACCAGGGTCACGCCCAACCAGCTCACGTACCTGATGACCGTCTGCGGTGTGCTCGCGGCCCCGGCCCTGCTGGTGCCGGGGATCGCGGGTGCCGTGCTCGGCGTGGTCGCCACCCAGCTCTACCTGCTGCTGGACTGCGTCGACGGCGAGATCGCCCGCTGGAGGCAGCAGTACTCGCTCGGCGGGGTCTACCTGGACCGCGTCGGCGCCTACCTCACCGACGCGGCCGTCCTGGTCGGCCTCGGCCTGCGCGCCGCCGACCTGTGGGGCAGCGGCCGGATCGACTGGCTGTGGGCCTTCCTCGGCACCCTCGCCGCGCTCGGCGCCATCCTGATCAAGGCCGAGACCGACCTGGTCGGCGTGGCCCGGCACCAGACCGGCAAGCCGCCGGTCAAGGAGGCGGCCTCCGAACCGCGCTCCTCCGGCATGGCGCTGGCCCGCCGGGCCGCCTCGGCGCTGAAGTTCCACCGGCTCATCCTCGGCATCGAGGCCTCGCTGCTCATCGTCGTCCTCGCGATCCTGGACCAGGTCCGCGGCGACCTGTTCTTCACCCGCCTCGGCACGGCCGTCCTCGCCGGCATCGCCCTGCTCCAGACGCTGCTGCACCTGGTGTCCATCCTCGCCTCCAGCAGGCTGAAGTGAGCGCGCCCATGAAGGTGGGTGCCGTCATCATCACCATGGGCAACCGGCCCGAGGAGCTGCGGGCCCTGCTCGACTCCGTCGCCAAGCAGGACGGCGACCCGGTCCGGGTGGTCGTCGTCGGCAACGGCTCGCCCGTCCCGGACGTGCCCGAGGGCGTGCGGACCGTCGAGCTGCCCGAGAACCTGGGCATCCCCGGCGGGCGCAACGTCGGCATAGAGGCCTTCGGGCCCGGCGGTCGCGATGTCGACGTACTGCTCTTCCTCGACGACGACGGCCTGCTCGCCCGCCACGACACCGCCGAGCTGTGCCGCGAGGCCTTCGCGGCCGACCCGGAGCTGGGCATCATCAGCTTCCGCATCGCCGACCCCGACACCGGCGAGACCCAGCGCCGGCACGTGCCCCGGCTGCGCGCCTCCGACCCGATGCGCTCCTCCCGGGTCACCACCTTCCTCGGTGGCGCCAACGCCGTCCGCACCCGCGTCTTCGCGGAGGTCGGCGGGCTCCCGGACGCGTTCTTCTACGCGCACGAGGAAACCGACCTGGCCTGGCGGGCCCTCGACGCGGGCTGGATGATCGACTACCGGTCCGACATGGTGCTGTACCACCCGACGACCGCGCCCTCGCGGCACGCGGTCTACCACCGCATGGTCGCCCGCAACCGCGTCTGGCTCGCCCGCCGCAACCTCCCCGCCCTCCTGGTCCCGGTCTACCTGGGCGTCTGGCTGCTGCTCACGCTGCTCCGCCGCCCCTCGCGGCCGGCCCTGAAGGCATGGTTCGGCGGCTTCCGGGAAGGCTGGACCACGCCCTGCGGTCCCCGCCGCCCGATGCGCTGGCGTACGGTGTGGCGACTCACCCGACTGGGCCGTCCGCCGGTCATCTGACAAGCTCGTCCCTGGAGTGTCCGGGCGCCCGCGGACGGGCGCACGGGACGACGAACTCGAACGCGAATCCGAAGACGAAAGTATCCACCTGTGAGTGAGACCACGCACGACGGCACGGTCGCCGTGACCGCGGCCGCGCCGCCCGACGAGGGGCTGACGGCGGCCCAGCTCGCCGCCAAGTACGGGCTTGCCGTGAGCGGCGCCCGGCCCTCGCTCGTGGAGTACGTCCGTCAGCTCTGGGGGCGCCGCCACTTCATCCTCGCCTTCTCCCAGGCGAAGCTGACCGCGCAGTACAGCCAGGCCAAGCTCGGCCAGCTGTGGCAGGTGGCCACGCCGCTGCTGAACGCGGCCGTGTACTTCTTCATCTTCGGGCTGATCCTGCACGCCAGCCGCGGCATGTCCCAGGACGTGTACATCCCGTTCCTGGTCACCGGCGTGTTCGTGTTCACCTTCACGCAGAGTTCGGTGATGTCGGGCGTCCGCGCGATCTCCGGCAACCTCGGCCTGGTGCGCGCCCTGCACTTCCCGCGCGCCTCGCTGCCCGTCTCCTTCTCGCTCCAGCAGCTCCAGCAACTGCTGTTCTCGATGATCGTGCTGTTCCTCGTGGCGATCGGCTTCGGCAGCTACCCGGACATGTCCTGGCTGCTGATCGTGCCCGTCCTCGCCCTCCAGTTCCTCTTCAACACCGGGCTCGCGCTGATCATGGCCCGTGCGGGTGCCAAGACGCCGGACCTGGCCCAGCTCATGCCGTTCGTGATGCGGACGTGGATGTACGCCTCCGGCGTGATGTTCTCCATCCCGATCATGCTGGAGGACAAGCCGCAGTGGATCGCGACGGTCCTCCAGTGGAACCCGGCCGCCGTCTACATGGACCTGATGCGCTTTGCCCTGATCGACGGCTACGGTTCCGCGAACCTGCCCGACCATGTGTGGGCGGTGGCCGGCGGCTGGGCCGTGCTCTTCGCCGTGGGCGGGTTCGTGTACTTCTGGAAGGCGGAGGAGCGGTACGGCCGTGGCTGAGCAGAACACCCAGGATCGCCGTCCGACGGTCATCGCGGACGACCTGCACATCGTCTACCGGGTCAACGGCGCCAAGACCGGCAAGGGCAGCGCCACGGCGGCCCTGAGCCGGATCCTCAGACGCCGCTCCGACGACGCGGCGCGCGGGGTGCGCAAGGTGCACGCCGTGCGCGGCGTGTCCTTCGTCGCCTACCGGGGCGAGGCCATCGGCCTGATCGGCTCCAACGGCTCCGGCAAGTCGACGCTGCTGCGGGCCATCGCCGGCCTGCTGCCCGCGGAGAAGGGCAAGGTCTACACCGACGGCCAGCCGTCCCTGCTGGGTGTGAACGCGGCCCTGATGAACGACCTGACCGGTGAGCGGAACGTCATCCTGGGCGGGCTCGCCATGGGTATGTCCCGGGAGCAGATCAAGGAGCGCTACCAGGGCATCGTGGACTTCTCGGGGATCAACGAGAAGGGCGACTTCATCACCCTGCCGATGCGCACGTACTCCTCCGGCATGGCGGCGCGCCTGCGCTTCTCCATCGCCGCCGCCAAGGACCACGACGTCCTCATGATCGACGAGGCGCTGGCCACCGGCGACCGCAAGTTCCAGAAGCGCTCGGAGGAGCGCATCCGGGAACTGCGCAAGGAGGCCGGCACGGTGTTCCTGGTCAGCCACAACAACAAGTCCATCCGTGACACCTGCAACCGGGTGCTGTGGCTGGAGCGCGGTGAGCTGCGCATGGACGGGCCCACCGAAGAGGTCCTCAAGGAGTACGAGAAGTTCACGGGCAAGTGACCCGTTTTCGGCCAGGGCCCCGCCGGAATTCCTCCGGCGGGGCCCTTCCGTCTGCAAAGGAAGCGTCAACTCCGTCTGGCGTTAGGAATCTTGAAGGCAATCGGTGTGTTGTTGTGATGTGCAGGACACCCTGCCGCGCCACGCCGCGTTGTACAACGTAAGCTGTACCGGCGTCGGAAACCGGCAAGTGGGGCGATAATGCGCGCCCACCTGCGGTGGGCACGCCTGCGCGGAGTGGGGCGGCGTGTCCGAAATAGTGTGTATCGGATCGGCAGTGTAGAACGGGAGATGTGACGGCAATGGCTACGGAAACTCCCCTGCTCGGCGGAGCATGTGCCGTCCACGCCCCGGGCAGCGCCCGATGACGGCCACCGCCGAGGCGCCCGACCTGGAACGCGCCACCCTGGACAAGGCCGCGAGCGAGAACTTCCCGGTGGCCCCCTTCTTCCTGCCCCGGGCCTGGCGCGCCGACCTCATGGCGGTCTACGGGTTCGCCCGTCTGGTGGACGACATCGGCGACGGCGACCTCGCCCCCGGCGGCGCCGATGCCCGGCTGCTCGGCGTGTCGCCCGCCGAGGCCGCCGACCGCCTGGTCCTCCTCGACGCCTTCGAGGCCGACCTGCGCCGCGTCTTCGACGGCACCCCGCGCCACCCGCTGCTGCGCCGCCTGCGGCCCACCGTCCGCCGCCACGCCCTCACCCCCGAGCCGTTCCTCGGGCTGATCGCCGCCAACCGCCAGGACCAGCTCGTCACCCGGTACGAGACCTACGACGACCTCCTCGCCTACTGCGAACTCTCCGCCAACCCGGTCGGCCGCCTCGTGCTCGCCGTCACCGGCACCTCCACCCCCGAGCGGATCCGGCTGTCCGACGCGATCTGCACGGCGCTCCAGATCGTCGAGCACCTCCAGGACGTCGCCGAGGACCTCGGCCGCGACCGGATCTATCTCCCCGCCACGGACATGAAGCGCTTCCACGTCCAGGAAGCGGACCTCGCCGCGAAAACCACGGGCGCATCGGTGCGCGCCCTGGTTGCATACGAAGCACAACGCGCCCGCGATCTGCTGAATGAAGGCGCCCCCCTGGTGGGTAGCGTCCACGGCAGGCTCAAGCTGCTGCTCGCAGGGTTCGTGGCGGGAGGAAGGGCGGCGATCCGGGCGATCGCCGCCGCCGAATACGACGTACTTCCCGGCCCGCCCAGACCCGGCAAGGTCCAGTTGCTGCGCGAGGCGGGCCTGATCCTGCGAGGAGAGGGGTGATCCGGGCCGTGGATTCTCCGCCGCACATGTCCGCACCGGTACTCGCCGCCTACAGCTACTGCGAGGCCGTCACCGGGCAGCAGGCCCGTAACTTCGCCTACGGCATCCGGCTGCTGCCGACGGCCAAGCGCCGCGCCATGTCGGCGCTGTACGCGTTCTCCCGGCGCGTGGACGACATCGGCGACGGCGAGCTGGCCGGCGAGGTCAAGCTGGCGCGACTGGAGGACACCCGGGCGCTGCTCGCCCGGATCCGCGAGGGCGAGGTCGAGGAGGACGACACCGACCCGGTGGCCGTCGCCCTCAGCCACGCCGCGCGCGTCTTCCCGATCCCGCTCGGCGGCCTGGACGAGCTGATCGACGGCGTCCAGATGGACGTGCGCGGGGAGACCTACGAGACCTGGGACGACCTGAAGGTCTACTGCCGGTGTGTCGCCGGTGCCATCGGCCGCCTCTCGCTCGGCGTGTTCGGCACCGAACCGGCCGCGCGCGGAGCCGAACGCGCCGCCGAGTACGCCGACACGCTGGGCCTCGCCCTCCAGCTCACCAACATCCTGCGCGACGTCCGCGAGGACGCGGCCGGCGGCCGTACGTATCTGCCCGCCGACGACCTCGCCAAGTTCGGCTGCTCGGCCGGGTTCAACGGGCCGACCCCGCCGGAGGGCTCCGACTTCGCGGGCCTCGTGCACTTCGAAGTGCGGCGCGCCCGGGCCCTGTTCGCCGAGGGCTACCGGCTGCTGCCCATGCTCGACCGCCGCAGCGGCGCCTGTGTGGCCGCGATGGCCGGCATCTACCGCCGGCTGCTGGACCGCATCGAGCGCGACCCGGAGGCCGTGCTGCGCGGCCGGGTCTCGCTGCCCGGACACGAGAAGGCGTACGTCGCCGTGCGCGGCCTCTCGGGGCTCGACACCCGGCATGTGACCCGCCACGTCTCCCGGCGCTCCGTCCGGAGGCGCGCCTGATGCAGCGCACCGCACCAGAACCGGCCGAACCGGACGGCATGCGACAGTCAACCTTCCGCCGCGGCGTGGCGTCCCTGACTGCGACGGCCGGGCGTGCACCGTTCCACCACCGGGCGCACGCCCCGAAGGGGCGCGGGGCTGTCTCCGACATGCGGCTACCGCCGCGTGGGCACGACCAGTCACGACCGGCCGGACGGCTGACGGCCCGTCCCGGCCCTGCCCGCGGAGCGCTCGCGCACGCACGGAAGGACGCACGATGAGCGACGGCGCACTCCCCGCACCGGCGCGGTCCGGTGCTCCGGGCACGGCAGGCCGCAGCGCGGTCGTGGTCGGTGGCGGCCTCGCCGGGATCACCGCGGCGCTCGCCCTCGCCGACGCGGGCGTCCGGGTCACCCTGCTCGAAGGCAGGCCCCGGCTGGGCGGCCTCGCCTTCTCCTTCCAGCGCGGCGAACTGACCGTCGACAACGGCCAGCACGTGTACCTGCGCTGCTGCACCGCCTACCGCTGGTTCCTCGACCGGATCGAGGGCGCGGCGCTGGCACCGCTACAGGACCGCCTGGACGTGCCCGTCGTCGACGTCGCCAAGCCCTCGGGGCGCCGGCTCGGCAGACTGCGGCGCGACCCGCTGCCCGTCCCCCTCCACCTGGGGCGCAGCCTGGCCGCCTATCCGCACCTCTCGCTCGCCGAGCGCGCGGCCGTCGGGCGGGCCGCGCTCGCGCTGAAGGGGCTCGACCTCGCCGATCCGGCCCTGGACAGCCAGGACTTCGGCAGCTGGCTGGCCGCGCACGGTCAGTCGGCGCGCGCCGTCGAGGCCCTGTGGGACCTGGTCGGGGTCGCCACCCTCAACGCGGTCGCGGGCGACGCCTCGCTGGGGCTCGCCGCGATGGTGTTCAAGACCGGTCTGCTGTCCGACCCGGGCGCGGCCGACATCGGCTGGGCCCATGTCCCGTTGGGCGAACTGCACGACCGGCTGGCCCGCAAGGCGCTCGACTCCGCGGGCGTGCGTACCGAGGTCCGTACACGCGTCACCTCCGTCTCCCTCAACGAGAACGGGACGTGGAGCGTTCAGGTTCCCGGCGAGAACCTCGAAACCGACGCGGTCGTCCTCGCCGTACCCCAGCGCGAGGCCCACGACCTGCTGCCGCCCGGCGCCCTCGACGCGCCCGAGCGGCTGCTGGAGATCGGCACCGCGCCGATCCTCAACGTCCACGTGGTGTACGACCGCGAGGTGCTCGCCCGGCCCTTCTTCGCGGCCCTCGGCACGCCCGTGCAGTGGGTGTTCGACCGCACCCACGCCTCCGGGCTGCGCACGGGACAGTACCTGGCGCTGTCCCAGTCGGCCGCGCAGGACGAGATCGACACCCCGGTCGCCGAACTCCGCGAGCGCTACCTGCCCGAGCTGGAACGGCTGATCCCGGGTACGCGCGCGGCCGAGGTGCTGGACTTCTTCGTGACCCGGGAGCGCACGGCGACGTTCGCCCCCACCCCCGGCGTCGGGCGGCTGCGGCCCGGCGCCCGCACCAAGGCCCCCGGCCTGTACCTGGCCGGAGCGTGGACCGCCACCGGGTGGCCCGCGACCATGGAGAGTGCGGTCCGCAGTGGAGTGAGCGCGGCCGACGCCGCGCTCAGTGCCCTGGGCCGGCCCCGCCCCCGCCACCTCTTCGCATTCGAGGAGGCGGCCTGATGTCCCATCGGCAGGCGGCCGGCCCCCGCACCCCCGGTACCGCAACAAGAGGAGAGACTGTGCCCACTGTGCCCCCGGCCTCGACGCCCGCTCCACGGGCCGCGGTGGACGTGACCGCGCTGCTGGAGCGCGGCCGGACCCTGGCCACACCGGTGCTGCGCGCGGCCGTCGACCGCCTGGCCCCTCCCATGGACACCGTCGCCGCCTACCACTTCGGCTGGATCGACGCCGCCGGCAACCCCGCCGACGGCGACGGCGGCAAGGCCGTCCGCCCCGCGCTCGCCGTGCTCTCCGCCGAGGTCACCGGCGCCGCACCCGAGGCGGGCATCCCGGGCGCGGTCGCCGTCGAACTCGTGCACAACTTCTCGCTGCTGCACGACGACCTCATGGACGGCGACGAGCAGCGTCGGCACCGCGACACCGTCTGGAAGGTGCACGGCCCCGCCCAGGCCATCCTGGTCGGTGACGCCCTCTTCGCCCTCGCGGGCGAGGTCCTGCTGGAACTCGGCACGGTCGAGGCCGGCCGCGCCGCCCGCAGGCTGACCTCCGCCACCCGCGCCCTGATCGACGGTCAGGCCCAGGACATCTCCTACGAGCACCGCGACCGGGTCAGCGTCGAGGAGTGCCTGGAGATGGAGGGCAACAAGACCGGCGCCCTGCTCGCCTGCGCCTGCTCCATCGGCGCGGTCCTCGGCGGCGCGGACGACGCCACCGCCGACGCGCTGGAACGGTACGGCTACCACCTCGGCCTCGCCTTCCAGGCCGTGGACGACCTGCTCGGCATCTGGGGCGACCCGGAGGCCACCGGCAAGCAGGCCTGGAGCGACCTGCGCCAGCGCAAGAAGTCCCTGCCCGTGGTGGCCGCGCTCGCGGCCGGCGGCTCCGCCTCCGAGCAGCTCGGCGACATCCTCGCCGCCGACGCCAAGAGCAGCGACTTCGAGAACTTCTCCGAGGAGGAGTTCGCGGCCCGCGCCGCCCTCATCGAGGAGGCCGGCGGCCGTGAGTGGACGGCGGCGGAGGCGCGCCGCCAGCACACCATCGCCATCGAGGCCCTCGACGCCGTCGACATGCCCGACCGGGTGCGGGACTCCTTCACGGCGCTCGCGGACTTCGTCGTCGTACGGAAGAGATGATCACTATTGGCCTGATGAGCCTCGCGTAGTCGCCGGCCGGTGTCTCCCCACGGTTGAAGGACACCGGCCGACGGCGGACCCACAGCAGCACGACTCGCACGACTGCACGAAGGGGATGCCATGACAGCGACGACCGACGGAAGCACCGGGGCGACCTTGCCGTCCCGGGCTGCCGCGGCCAGCGACACCGCCCTCACCACCCCCGAGGCGGCCGGGGTACAAGAAGCCGCCGCGCACGCCGCACGACGCGCCACCGACTTCCTGCTCTCCCGGCAGGACTCCCAGGGCTGGTGGAAGGGCGACCTGGAGACCAACGTCACCATGGACGCCGAGGACCTGCTGCTCCGTCAGTTCCTGGGTATCCAGGACGAGGAGACCACGCAGGCCGCCGCGAAGTTCATCCGCGGCGAGCAGCGTGAGGACGGCACCTGGGCCACCTTCTACGGCGGCCCCGGCGAACTGTCCACCACCATCGAGGCGTACGTCGCCCTGCGCCTGGCCGGTGACGCGCCCGACGCCCCGCACATGGCGAAGGCGTCCGCCTGGATCCGCGAGCGCGGCGGCATCGCCGCCTCCCGCGTGTTCACCAGGATCTGGCTCGCCCTGTTCGGCTGGTGGAAGTGGGAGGACCTGCCCGAACTCCCCCCGGAGCTGATCTGGTTCCCCACCTGGATGCCGCTCAACATCTACGACTTCGGGTGCTGGGCCCGGCAGACCATCGTTCCGCTCACCATCGTCTCGGCCAAGCGACCGGTGCGCCCCGCGCCCTTCCCGCTGGACGAACTGCACACCGACCCGGCCCGGCCCAACCCGCCGCGGCCTCTGGCCCCGCTGGCCAGTTGGGACGGCGCCTTCCAGCGCATCGACAAGGCGCTGCACCAGTTCCGCAAGGTCGCCCCGCGCAGGCTGCGCAAGGCCGCGGTGAACGCGGCGGCCCGCTGGATCATCGAGCGCCAGGAGAACGACGGCTGCTGGGGCGGCATCCAGCCCCCGGCCGTGTACTCGATCATCGCCCTGCATCTGCTCGGCTACGACCTCCAGCACCCGGTGATGCGTGAGGGCCTCGCCTCGCTCGACCGTTTCGCCGTCTGGCGCGAGGACGGCGCCCGGATGATCGAGGCATGCCAGTCCCCGGTCTGGGACACCTGCCTGGCCACGATCGCCCTCGTGGACGCCGGTCTGCCCGTCGACCACCCCCAACTGGTCAAGGCGGCCGACTGGATGCTCGGCGAGGAGATCGTCCGGCCCGGCGACTGGGCCGTGAAGCGACCCGGACTGCCGCCGGGCGGCTGGGCGTTCGAGTTCCACAACGACAACTACCCGGACATCGACGACACCGCCGAGGTCGCCCTCGCGCTGCGCCGGGTCCGGCACCACGACCCGGAGCGCGTCGACAAGGCGATCGGCCGGGCGGTGCGCTGGAACCTCGGCATGCAGTCGAAGAACGGCGCCTGGGGCGCCTTCGACGTCGACAACACCAGCCCGTTCCCCAACCGGCTGCCGTTCTGCGACTTCGGCGAGGTCATCGACCCGCCGTCCGCGGACGTCACCGCGCACGTCGTGGAGATGCTCGCCGCCGAGGGACTCGCCCGCGACCCGCGCACCCGGCGCGGCATCGACTGGCTGCTCGCCGAACAGGAGCCGAACGGCTCGTGGTTCGGCCGCTGGGGCGTCAACTACGTCTACGGCACCGGCTCGGTGGTGCCCGCGCTGACCGCGGCCGGACTGCCCGGCTCGCACCCGGCGATCCGGCGGGCCGTGACCTGGCTGGAGAGCGTCCAGAACGACGACGGCGGCTGGGGCGAGGACCTGCGCTCCTACAAGTACGTCAAGGAGTGGAGCGGCCGGGGCGCCTCCACCGCCTCGCAGACCGCGTGGGCGCTGATGGCGCTGCTCGCGGCGGGGGAGAAGGACTCCGAGGCCGTCGAGCGCGGCATCCAGTGGCTGGCCCGGACCCAGCGCGAGGACGGCACCTGGGACGAGCCGTACTTCACCGGCACCGGCTTCCCCTGGGACTTCTCCATCAACTACCACCTGTACCGGCAGGTCTTCCCGCTCACCGCGCTCGGCCGCTACCTG
The DNA here is from genome assembly GCF_014650735.1 of Streptomyces canarius. Classification (NCBI taxonomy): domain Bacteria; kingdom Bacillati; phylum Actinomycetota; class Actinomycetes; order Kitasatosporales; family Streptomycetaceae; genus Streptomyces; species Streptomyces canarius. Next base: position 11,954 of record NZ_BMVN01000018.1, read on the forward strand.
CACGGCGACCCCTTCGAGCGCAATCTGCTCGCCAAGGCCGGGACGGCCGCGTCACGGGCGACGGGGAGCTGACTTGAGCGACCAGCCCGCCCCGGCCCCGCTGCTGATCGCCTGCGCGCTCGGCATCGAGCACCTCGCCCTGCGCACCGGCGACAGGAGCGGGGCGGACGGGCCGTACACCGTCGTCCGTACGGGCATGGGCCCGAAGGCGGCGGAACGCTCCGTCGGCCGGCACCTCGCCGGTCCGGCGGCGGCCGGCACCGCCGTGCTGGCCACCGGTTTCTGTGCCGGGCTCGCCCCCGGCATGCACCCCGGCGACCTGGTCGTCGCCGAGGAGACCCGGGACCCGCGCGGGACCGTCCCGTGCGTGGGCACCGACCTGCTGGTCGAGGAACTCGTGCGCCTGCTGCCCGGACGCACGGTCCACACCGGCCCGCTCACCGGCTCCGACCACGTCGTGCGGGGGGCCGAGCGGTACGATCTGCTCGCCACCGGCGCGATCGCGGTCGACATGGAGTCGGCGGCCACGCTCCGCACGGCCGTCCGCACGGGCGAGCGCCCGGTCGCGGCCGTCCGGGTGGTCGTGGACGCCCCGGAACACGAACTCGTCCGGATCGGCACGGTGCGCGGCGGAATATCAGCCTTCCGCGTTCTTCGTTCCATCCTTCCCTCATTTTTTGAATGGCACCGTTCTTCGCTGCTCCCTCGGAGGTGAGCCAGATGGCCATGCCGTTGCGCCAGTCCATCAAGGTCGCGACATACCTGGCTGAACAGAAGCTCCGCAAGCGGGACAAGTTCCCGCTCATCGTCGAGCTGGAACCGCTGTTCGCCTGCAATCTGAAGTGCGAGGGCTGCGGCAAGATCCAGCACCCGGCCGGTGTGCTCAAGCAGCGCATGCCGGTCGCCCAGGCCGTGGGCGCGGTGCTGGAGTCCGGTGCGCCGATGGTGTCCATCGCCGGTGGCGAGCCGTTGATGCACCCTCAGATCGACGAGATCGTGCGGCAGTTGGTGGCGAAGCGGAAATACGTCTTCCTGTGCACCAACGCGATGCTGCTGCGCAAGAAGATGGACAAGTTCACGCCGTCGCCCTACTTCGCCTTCGCCGTGCACATCGACGGGCTGCGGGAGCGGCACGACGAGTCCGTCGCCAAGGAAGGCGTCTTCGACGAGGCGGTGGAGGCCATCAAGGAGGCCAAGCGGCGCGGCTTCCGGGTGACCACCAACTCCACCTTCTTCAACACCGACACCCCGCAGACCATCATCGAGGTGCTCAACTTCCTCAACGACGACCTCAAGGTCGACGAGATGATGATCTCGCCCGCCTATGCCTACGAGAAGGCCCCCGACCAGGACCACTTCCTCGGGGTCGAGCAGACCCGCGAGCTGTTCAGGAAGGCCTTCGCGGGCGGCAACCGCAAGAAGTGGCGGCTCAACCACTCCCCGCTCTTCCTGGACTTCCTGGAGGGCAAGGTCGACTTCCCGTGCACCGCGTGGGCGATCCCGAACTACTCGCTCTTCGGGTGGCAGCGCCCCTGCTACCTGATGAGCGACGGGTACGTGCCGACGTACCGCGAACTCATCGAGAAGACCGACTGGGACAAGTACGGCCGCGGCAAGGACCCGCGCTGCGACAACTGCATGGCGCACTGCGGCTACGAGCCGACCGCCGTCCTCGCCACCATGGGCTCCCTGAAGGAGTCCCTGCGGGCGATGCGCGAGACCGTCTCCGGAAACCGGGAGTGACACGATGACCGCCGTTCCCTTGGGCGTTCCCGGGGTACCGGCCCGTCCGGTCGCGCCGCGGCGGCAGTCGCGGCAGATCCACGTCGGGCCGGTGGCGGTCGGGGGCGGAGCCCCGGTGTCGGTGCAGTCCATGACGACGACCCGCACGTCGGACATCGGCGCCACCTTGCAGCAGATAGCGGAACTCACCGCGTCCGGCTGCCAGATCGTCCGCGTCGCCTGCCCCACGCAGGACGACGCGGACGCCCTCGCGACCATCGCCGAGAAGTCGCGGATCCCGGTGATCGCGGACATCCACTTCCAGCCGAAGTACGTGTTCGCCGCCATCGAGGCCGGCTGTGCGGCGGTGCGCGTGAACCCGGGCAACATCAAGAAGTTCGACGACCAGGTCAAGGAGATCGCGCGGGCCGCCAAGGACCACGGCACGCCGATCCGCATCGGCGTCAACGCCGGTTCGCTGGACAAGCGCCTGCTCCAGAAGTACGGCAGGGCGACCCCCGAGGCCCTGGTCGAGTCGGCCCTGTGGGAGGCGTCCCTCTTCGAGGAGCACGACTTCCGCGACATCAAGATCTCCGTCAAGCACAACGACCCGGTCGTGATGATCGAGGCCTACCGGCAGCTCGCCGAACAGTGCGACTACCCCCTCCACCTGGGCGTCACGGAGGCCGGTCCCGCCTTCCAGGGCACGATCAAGTCGGCGGTGGCCTTCGGGGCGTTGCTGTCCCGGGGCATCGGGGACACCATCCGGGTGTCGCTGAGCGCGCCGCCCGCCGAGGAGGTCAAGGTCGGCATCCAGATCCTTCAGTCGCTGGGGCTGCGGCAGCGGCGCCTGGAGATCGTCTCCTGTCCGTCCTGCGGCCGGGCCCAGGTGGACGTGTACAAGCTCGCCGAGGAGGTCACCGCGGGGCTGGACGGCATGGAAGTCCCGCTCAGGGTCGCGGTGATGGGGTGTGTGGTCAACGGTCCGGGCGAGGCCCGCGAGGCCGACCTCGGAGTTGCCTCGGGCAACGGAAAGGGCCAGATCTTCGTCAAGGGCGAGGTCGTCAAGACCGTGCCCGAGTCCAGGATCGTGGAGACCCTCATCGAGGAGGCCATGAAGCTCGCCGAGCGGACGAGCCCCGCAGACAGTTGAGTTGAGGCAAGGCACGGACCGAGAGGGGGCCCGAGCGTGACCATTCTGGAGAACATCCGGGGACCACGCGACCTGAAGGCGCTGTCCGAGGCGGAACTCGGTGAACTGTCCGGAGAGATACGTGAGTTCCTGGTGCACGCGGTGTCGAGGACGGGCGGTCACCTCGGCCCCAATCTGGGCGTGGTGGAACTGACCGTCGCGCTCCACCGGGTCTTCGAGTCACCGGCCGACCGCATCCTGTGGGACACCGGCCACCAGAGCTATGTGCACAAGCTCCTGACCGGCCGCCAGGACTTCTCCAAGCTGCGCGGCAAGGGCGGACTGTCCGGCTACCCCTCGCGCGAGGAGTCCGAGCACGACGTCATCGAGAACAGCCACGCCTCCACCGCGCTCGGCTGGGCCGACGGGCTCGCCAAGGCCAACCAGGTGCTGGGGGAGAAGGGCCATGTGGTCGCGGTCATCGGCGACGGCGCGCTGACCGGCGGCATGGCCTGGGAAGCGCTCAACAACATCGCCGCGGCCAAGGACCGGCCGCTGATCATCGTCGTCAACGACAACGAGCGGTCGTACGCCCCCACCATCGGCGGCCTCGCCAACCACCTGGCCACGCTGCGCACCACCGACGGTTACGAGAAGGTCCTCGCCTGGGGCAAGGAGGTGCTCCAGCGCACCCCGGTCGTCGGCACCACGCTCTACGAGTCCCTGCACGGAGCGAAGAAGGGCTTCAAGGACGCCTTCGCCCCGCAAGGCATGTTCGAGGACCTGGGCCTGAAGTACCTCGGCCCGATCGACGGCCACGACATCAACGCCGTCGAGTCCGCGCTGCGCCGCGCGAAGCGCTTCCACGGGCCGGTCCTGGTCCACTGCCTCACCGTGAAGGGCCGCGGCTACGAGCCCGCCCTCGCGCACGAGGAGGACCACTTCCACACCGTCGGCGTGATGGACCCGCTCACCTGCGCACCGCTCACCCCGGCGAGCGGCCCCTCCTGGACCTCGGTGTTCGGCGAGGAGATCGTGAGGATCGGCGAGGAGCGCGAGGACGTCGTGGCGATCACGGCGGCCATGCTGCACCCGGTCGGCCTCGGGAAGTTCGCCGAACGCTTCCCGGACCGGGTGTGGGACGTGGGCATCGCCGAGCAGCACGCGGCCGTCTCCGCGGCCGGCCTCGCGACCGGCGGGCTGCACCCGGTCGTCGCCGTCTACGCCACCTTCCTCAACCGGGCATTCGACCAGCTGTTGATGGACGTCGCCCTGCACCGCTGCGGGGTCACCTTCGTCCTGGACCGGGCCGGTGTCACCGGCGCCGACGGACCCTCCCACAACGGCATGTGGGACATGTCCGTCCTCCAGGTCGTCCCGGGGCTCAGGATCGCCGCCCCGCGCGACGCCGACCAACTGCGCGCCCAGTTGCGCGAGGCGGTCGCCGTGGACGACGCGCCCACCCTGGTCCGCTTCCCGAAGGAGTCCGTCGGCCCGTCCGTCCCGGCACTCGACCACGTCGGCGGCATGGACGTCCTGCACCGCGCCGACCGCCCCGAGGTGCTGCTGGTGGCCGTCGGCGTGATGGCCTCCGTGTGCCTCCAGGCCGCCGAGCTGCTCCAGGCCCGCGGCATCGGCTGCACGGTGGTGGACCCGCGCTGGGTCAAGCCGGTCGACCCCGCGCTGCCGGGTCTGGCGGCCGAGCACCGGCTGGTGGCCGTGGTCGAGGACAACAGCCGGGCCGCGGGCGTCGGTTCGGCGGTGGCGCTGGCCCTCGGCGACGCCGACGTGGACGTGCCGGTACGGCGGTTCGGCATCCCGGAGCAGTTCCTCCCGCACGCCAAACGCGGCGAGGTGCTGGCCGACATCGGTCTCACGCCCGTCGAGATCGCCGGGCGGATCAGTGCGAGCCTGGCCGTCAAGGACGCCGGCGGCGCAGTCAAGGAGAGTGAATGACCACCGAGTTCGACCTCGGCGCCCTGCTCGCCGAGCGCGGAGCCGAACGCTACGAGCTGCACGCGAAGCACCTCAATCCGCAGCTCCCGCGCATGCTGCACACCATCGGCTTCGACAAGGTCTACGAGCGTGCCGAGGGGGCGCACTTCTTCGACGCGGAGGGCAACGACTACCTGGACATGCTGGCCGGGTTCGGCGTGATGGGCCTCGGCCGGCACCACCCGGTCGTCCGCAAGGCGCTGCACGACGTCCTGGACCTGGACCTCGCCGACCTCACCCGCTTCGACTGCCAGCCGCTGCCCGGCCTGCTCGCCGAGCGGCTGCTGGCCCACAGCCCCCACCTGGACCGGGTGTTCTTCGGCAACAGCGGCACCGAGGCGGTCGAGACGGCCTTGAAGTTCGCCCGGTACGCAACCGGCAAGCCGCGCGTCCTCTACTGCGACCACGCCTTCCACGGCCTGACCACCGGCTCGCTCTCGGTCAACGGCGAGAGCGGCTTCCGCGACGGCTTCGCCCCGCTGCTGCCCGACACCGCCGTACCGCTCGGCGATCTCGACGCCCTGGCACGGGAGTTGATGAAGGGCGACGTCGCCGCGCTGATCGTGGAGCCGATCCAGGGCAAGGGTGTGCACGAGGCGCCGCCCGGCTACCTGCGGGCCGCTCAGGAGCTGCTGCACCGGCACAAGGCGCTGCTCATCGCCGACGAGGTGCAGACCGGCCTCGGCCGCACCGGCGACTTCTACGCCTACCAGCACGAGGACGGCGTCGAACCCGACCTGGTGTGCGTCGCCAAGGCCCTCTCCGGCGGCTACGTGCCCGTCGGCGCCACCCTCGGCAAGGAGTGGATCTTCAAGAAGGTCTACTCGTCCATGGACCGGGTGCTGGTGCACTCGGCGAGCTTCGGCGCCAACGCGCAGGCGATGGCGTGCGGGCTCGCCGTGCTGTCGGTCATGGAGAACGAGCAGATCGTCGCCGGCGTGCGCCGGACGGGCGAGCTGCTGAAGTCCCGGCTCACCGCGCTGATCGACACGTACGAGCTGCTGGCGGACGTCCGGGGCCGGGGCCTGATGATCGGCATCGAGTTCGGCAAGCCGTCCTCGCTGAAGCTGCGCAGCCGCTGGACCATGCTCCAGGCGGCCCGCAAGGGACTGTTCGCCCAGATGGTCGTCGTACCGCTGCTCCAGAAGCACCGCATCCTCACGCAGGTCTCCGGTGACCATCTGGAGGTGATCAAGCTCATTCCGCCGCTGGTCGTCGACGAGGCCGACGTGGACCGGTTCGTGGACGCCTTCGCCGCGGTCATGGACGACGCCCACAGCGGTGGCGGCCTGATGTGGGACTTCGGCAAGACCTTGATCAAGCAGGCGGTGGCGAACCGCTGACGGGACGCCGGCCGGCGCGGCTGCCCTCCCGGGCCTTTGCCTCTGAGGCAAGAAAATTGCCTAGGAGGCAAGGCTGGGGCTGAATGGAGGCATGAACGCCTCAGACGCCGCGCCGGCGGCGGGCCCGGCTCCGGACGACGGCCTGCCCGCCGTCGCGCCGCAGCTCCGCGCCCTGCGCCGGCGCGCCGGCCTTACGCTGGAGGCCGCGGCCCGCGCGGCCGGGCTCTCCCCGGCCCACCTCTCCCGGCTGGAGACCGGGCAGCGACAGCCGTCGCTGCCGATGCTGCTCGCACTCGCCCGTATCTACGGTACGACCGTCTCCGAGCTCCTCGGTGAGACGGTCGCCGACCGGGACGCGATCGTGCGGGCCGCCGACATGGAGCCGACCCACGCCGGTGGGTGGACGTACGTCCAGGCCGGGGCGCCCGGCCGCGGCATGCAGGCCCTGCGGGTGCGGGTGCCGTACGGCTCGCAGGGCGACATCGTGCGCGTCCACCCCGGCGAGGAGTGGCTCTACGTCCTCAAGGGGCGCCTGCGCCTGCGTCTCGGCGACACCGCGCACCTGCTGGGGCCCGGTGACAGCGCGCACTTCGACTCGCTCACCCCGCACCGCCTCGCCGCCGAGGACCAGGACGGCGTGGAGCTGCTGTTCGTCCACACCCTGCTGCAAAGCCCCACGGCCACGCTGTGCCTGGGCCCGCTGACCGGAGAGCTGCTATGAGCAACTTCGAGGAGAAGTTCCCCCGATCCCTGTGGATCCGGCTGATCATCTACATCGCCCTCGGGCACGTCCTGGCCGCGTTCCTCTACCTGCTGTTCGCGGTGGGCGGCAAGGGCTGACGCCGCGGGGCGCGTGACAGGATGCGCCGACGCCCGAGGCATCCGACCTGGTCACCGCTCACCGGCCCACCGCCTCGCCCCGCACGGCCGACCGGCTGCGGAAGCCGGCCGATGACGGCACCACCGGCTCCATGCCACCGCGCCGGACGCGGCCTGGGCGCTCGACGCCCTGTACGAGCACGAGCGGCTCCGGCCGACGTGACGCACGAGGAGTACCGCCGGGGCCGCCCGGCGGAGGACGGCGCCGAACAGGAGACCGCCGGCGGGATCGGTCTCAGCGGCGTCGGGACGGCGACCGGAGGCGGTCTGGTCCGGGCCGGGCATCCCGGCCCCGGCCGGCGGCGGCTCCGTCGGGCGGAGCTCGCGGCGCGGACCGGCGACCCGCTGGTGTCCGAGGGGCTGCTGCCCTCGTACCGGTGCTTCCCGTCCGCGCGGAAGGGGGGACAGCCGGCCGCTGCGGATCACGCCTCCGCCGAGGCAGCCCGGACCGCGAGACCTGGAGCCGGCCGGACGTGCGGGTTGTCGAAGTCGGGGTTTTGCGGCATGAGCGGGTCGTAGCAGACGAGGCGGCGGGTGCCGAGGCCCCCCGGGCTGTGCTCGGTGGCGCGTGGGCCGAGGACCGCACGTGGGTGCTGTGCACCGACCACGGCCTGGGGGCCACCGAGGTGGTGGACCCCGCCCCGTCCGTCGAGGTACTGCCGCGTGATGCCGGGGTCGAGGCGGTCCGCCTGCCCTGGGCTCCCTGAGCGGGTCCCGTCAGTCCAGCAGGCGGGCGCGCAGGCGCTCGCGCGAGTCGGGGGAGAGGCCGAGGCCCCGCGCCAGGTAGGCGTCGATGTCGCCCCAGGTCTCCTCGATGCTCGCGAAGGCCGCCTCCAGGTACTCGGCGCGGGCGTCGAAGAGCGGGTTGAGGAGCTCCATCACCTCGGGGGTGTACGCGGTGTCCGCGCTGCCGCTGCGGCGGACCTTGTAGCGGCGGTGCGCGGCGCCCGACTCCAGGTAGTCGGCGACGATCGCGTCCCGCTCCACCCCGAGAGCGAGGAGCGTGACCGCCATGGAGATGCCCGCGCGGTCCTTGCCGGCCGCGCAGTGCATCAGCGCGGGCACGCTGTCGTCGGCCAGCGCGTGCAGCACGTGCGTGTGCTCGGCGGTGCGCTCCGTGACGATCTTCCGGTAGGACGCGATCATCCGGGCCGCGCCCTTGCCGTCGTCCAGGATCGTGCGCAGCTGGTCGAGGTCGCCGTCGCGGACCATCTTCCAGAACTCGGCGCCGTCCGCCGGGTCGCTCAGCGGCAGGTTCACGTTCCGCACGCCGGGCAGCTCGACATCCGGGCCCTCCAGCTTCTGGTCGGCCGCGTTGCGGAAGTCGAAGATCGTGTGCAGACCCAGGGAGGCGAGGAAGGCCGCGTCCTCCTCCGTCGCGTGCGCCAGGTGCCCGCTGCGGAAGAGCACGCCGTACCGCACCCGCCGCCCGTCCGTGGTCGGCAGCCCGCCCACGTCACGGAAATTGCGCACTCCGGCCAGCTCCGGCTCGATCGACGGGACCTGCTGCGTCACGGGGGCTCCTCCCGATCGGTTCCCGCCGTCGCGGCTCGTCGGCGGGCGCTCCGTCGACCATACGGCATCGATTTCCTCGGGCAATGAGTTGTCCACAGGCATTGTCAGAGAGGTCCGCGGCCCTTGATGATGTTGGCACTTGAGCGGATCTGTTGGCACCTGTGAGGTCTCGATGCTGGACATCGCCGAAAATGGTCGTACGTGGCTCCTGTCGGGCCCCGACAGCAGCTATGCCCTGCATCTCACCGACGCGGACGAGCTGCTCCATCTGCACTGGGGGCCACGGATCGCCCTCGCCGACGCCGAGGCGCTCGCGGTGAGCCCGCTACCCGGCTACTGGGCCTTCGAGTCCCCGCTCGACGGCCGGGAGGAGTACCCGGTCGAGGGCGGCCCCCGCTTCGTCCGCCCCGCCCTGTCCGTGCGCACCGAGGAGCGGCGCGGCACCGAGTGGCGCTTCGTGGCGTACGACACCACGGAGGACGAGGAGCTGCGGCTGCGCTTCGCCGACGACGGCGTGGCGATCACCCTGCACTACCGGATGCGCGACGATGTGGTGGAGCGCTGGGTCACCGTCGAGAACGGCGGCCACGCGCGCGTGGAGCTGCTGCGGGCGGACGCGGCCACCTGGACGCTGCCCGACCGCGAGGGCTGGCGGCTGTCCCAGCTGCACGGCCGCTGGGCCGCCGAGTCCCGGCTCACCGCCGGCCCCCTCACCTACGGTGAGAAGGTCATCGGCAGCCGTCGGGGCCACACCGGCCACCAGCACCTGCCCTGGGTGGCCCTCGACACCGACGCAACCGAGGAGCGCGGCGAGGTCTACGGCTGCGCGCTCGGCTGGTCCGGCTCCTGGCGCATCGCGGTCGCCCAGCTCCCGGACGCGCGCGTGCAGATCACCGGCGGCGCCGGTTACGACGACTCCGGCCTGCTGCTCCTCGCGCCCGGGGAGTCGTACACCACCCCGGTCTTCGCGGGGCTGTGGAGCGACGGCGGCTTCGGCGGTGCGAGCCGCGCCTGGCACGCCTACCAGCGGGCGTACGTCATCCCGGACGCCGAGCGGGACCGGCCCGTGCTGTTCAACTCCTGGGAGGCCACCTTCTTCGACATCTCCGAGGAGCAGCAGCTCGCGCTCGCCCGCCGGGCCGCCGAGATCGGGATCGAGCTGTTCGTCGTGGACGACGGCTGGTTCGGCGCCCGCACCAGCGACCGCGCCGGCCTCGGCGACTGGACGCCCAACCCCGACCGCTTCCCGCACGGCCTGAAGCCCCTCGCCGACCAAGTGCACGGGCTCGGCATGCAGTTCGGCATCTGGGTCGAACCCGAGATGGTCAACCCGGACAGCGACCTGTACCGCGCCCACCCGGACTGGGTGCAGTACCAGCCGGGGCGGAAGCGGACGGAACTGCGCAACCAGCTCGTTCTCAACCTCGCGCGCGAGGACGTCCAGGAGTACCTGTGGGAGCAGTTGGACACCCTGCTGTCCAGCGCCCCCATCGACTATGTGAAGTGGGACTTCAACCGCTGCTTCACCGACGCCGGCTGGCCCGGGGAGCCGTACCCGCAGCGCCTGTGGGTGGACCACGTCCGCGCCCTGTACGCCCTGCTGGACCGGCTGCGGGCCGCGCACCCCGGGGTCGCCTTCGAGTCCTGCTCGGGCGGCGGCGGCCGGATCGACCTCGGCGTGCTCGGCCGCACCGACCAGGTGTGGACCTCCGACAACACCGACCCGCTGGACCGGCTCGCCATCCAGCACGGCTTCACGCAGATCCACCCCGCGCGCGTGATGGCGGCCTGGGTCACCGACAGCCCGAACACCCAGCTCAACGGGCGGGTCAGCTCGCTGCGCTTCCGGTTCGTCAGTGCCATGGCGGGCGTGCTGGGGGTCGGCGGCGACCTGACGGAGTGGAGCGCGCAGGAACTGGCCGAGGCCCGGCGGTGGGTGGAGCTGTACAAGGAGATCCGCCCGCTCGTGCAGCACGGAGAGCTGTACCGGCTGCGGCCTCCGGCGGGAGGTCTGAGCGCCGTGCAGTACGTCCGCGGGGACGAGACCGTCGTCCTCGCCTGGCTACAGGCCCAGAGCTACGGCGAGCCGGTGCCGGCGGTGCGGCTGCGCGGACTCGACCCGACGGCGTCGTACGAATGCCGTGAAACGGGCGAAGTGTACCGAGGTGCCGTACTGCTGCACCACGGGCTGCGCACCGGCCTCAAGGGCGACCTGGACGCGACGGTCATCCGGCTGCGCCGTATCTGACGCATCCGAGGCCGGACCCGTGATCCCCGGGTCCGGCCTTCGGTGTACCGTGCAGCCTTTATTCCTGGCTTTGCGAACTATTTAAGAGTGGCTCATCTCACCGTTCGTCAAGCCCCGCCTACGGTCGCGTAGGTCACATCCGAAGGTGAATCATGGTCCGATGTGGCAGACGATTCGAAGAATGACAGCAGATCAGTGATCGGGTCGTACGTGGCGGTGGGGGACAGCTTCACCGAGGGCGTCGGCGACCCCGGCCCCGACGGGGCGTTCGTGGGCTGGGCCGACCGGTTCGCGGTTCTCCTCGCCGACCGGCGTCCCGAGGGCGACTTCCAGTACACCAACCTCGCCGTGCGCGGAAAGCTACTGGACCAGATCGTGGCCGACCAGGTGCCGCAGGCCATCGGCCTGGCCCCGGACCTGATCTCCTTCTGCGCGGGCGGCAACGACATCATCCGCCCCGGCACCGACCCCGACGAGGTGGCCGAGCGCTTCGAACGCGCCGTCGCCCGGCTGACGGAGGCCGCCGCCACGGTGATGGTGACGACCGGCTTCGACACGCGCGGCGTCCCCCTCCTCAAGCACCTCCGCGGCAAGATCGCCACCTACAACGGGCATGTCCGCGCCATCGCCGACCGGTACGGCTGCCCCGTCCTCGACCTGTGGTCCCTCAAGTCCGTGCAGGACCGCAGGGCCTGGGACAGCGACCGGCTGCACCTCTCGCCCGAGGGGCACACGCGCGTGGCGCTGCGCGCGGGACAGGCCCTCGGCCTGGACGTCCCGGCCGACCCGGAGCAGCCGTGGCCGCCGCTGCCGCCCCGGGGCACGCTGGAGGTCCGCCGTGACGACGTCCAGTGGGCCCGGGAGTACCTCGTCCCCTGGATCGGCCGCCGCCTGCGCGGCGAGTCCTCGGGCGACCACGTGACCGCCAAGGGCACGCTGTCACCGGACGACATCAAGATGCGGATCGCCTCGGTGGCCTGACCCGCTGACCCGTCGGCCCACCGCCCTGCCACGGCCCGTGCCGGACTTGGAGAGCGCCGGCGGCTCCGACCGGTCGGCCTTCGAGGCCGGGACGCCGTCGAGGGCGGTGGTCCCGTCGGGGCGGGCGTGCCGGGCCGGCGGGGTGCGGAGCTCGTCGAGGTGCGTACGTCCATCGCCGCACCGTTCCCGCGCGGCCCGGCAGCGCTGTCGCTGTATCCGCGGCGTGGAGGGCCCGCGGGTCAGCGCTGCCTGTCGGCCAACGCCTCCCGCTCCAGGCCCAGTTCGCGAGCGAGGGCGTCGTCCACCCACCCCTGCGCCCGGGACCGGGGCACCGCGCCCGGGTACGACGTCAGCTGGACCGCCAGCCCGTCCAGCAGCGCGGTCAGCCGCAGTGCCGTGCCGGTCGGGTCCGCACAGGCGAACTCACCGGCCGCCACGCCCTCGGAGATGACGCGCGCGATCGCCGCCTTCCACTGTGCGTCCAGCTCCCGGGTGACCTCCCGCAGGGCGGGCTCGCGCAGGGACACGGCCCAGCCCTCGATCCACAGCCGCCAGCCCTTGGCCTGCCCGGTCGGCGCGTACCAGCGCACCGCCGCCCGCAGCCGGCGCAGCGCGGTGGTCCGCCGGCCCAGCAGCTTGCGCAGGCGCGCGAGGTCGTCCTCGGCCGCGTAGGCGAACGCGGCGGCGACCAGCTTCTCCTTCGTGGAGAAGTGGTACAGCACCAGCGCGTTGCTCACCCCCAGGGCCGCGGCCACGTCGGCGATCCTGACCGCCGCCACGCCCCGCGCCTCGATCTGCTCGATGGCTGCCCGCAGCAGCTCCTCCCGCCGCTCGGCCACGCTCAACCGCACTCTCGCCACGCGGTCACCCTAGTCGTTGACCCCGACGCCGCCGAAGCCGTCGCGCGACAGGCCCGTCACCGGTACCAGCCGAACCGTTCCGCGATCACCGGCAACCGGTCGGCCACCAGGGCGTGCGCGGCCACGCGCGGGGTGGTGCCGTCGGCCTCCGCACGGTCCAGCACCCGCCCGGTCAGCGCGCGCATCGAGCGCCGGATGTGACCGAACGCCTCGTCGGCGTCCGCGCCGATGTCGCCGAACAGGGTCCACCACCAGGCGTTCGTCGCGGAGTTGACCACCACGTCCGGCAGCACCGTCACCCCGCGCGCGGTCAGCAGCGCCTCCGCCTCGGGCACGACGGGCATGTTGGCGGCCTCGACGATCCAACGCGCCCGGACGCGCTCCTGGTTCGCACGGTCGACGGCGTACGACACGGCGGCCGGTACCAGCACCTCCGCCTCCGCGGACAGCCAGGCGTCGCCGGGCAGTTCGCGGTCGCCGGGGCGCAGCGCGCCGCGGTCCACGGTGCCGTAGCCGTCCCGCGCCGCCAGCAGCGCCTCGACGTCGAGCCCCGCCGGGTTGGCGATCGTGCCCTTGACGTCGGCGACGGCCACGACCGTCAGGCCCGCGCGCGCGAGGAAGCGCGCGGTGGCCCCGCCCATCGTGCCGAGACCCTGCACGGCGACCCGGGTGCCCGGATACGGCACCGCCGCCCGGTCCAGGGCCGTCAGCACCGACTCGGCGACCCCGCAGCCGCCCGCCAGCTCGTCCAGGCCGATGCCGTCCACCTCCACCGCGAAGGCGTCCGCGAGCCGCTTGCGGGCCGTCGCCTCGTCGTCCAGCAGCGGGTAGACCGCCTGGATCGAGGAGACCAGGCCCGCCTCGGCCGCCGCGCGGTCCACCAGGTCCTGGGTGAGACCCAGGTCCTCGCCGGTGGTCCAGCAGCTCTCGACGTACGGCCGCATGGCGCGCAGATAGCGGACGAGGAGCCCGTACGCCTCCGGGTCGCGGGGGTCGCAGTCGATGCCGCCCTTGGCACCGCCGAGCGGGATGTAGCGGCCCTCGGGGCGGTAGTGCAGGGCCTCCTTCATCGTCATGCCGCGGGCGAGCCCGGCCACCTCCTCCAGCGTGCAGCCGGGCCGCATCCGCAGCCCGCCGCTCGCCACGCCCCGCACCAGCCGGTCCACGACCAGGAAGCCTCGGCGGCCGGTGACGTGATCGGTCCAGACGAGTGACAGCAAAGGGGTGGTCATGGGGGTGGTCATAGGGGCTTCCTCGGGGAGCGATGAGGTGATCACCTGAACGGCGAGTCAGTATCCGGAGCCGGTCCGGACCCTGTCAACGCGCTGAACGGCTAGTCAGTAGCCGGCGGACGCACCCCTCCGTGGCCCGGCCGTCGGCGGCGCCGACCATAATGGGGGACCTCACCCACTCCACCGGGAGGTACCGTGACCGGTCTGCGTTCCGCGAGCTCCGGGCTCCGCACGCTGCGGCCCGCTGCGTTCGGAGCGGACCCGGGGGGTGAGCGCATGGCACGCATCCGCCGCTCGCCGCATTTCAAGGACGGCGTCTTCCAGAACCCCGGCGGCCCCGCCCGCACCCGGCCCTCCGGTTCCTCACTGGACCTCGCGAAGGTGTTCCTGGACAGGGACACCCGGCCGCTGCGCGCTCCCAAGGGCACCGTCCCGGTACACCCCACGACCTTCGCCGACCTGGCCAAGCCGCCCGCCACCGGACTGCGGCTGACCTGGATGGGCCACTCCAGCGTGCTCGCCGAGATCGACGGCCACCGGATCCTGTTCGACCCCGTCTGGGGCGAGCGCTGCTCCCCGTTCCCCTTCGCCGGGCCCAAGCGGCTCCACCCGGTGCCGCTGCCGCTGGCCGCCCTCGGCCCGGTCGACGCCGTCGTCATCTCGCACGACCACTACGACCACCTGGACCTGCCCACCATCAAGGCGCTGGCCGGCACGGACACCCTGTTCGCCGTGCCGCTCGGCGTGGGGGCCCACCTCGAACACTGGGGCGTCTCTCCGGACCGGCTGCGCGAACTGGACTGGCACGAGTCCACCCGGGTCGGCGGCCTCACCCTCACCGCCACCCCGGCCCGCCACTTCTGCGGCCGGGGCCTGCGCAACACCCAGCACACCCTCTGGGCGTCCTGGGCCGTAGCCGGCGAGGAGCACCGGATCTACCACAGCGGCGACACCGGCTACTTCGACGGCTTCCAGGACATCGGCGCCGCGCACGGCCCGTTCGACGCCACGATGATCCAGATCGGGGCGTACAGCGAGTTCTGGCCCGACATCCACATGACCCCCGAGGAGGGCCTGCGCGCCCACCTCGACCTCCAGGGCGGCGCGCCGCACGGCGTCCTGCTGCCCATCCACTGGGGCACCTTCAACCTCGCCCCGCACCCCTGGGCCGAGCCGGGGGAGTGGACGAAGGAGGCCGCCGGGGAGGCCGGCCAGGCGGTGGCCCTGCCCCGGCCGGGCGAGCCCTTCGAGGCCGCAGGCAAGCTGCCGGCCGAGGCGTGGTGGCGGAGCGCGTCGGGGGACGTGCGGCGCACCTGGCGCTCGGTCGGGGCGTTCGTCGCGGAACCGCCCGCGCGCGACACGGGCGCCTGAGCCGACCGGGTCGAACGGCCCCGGTTCCGCGGATGAAACGTACGAATATGAAGGAAACGTGCGATGTGCGCGGCGTTCGCGGAGTGCGGCCATGGCAGAGCGCGACAAACCGGAGAGGCGGCGGCGCCTGAGCCGCCCCGTGGTGCTCGCCGCGGCCGTCGCCCTCGTGGACCGGGAAGGGCTGGCGGCCCTGACCATGCGCCGCCTGGCGGCGGACCTGGGCGTGGAGCCGACGGCGCCCTACCGGTACACGGACGGTGAGGAAGGGCTGTTCGACGGCCTGATGGAGGTCTTCTTCGCCGAGGTCAACGAACGGCTGCGGACCTCGGTCGAGCGGGCCCGCGCCGACGCGGCAGGCGAACCGCACTGGCGGACGGAGCTGCGCCGTATCGCGCGGGCGTTCGCCGGTGTGGTGCACGCCCATCCCGAAGTGCTGCCGGTGGTGGCCGTCCGCCCGCTCGCCGTGCCCGTGGCCCGCCGCCCCGAACCCTGGCTCCAGCTCACCGAGCACATGTTCGCCGTCCTCGCCCGCGCCGGATTCGACGACCCCACCGCTCTGACCGTCTACCGCACCTTCGTCTCCTGGACCCTCGGCTGTCTCCTCGTGGACAAACGCCAGGCCGTGGACAACCCCGAGGAGCCGGACCCCGTACTGCGCCTCGGCCTGCACCGGCTGTCCGCCGCCGACTATCCGCGGCTGCGCGCCCTGGTCCCGCACCTCGCCGACTACGACGACGAACGCGACCTGACGAACGGTCTCGACAGCCTGCTCAGCCGCATGCCCGAGGCGCCTCGTGACGCGTTCTACGGTCCCAAAGGACCCTGAGAGTACGACGTACACATCAGGCATAAAGCCGTGGACAGCAGTAAATCGCTCGGCCTCGGTCGCCGATGGCGTGTGCTGTCGACCGGGCGCCGTCAGCGCGTCCCTCCCGTGCGGACCCTGCGCACGCTCCTGCGCGAGAGCGACTTCCGCCGGGCGAGTGGGGCCCGGCCGTGGGGCCGTACACCTACACAGCCCACGTACCGCGTACACCAGTCTCCGTCCGGCCCCTGGCCCGGTCAAAGGCCAAAGCGAACACGTTGAGTGATGAATCGGGGGTGGAGTGGCCGGGTGGAGGGACTCCGGGGTTCGTCGTGGAGGCGGCGCCGGGAGCGTTGTCCCCGCGTGCGTGCGCCGTGCGGAGGGGGTGCGGCGGTGGAGGGCGATCGGTCGGGCGTTCCGTTCCTGACCACTTGTGACCAGGCAGGATCGCTCACGAATCGAATCGGCCCGGTCTTGAACAGCGGTCATCGGACCTCCGTGCGACGCCTCATACCAGAGCGGGACGCTGCTCGGGTGACTTTGTCAACTGCCCACCGCACCTGATGCTCAGGCAACTACTGTGAGTGTCCGCCGGGCGACGCGCGGCCGGGTGCACCGGTCCCGCCGGTCGGCAGCGATGACGCACGCCCGCATCGACGCATGCCCGCACCGCGCACCGCACGAGGACACAGGCCCGACGGACCAGTACGAGGACGCAGATGTCTCACCTCCGAGCACCGGCCGCCCGCGCCGATCGCCGCGAGGGCGGCCGGCACGGGCGACCGGTCGCCCGACCCGCTCCCGCACTGCCCGAAGCGCACATACGGCCCCAGTTGATGCGGCTCGCCGTCCTGCCGCCCCTCGCGGTCGCGCTCAGCGCCACCGCCGCGGTGCTCTTCAGCATCCGCTCCACCGGCGCACGCACCGGCCCCCTCCTGTGGGCCGTGCTCGCCGGCTCGGTCACCGTGGCGGTCGCCGGCATCCTGATCGCCGCCGTGGCCGCCGACCGCGCCGCCCGCTCGGTCGCCGACCGCGTCGACGCTCTGCGCCGCACCGCCGCGCGCGGCGAGGCCGACCTGCACGCCCTGGTCGACGCGCTGCGGCAGGGCGAGAAGCCGCCGCAGCACGGCCCGCGCCGCCGGCCGCCCGCCGACGCCGACGACTTCGAACTGCTCGCCGCCGATCTGGCGCGCGCGTACGACGGCGCCGTCACCGCCGTCGTACGGGCCGCCCAGCTCTCCAGCCAGACCGGCAGCCAGCAGAAGCTGGAGGTGTTCGTCAACCTCGCGCGGCGGCTCCAGTCCCTGGTGCACCGTGAGATCTCGATCCTCGACGACCTGGAGAGCGAGATCGAGGACCCCGATCTGCTCAAGGGGCTCTTCCACGTCGACCATCTGGCCACCCGCATCCGCCGGCACGCCGAGAACCTGGCCGTGCTCGGCGGCGCGGTCTCCCGGCGGCAGTGGAGCAACCCCGTCAGCATGACCGAGGTACTGCGCTCCGCCATCGCCGAGGTCGAGCAGTACTCCCGGGTCAGACTGGTGCCGCCCATCGACGGCGAACTGCGCGGCCACGCCGTCGCCGACGTCATCCACCTGCTCGCCGAACTCATCGAGAACGCCACGGTGTTCTCCGCCCCGCACACCCAGGTGCTGCTCCGCGCCAACCTCGTCACCTCCGGCCTCGCCGTGGAGGTCGAGGACCGCGGGCTGGGCATGCCCGTCGCCGAGCAGGAGCGGATGAACGCCGTGCTCGCCGACCCCGACCAGGTCAATGTCGCGAGCCTGCTGGCCGACGGCCGTATCGGGCTCTACGTCGTCTCCCAGATCGCCCGCCGGCACAGCATCCACGTGCGGTTGCAGACCAACATCTACGGCGGGGTGCAGGCGGTCCTCGTCGTGCCGCAGGCCCTGCTGGGCAACGCACCGGGCGTGCCGGGCGCGGGCGCGGGGACCGCCGTACCGCAGCCGCAGTCGCAGCCGTCGGGGGAGGCCGGGGCGTCGCAGGACGTGCGGGCGGCGCCGGCGCCAGGTGCCGGGAACGGTGCTGGAGCCGGGAGTGCCGGCGGCGGGCGCGACGCCACTCCGGGCGGCGGGGACCGGGCCGGCGAGGCGGCCGAGGCCGGGACGGGCGGCGGGCAGTCCGCGGCCACCGGGCGGCGGAGGCACGCCCAACGGGGGCCGGGGCGGCGTGGGACGGAGAGCGGCGCGCGCGGGCGGCACGGAGGCGCCCCGGCCCCGCTTCCCGTGCGCGGTGCCCAGGAGGCACGGCCCACACCCGCCGAGGCCGTGCCCGGCATCAGCGCCGAGGACCGGGCGGCGGTGGAGGCGCACACGGGCGTCCTGCCCACCCCGCGCGTCGGCCCGGTCCGCGGCACCATGGGCAAGCCCCGACTGCCCCGCCGACGTGCCCAGGAGCACATCGCGCCCCAGCTGCGCGGCGGCCCGCTGCCCCGACAGGAGAGCGACACCGTCGCCGGCCACGACCCCGGCCTGATGGCCGCCTTCCAGCGCGGCATCGGACTGGCCGAGGCCCAGCAGAGCCTGGAGTCCGAGCAGCAGGAGCCGGAGTTCCGGGCGCCGGGGCCCCGGGGACCCGAGCTCGGTGAGCCGGGGTTCCGGGAGCGGGAGTACGAGGAGCCGGCGTACGAGACGACGGCGTACGAGGAGCCGGCGTACGGGGAAACGGCGTACGGGCACATGGGTTCGGCCCCTATGGATGCCGAGCACAGGGCGGACGCGCATCTGCCGGTGTCCGCTCCGGGGCCGGCCGAGCCGACGCGCGCACGCCCCGAGCACGGCGATGCGGATGACATGGGGTCACAGCACAGGGGCCAGGAGCACATGGGGCCGGACCACACGGGTGAGGACCACATGGGCGCGGACCACCCGGCCCAGGGCTACGCGGGTTCGGATCACCGGGGCCCGGACCAGGCGGCCCAGGGCTACACGGATGCGCACCACATGGGGTCGGGCCATATGTCCACAGACCACACAGCCCAGCCCCCCACCACTCCGGGCCCCACCACGCCGCAGCACCCGGTGCCGGACCCCCTGTCCCCGGCCCCCATACCCCAGGCGCACGCCCACGCGCCCGCAGGCGACGGCGGTCGCGGCACCGGCCGGACCGAGGGGAGCTCCCCGGCCGGATGACCGCCCCCGCCCCCGCACCCGTACGTCGTACCCCCACCCCCACCCCCAGCGCTCCCGCTGGTCCTCGTACCCCAAGGAGTCGATCCACCATGGCGAGCGATGCGCCGACCGTCCACGCATCCGACCTCGACTGGCTGCTGAGCGGCCTCGTGCAGCGCGTACCGCACACCACCAGCGCGGTGCTCCTGTCCTGCGACGGACTGGTGAAGTCCGTGCACGGCCTGGACGCCGACAGCGCCGACCACATGGCGGCCCTGGCCTCCGGCCTGTACTCCCTCGGCCGCAGCGCGGGCGTCCGGTTCGGCGACGGCGGGGACGTCCGCCAGGTCGTCGTCGAACTCGACGCGACCCTGCTGTTCGTCACCACCGCCGG
This sequence comes from Streptomyces canarius, assembly GCF_014650735.1. NCBI lineage: Bacteria > Bacillati > Actinomycetota > Actinomycetes > Kitasatosporales > Streptomycetaceae > Streptomyces > Streptomyces canarius. The sequence continues at coordinate 31,562 of NZ_BMVN01000018.1, forward strand.
TTCCGGCACCTGCCTCGCCGTGCTGGCGGGCCGCGAGGCCGACGCCGCGGTGCTCGGCTACGAGATGGCGATGCTGGTCAAGAGCGTCCGCCCCTACCTGGTCACCGCGCCCCGGCAGCACGCCGTCGAACCCACGGCGACGAGGCCCTGAGCGTGGCCGCAGCCGGCGACGGGCCCTGGCTGGACGACGCGGCCGGACGGCTCGTGCGGCCGTTCACGGTCAGCAACGGCCGCACCGAACCCAGCATCGCCCTCGACCTGATGTCGCAGGTGATGGCCACCGGCGTCACCCCGCTCGGCTACCTCGGCCCCGAGCACGCGCAGGCGCTCGACCTGTGCCGCGCGCCCGTCTCGGTCGCCGAGGTCGCCGCCCAGCTCGAACTGCCCGCCGTGGTCACCAAGGTGCTGCTCTCGGACCTGGTCGACTGCGGCGCGCTGACCACCAAGCCGCCCGTCTACCACCACACTCCCACTGACCGGTCTCTGCTGGAGGCAGTGCTCGATGGACTACGACGACAGCTCTGACCCGTTCCCGACCGCGCTCAAGATCCTGGTGGCGGGCGGGTTCGGCGTCGGTAAGACCACCTTCGTGGGCGCCGTCAGCGAGATCGCGCCGCTCAGCACGGAGGAACTGCTCACCACGGTCAGTGTCGGCACGGACAGTCTCGACGGCGTCGAGAACAAGATGGAGACCACGGTCGCCATGGACTTCGGCCGGATCACCCTCGATCCGCACCATGTGCTGTACCTGTTCGGCACGCCGGGGCAGGAGCGGTTCTGGTTCATGTGGGACGAGCTGTCCGAGGGCGCGCTCGGCGCGGTCGTCCTCGCCGACACCCGGCGCCTCCAGGACTGCTTCGCCGCCGTCGACTTCTTCGAGGAACGCGGGCTCGCCTTCATCGTCGCCCTCAACGAGTTCGACGGCTCCCACCGCTACGACCCCGAGGAGGTGCGGGCCGCCATCGACCTCGACCCGGAGATCCCGGTGGTCCGCTGCGACGCCCGGATCTCCAGCTCCGGCGTCCAGACCCTGCTCGTGCTCGTCCGCCACCTCCTCGCCCACGCCCCGGTGACCGCGCCCAGCCACGGCGCCCACAGGTGATCCCGCCCTACCGCCCACGGAGCCCCTATATGAGGTACGCCCACAGCGACGGAGCCCGGCCATGAGCTACGAGCCGCCCCGGCCGGTCCGGGGCCTGCTGCTCACCCCCGAGGACAAGGAGGCCCCCGCCCGCGTCCACCGGTTGCGCCGGCTCGGCCTGGCGGACCGGCCCGACCCCGCGCTCGACGCCTTCGCCGGCCACCTCGCGCAGCTCACCGGCGCGCCCTACGCGATGGTCAACTTCATCGGCGAGGAGCACCAGTTCTTCGCGGGCCTGAGCGCCCCGGCCACCTCCCCGGTCGTGCGGGACGACGGCACCAGGGCCGAGATCGGCCGGGTGCTGCCGCGCGACCATGGTTTCTGCCCCCATGTGGTGGTCCGCCGTAAGGCACTCGTCCTGGAGGACGTCGGCGACTACCCGCGCTTCGCGTGCAATCCGGTCGTCGACGGGTACGGCATCCGCTCCTACCTCGGCGCCCCGCTCATCGACAGCTCCGGCATGGCGCTCGGCACCGTGTGCGCGGCCGACACAACGCCCCGCGCGTGGGGCAGGGCCGGCCTGGAGACCATCAAGGCGCTCGCCGCCGATCTCGTCGTACGCCTCGAACGGAGTACGCAGGACGGTCTGCCCCTGTGACGCGTAGGACACCGAGCGGGGCGCCGTGACGGGAGTTTTCGGGGGGCGTGTAGGAAAGCTGAGGCGCCGGTTAAGAAAAGCTCGATGGACCCCGGCTCCCGCGTACGGCAGATTGCAGGGTGATTCCACCCCTCTGACCCGGTGCGGGCTGCTTCGGCGTGCCCGCGGGCCGGGCCTCACCCACAGGAGCCGTAGCGTTGAAGGCGCTGGTCAAGGAGAAGGCGGAGCCGGGACTCTGGCTGACGGACGTCCCGGAGCCCGCCATCGGCCCCGGTGATGTCCTGATCAAGGTCATGCGGACCGGTATCTGCGGCACCGATCTGCACATCCGGTCCTGGGACGGCTGGGCCCGGCAGACGATCCGGACCCCGCTCGTGCTGGGCCACGAGTTCGTCGGGCAGGTCGTCGAGACCGGGCGGGACGTGACCGACATCCGCATCGGCGACCGGGTCAGCGGCGAGGGCCACCTGGTGTGCGGCAAGTGCCGCAACTGTCTGGCCGGCCGCCGCCACCTGTGCCGGGCCACCGTCGGCCTCGGCGTCGGCCGCGACGGCGCGTTCGCCGAGTACGTCGCCCTGCCCGCGTCCAACGTCTGGGTGCACCGCGTCCCCGTCGACCTCGACGTCGCCGCGATCTTCGACCCGTTCGGCAACGCCGTGCACACCGCGCTCTCCTTCCCGCTGGTCGGCGAGGACGTGCTGATCACCGGCGCGGGCCCGATCGGCCTGATGGCCGCCGCCGTGGCACGGCACGCGGGCGCCCGCAACGTCGTCGTCACCGACGTCAGCGAGGAGCGCCTGGAGATCGCCCGCAAGATAGGGGTGAGCCTGGCCCTGAACGTCGCCGAGTCCACCATCGCCGACGGACAGCGCGAACTGGGGCTGCGCGAGGGCTTCGACATCGGCCTGGAGATGTCCGGCCGGCCCGAGGCCATGCGCGACATGATCGCGAACATGACGCACGGCGGCCGGATCGCCATGCTCGGCCTGCCCGCCGAGGAGTTCCCGGTGGACTGGGCCCGGATCGTCACCTCGATGATCACCATCAAGGGCATCTACGGCCGTGAGATGTTCGAGACCTGGTACGCGATGTCGGTGCTGCTGGAGGGCGGCCTGGACCTCGCCCCCGTGATCACCGGCCGGTACGACTACCGCGACTTCGAGGCGGCCTTCGCCGACGCCGCGAGCGGCAAGGGCGGCAAGGTCATCCTGGACTGGACCGCGTAACCCCCTTCGCCCGCAAGCACCTTCAGGTATTTCAGGAGCACCCTCATGTTCGACACCGTCCGCGACGACCTGCGCGCCACCCTCGACGAGATCCGCGCCGCCGGCCTGCACAAGCCCGAGCGGGTCATCGGCACCCCGCAGTCCGCGACCGTGAACGTCACCGCCGGTGGCCGCCCCGGCGAGGTCCTCAACTTCTGCGCCAACAACTACCTCGGCCTCGCCGACCACCCCGACGTGATCGCCGCCGCCCACGAGGCCCTGGACCGCTGGGGCTACGGCATGGCCTCCGTCCGCTTCATCTGCGGCACCCAGGAGGTGCACAAGGAGCTGGAGGCCCGGCTGTCGGCGTTCCTCGGCCAGGAGGACACGATCCTGTACTCCTCCTGCTTCGACGCCAACGGCGGTGTCTTCGAGACCCTGCTCGGCGAGGAGGACGCGGTGATCTCCGACGCCCTCAACCACGCCTCCATCATCGACGGCATCCGGCTGTCCAAGGCCCGCCGCTTCCGCTACGCCAACCGCGACCTCGCGGACCTTGAGGCCAAGCTCAAGGAGGCGTCCGACGCCCGGCGCCGCCTGATCGTCACCGACGGCGTGTTCTCCATGGACGGCTACGTGGCGCCCCTGGCGGAGATCTGCGACCTCGCCGACCGCTACGACGCGATGGTCATGGTCGACGACTCGCACGCCGTCGGCTTCGTCGGCCCGACCGGCCGCGGCACCCCCGAGCTGCACGGCGTCATGGACCGCGTCGACATCATCACCGGCACCCTCGGCAAGGCCCTCGGCGGCGCCTCCGGCGGTTACGTCGCCGCCCGCGCCGAGATCGTCGCCCTGCTGCGCCAGCGCTCCCGCCCCTACCTGTTCTCCAACACGCTCGCCCCGGTGATCGCGGCAGCCTCCCTGAAGGTCCTCGACCTGCTGGAGTCCGCCGACGACCTGCGCGTCCGGCTCGCCGAGAACACCGCGCTGTTCCGCCGCCGGATGACCGAGGAGGGCTTCGACATCCTCCCCGGCGACCACGCCATCGCCCCCGTCATGATCGGTGACGCGGCCGAGGCGGCCCGGATGGCCGAGCTGCTGCTGGAGCGCGGGGTCTACGTGATCGGTTTCTCCTACCCGGTCGTGCCGCAGGGCCAGGCCCGCATCCGCGTCCAGCTGTCCGCCGCGCACTCCACGGCCGACGTCGACCGCGCGGTCGACGCGTTCGTCGCGGCGCGCGCCGAGCTGGCGGCCTGACCAGGACGGACGCCCTGGGATAATGGGGGCATGATCGAGGCACGGCGGCTCCACATCCTCCGTGCGGTGGCCGACCACCGCACGGTCACCGCGGCTGCCGCCGCGCTCTACCTCACCCCCTCCGCCGTCTCCCAGCAGCTGACGGCCCTGGAGCAGGAGACCGGCCACCGCCTCGTCGAGCGCGGCGCCAAGGGCGTACGGCTCACCCCGGCGGGCGAGATCCTGCTCAGCCACACCAACGTGGTCCTCGCCCAGCTGGAGCGGGCCGAGGCCGAACTGGCCGCCTACGGCTCGGGCGAGGCGGGCACGGTCACCGTGGCCGCCTTCGCGACCGGCATCGCCCAGGTCGTGGCCCCGGCCGTGGCCCGCCTCGCCCACCACGCGCCCGGCATAAAGATCCGTGTGCAGGACGCGGAGGGCGACGCCAGCCTGCCGATGGTCCTGGACCGGCAGGTCGACGTCGCGGTCGCCGTCGAGTACCGGGGCGCGCCGTCCGCCGACGACCCCCGCCTGACCCACGTCCCGCTCTACGCCGAGCCGTTCGACGCCGTCGTACCCCTCGGGCACCGCCTGGCGGACGCCCCCGAGGTCCCCCTCGCCGAGCTGGCCAAGGACCCCTGGATCGGGCCTTACCCCGGCAACCCCTGCCATGACGTGGTCGTCCTCGCCTGCGAGAGCGCCGGCTTCCAGCCGCGCCTGGAGCACTCCTCCGACGACTTCCGGGCCGTCGTCGCGCTCGCCTCGGCCGACGCGGGCGTGGCCCTCGTCCCGCGCTCCGCGCTGCGCGGCATGGACCTCGCCGGCGTGGTCGTCCGGCCCGTCGACGGCGTCGCCCCGACCCGCCGGGTCTTCGCCGCCGTCCGCCGGGGCGCCGAAGGGCACCCGCTGATCCGCCCGGTGCTGGAGGCGCTCGGCGAGGCGGCGCAGGCGTGAGGCGTCCGTAACAGGGGCGTCTCATATCCGGGATAGCGTCCCGGATATGAGAAACGAGGACGCTGTCGATCTCCTCATCGGCGCCCGGCTCGCCGAACTGCGCGCCCAGCACGGCTGGTCCCTCGGCGAGCTGGCGGAGCGCAGCGGGGTCAGCCGGTCCACCCTGTCGCGCGCCGAACGCGCGGAGACCAGCCCCACCGCCGCCCTCCTGAACCGGCTCTGCCACGTCTACGGCCGCACCATGTCCCAGCTGCTCAGCGAGGTCGAGGCGGCACCGGCCCCGCTGGTCCGGGCCGCCGACCAGCAGGTGTGGCAGGACCGTGCCTCCGGCTTCGTCCGCCGGTCCGTGTCCCCGCCGCACACCGGACTGCGCGGCGAACTGGTCGAGGGCCGGCTCACCCCGGGCGCGGACATCGCCTACGACCGCCCGCCCGTGCCCGGCCTGGAACAGCACCTCTGGCTGCTGGAGGGAGCCCTGGAGGTGACCGTAGGGGACCGGGCGCACCGGCTCGGCGCGGGGGACTGCCTGCGGATGCGGGTGACCGGCGCGACCCGCTTCCGCTGCGCCGGTCCGGGCGAGGCGCGGTACGTGCTGGCGGTGGTACGGCCATGAGGGCTCGCGGGGATGCGGCGACGAGGGTGGAGCGCTGGGACGGCACCCGAGTGCGCGACCGCGCCGACGACTTGGCGGCACTGCTGGCCGACACCGTGGCCTCGGGCGCCTCCGTCGGCTTCCTCGCGCCGCTCGGCCACGCGGAGGCGGTCGCCTGGTGGCGGGAGCGGGCGGAGGCCGCGGCGGCGGGACGGCTCGCCGTGTGGGCGGCCCTGGACCCCGGGGACCGGGTGACCGGCACGGTCGGCCTGGCCCACCCCGACAAGCCGAACAGCCGGCACCGCGCGGAGCTGGTCAAGCTGATGGTGCACCGCTGCGCGCGCGGACAGGGCCTCGGCCGCCGGCTCCTCACCACCGCCGAACAGGCCGCCGCGGCCGACGGCCGTACCCTGCTCCACCTCGACACCGAGACGGGCAGCCCCGCCGAGGACCTGTACCGCTCGGCCGGCTGGACCAGGGCCGGGACCATCCCCGACTACGCGGCGAGCCCGGCGGGCGTGTTGCGGCCGACGACGCTGTACTACAAGCGGCTCGGAGGATGACGGTCGGCGGGTGTGGCTGGCAGGAGGACGGCTGGGACGGGTGACTGTCAGTGGCAGGGGCTACCGTGCGTGGCATGCCGGATGCACACGACGTACGCCGAATCGCCCTGTCCCTGCCGGACACGACGGAGAAGACCGCCTGGAGCATGCCCACGTTCCGGGTCGCCGGGAAGATGTTCGCGACCCTCCCCGAGGACGAGACGTCCCTCGCCGTGCGCTGCCCCAAGGAGGAGCGCGACGAACTGGTGCTGGCCGAGCCGGAGAAGTTCTGGATCGCCGGCCACGAGGCGCAGTTCGCCTGGGTGAGAGCGAGACTCGCCGCCTTGGAGGACGAGGAGGAGCTGCGGGACATCCTGGCCGACTCCTGGCGCCAGGCCGCACCGCCCCGACTCCTCGACGCCCACCCGGAGCTGGGGTTTCCGGCCGGGGGCTGAAAAGCCCGGCGGGCGCGGCCGGGGGGGTGGCATGATCCCGCCTCGGCGGGCAGGGAGCGGCCGGGACACGGCGGGGGAACGGCACGGGCGGGGGAGCGGCCCGGCCGGGGAGGGGAGCGCTCGGGATGACCGGAACGGACGCGCGGCGGGATGTCGTCGGCCAGGGTGTGCGGGAGACGGCGGCCGGTGCCCCGGCGGTCTGGTCGCGGGACTTCGGACTCTTCTTCGTGGCCCGGGCCGTCGCCCGCCTCGGCGACACCATGCTGCCCGTCGCCCTCGCCGCCGGCCTGCTGGAACACGGGTACGGCGCGGGTGCGGTCGGCCTCGCCATGGCCTCCACGGCCGCCGCGTTCGCGGGACTGGTCGTCTTCGGCGGGGTCATCGCCGACCGGTTCAGCACCCGCAGGCTGATGATCGGCGCCGACCTCGTCCGGCTCGGTACCCAGTCCCTCGCCGCGGGCCTGTTCTTCACCGGGCACGTGGTGCTGTGGCAGATCTGCGCCATCGGCGTCGTCAACGGCGTGGCCGGCGCGGTCTTCCAGCCCGGCGTGGCCAGCACCGTGCCCCGCCTCGCCACCGACATCCAGGGCGCCAACGGCGCCATCCGCATCGCCGAGTCCGCCGCCCAGCTCGCCGGTCCCGCCGTCGCCGGCGTCCTGGTGGGCCTCGCCTCGCCCGGCGGGGTCTTCGCCGCGCACGCCGCCACCTACGGGCTCAGCGCCCTGTGCCTGCTGCTGCTCCGGCTGCGCCCGCTCCCCGTCGCCGGCCGCGCCGCCGCAGGGTCCGCCCTGCGTGCCTTCCGCACCGATCTCGTCGACGGCTGGCGGGAGTTCCGCTCCCGTGCCTGGTTGTGGGGGGTGATCGCCGTCTGGTGCCTCTACATGATCGCCGTATGGGGCCCCACCGTGCCGCTGGTGGCCACCGAGGTCGTCCGGCACCACGGCCCCGGCGCCTACGGCCTGGTCAACTCGGCCCTCGGCGCGGGCACGGTGGTCGGCGGCCTGCTCGCCCTGCGGCTGCGCCCCCGCCGCATGCTCCGCGCGGGCGCGCTCTCCCTCTTCGCCTTCTTCGGCTTCCCCGCGACCGTCGGGGCGGGCCTCGGCGTACCGGCCATGGCGGCCGGGGCCGCGGTCGCCGGCGCCGGGATGTCGTTCTGGGGCGTGATGTGGGCGACCACCGTGCAGACCCAGGTCCCGGCCGACGTCCTCAACCGCATCCACGCCTACGACGTGGCCGGCTCCCTCGCCATGATGCCGGTCGGCCAGGCCCTCGCGGGCCCGGCGGCCGGATCCCTGGGCGCCGGCCACGTCCTGCTGACCGCGGCGGCGGTGAGCCTGGCGGTGGCCGCCATCCTGCTGACGATCCCCCCGATACGCGACCTGACCCGGGCCGACGCGACGGCATCCGCCGCAGCGTGAGAAGAGGGCCGGGCACGCCCCTGCTCCGTGCCGACGCGACCGTCCTCCACGGCAACGTGGGTGCGCGGGCCGGGCGCGCACTGTGCGAGCCACCACCGCGCCGACCGCGCTCCGCGCACGGGGCCGGATGTGCCCTGGCCCGGCCCGAGGGATCGCCTTCGTCGGCCCCGAGCGCGGGGGCTCGTCTGAGTGCGGGGGTCTGCGCGATGTGGCTGGGACGGCCGCGACCGCACTCGCCGTACCGCTGCGCGAGCGGGCTCGCCCGCGCCCCGTCCAGGCCGACAGGACCACCGTCGCCCCGTGACGGCGAGCATGAGGGCGCGACGTGGCCTGTGCCGACGGGGCCACCTCCGCCCGAGCCTGAGCGCGAGGCTTCACCCGTGCCCTGGTCCGGGTCGAGGGGACCGTCTGCGCCGGACCTTGAGCGCGCAGCTTCACGCCTGTCCTCGTCCGGTCCGAGGGATCGCCTTCGTCGGCCCCGAGCGCGGGGGTCGGCGCGATCTGGTCGGGACCGCCGCGACCGCACTCGCCGCGAGGCTGCACGCGTGGCCTGGTCCGGGTCGAGGGGACCGTCTGCGCCGGACCTTGAGTGCCAGGCTTCACGCGTGGCGCCGATGGGACCGCCTCCTCGCCGGCCCTTGCACGTGTGGCTTCGTCGGCGGCCTGGGCCGTGGGCGCCGACCTGGCCCCCCGCCACGCCCCCCTCGCGTCGGCGCTCACCCGCGTTCCGCCGTCACCCGGCCCGCGTCCATGAAGTGCCCGATCCGTTCCCGCAAGGTCGCCGCGTCCAGGCCGTGGGCGGCCACATGTTCCTCGACCGTCCCGTAGCGGCGCAGTTCGCGGCGGGCGACGCCGAGGCCGAGCACCCGGTGCGGGACATCGGTGAGTGCCTCGCTCACCGCGGCCGTCGACGTCCCGGCCAGGTACGGCTCGACCAGCACGACGTCGGTGCCCGCCGCCTGAGTCGCCCGGCGCAGCCCGGCCGCGTCGAACGGTCGTACGGTCGTCGCGTACAGCACGGTCACGTCCAGGCCCTGCGTCGCCGCGAGGACCGCGTCCAGCATCGGGCCCACGGCGACGACCACTCCCGAGCGGCCCTCACGGACGGTGACGAAGCGTCGGCCGTCGGTGACCCGCCCCTGCCGGTTGGACTGCACGGACAGCCGTACGTACACCCGGTCGTCGCCCGCCGCGACCGCGTGGCGCAGCAGCGTCTCGGCCTCGTCCGGGTGTCCGGGCACATGTACGGTCCAGCCGTCCAGCGTGTCGAGGAGGGCCACGTCGCCCGGGGCCATGTGCGTGAAGCCGCCGGCCGGCCAGTCGAAGGAGGCGGCGGCACTCACCAGCACCGCGCCCGTGCCCTGATGCCCCAGGTCCAGCTTGACCTGCTCGAACGGCCGCTCCACGAGGAAGCTGGCGAAGGTGTGCACGATCGGCCGCAGCCCGGTGAGCGCCAGCCCCGCCGCCGCGCCGACCAGCAGCTGTTCGCGGATGCCGACGTTGATCACCCGGTCGGGGTGCCGGCGCTCGGCCTCGCGGAACCCGTCCCGGCCGATCTCGGCGAGGACGACCGCGACCCGGGGGTCCTCCTCCAGCAGCCGGGAGACGACGGGGGCGAAACGGTCACGCATGGTGTCCATCGAAAAGACCCTTTCGGGGAAGTCAGGCGTTCTTCGGCTCGACGCGGGCCACGACGACATGCGGCCGCCCGGGATGCGGCGCGGTGAACGCGGCGTACAGCGCCTCGTGGTCGCGCCCGTCGACGGTCACGGCGGACCAGCCCGCGGCCTCGAACCGGGCGGCGATCCCGCCGGGCAGCGCGTGGCTGGCGGAGGAGTTGTCGATCACGACGGTGTGCAGCCGGTCCAGCCCGGCGGGCCCCGCGAAGGCGATCGCCTCGTGGTTGCTGCCCTCGTCGAGCTCGGCGTCCCCGATCAGCACCCAGACCGCCGGATCGGGCCGGCCCTGCGCCCGCAGGCCCAGCGCGGTGCCCACGGCGATCGGCAGCCCGTGCCCGAGCGAGCCGCTGCCGATCTCGGCCCCCGGCACCAGCACCCGGTCCGGGTGGTGCCCGAGCGGGGAGTCGTAGGACCCGAAGCCCGGCAGCCACTCGACGGGCACGAACCCCTTCGCGGCCAGCACGGCGTAGTACGCCATGGGCCCGTGCCCCTTGCTCAGCAGGAAGCGGTCCCGGGCCGGGTCGTCCCGCCGCTCCGGAGCGACCCGGAGCACCCGGTCGTAGAGCACCCACAACACGTCGAGCGTGGACGTGGCGGCCGGTCCGTGCTTCTCGTCGCCGGTCATCAGCCCCAGCAGCCGGGGCAGGTCGTCGTAGCCGTACGTACGGCTCTGGTCCGTTGCGGTCGTCATGCCGACGATCGTGCAACCTCAATCAAACTTGAGGTCAACCGGGAAAGGGGCGCGCGACCACCGAGCCGAGTGCGGTATTGTTTCCCTGCGCGTTCGGCCGGGGAAACCCCAGGTCAAACGGCACCGGGACGTGGCGCAGCTTGGTAGCGCACTTGACTGGGGGTCAAGGGGTCGCAGGTTCAAATCCTGTCGTCCCGACTTGTGAGAGTCGCCGGTGAGGGCCGGTTCCGGAGACATCCGGGACCGGCCCTCAAACGTTCGAGGGATTCTTCCCACGGGTCAGGAAGCCGCCTTGTCGCCCTTGGTCGCGTCGATCACCTGTCCCGCCGGCGGGGGCGCCGCCTTGACCGGCTTCTCGTAGTCCGAGAAGACGACCGTGCCGGGATTCTCGCCGCCGGACTGGTCGAGCTTGAGAATGTACGGCTTTCCCTCCGTGGCGACGTACATGGTGACGGTTTCGCCGCCGCCCTTCTTTTTCTCCAGGGCGATCGCCTTCCGGCCGTTGACCGTGGTGACGTCGCCCTTCGTCATTCCCTTGCGCTCGGACTTGTCGCTGTCCATGTCGGCCAGGAATCCCTGCTTGTCGCACAGCCCCGTCGTACGGGCGTCGCCGACCGGTACCTTCACCCAGCGGCCGCTCAGCGCCCGGGCCTGCTTCTGCCGGCCGGCCGAGCCCTTGGCGGCGTTGGCCCAGAACTCCTCGTCGCCCTTGACGTACGTCGCCTGGCCTGCGTGGACGACGTCGGCCGAGCCTTGTTCCATGGCCATCCGGCCCTTGCAGTTCTTCTGGGTGTCGACGTGGAAGTCGACCGTCAGGGGCTGCCCTTCCGCGGACACTTTGCCGGCCATGCGCAGCGATGCGGCGTTCCGGGTGGCGGTCACCGCCTTGGCGGCCACCTGGTCCGCGCTCTGCCCCTTGAACGGCTGATCCGACGATTCGTCGTCCGAGCATCCCGCGGCGCCTATGGCGGCGGTCGCACAGATCACGGAAGCGGCCAACGTGCGGCTCACAGACATGGAAAACCCTTCCCGGGAAACCTGCTGTAATTCCTGGGCGGCCTTTCACCTCGTGACGGCCGCCGTGGAACTCCGGTTTCCCGGGAATTGTGGAATAGTCGCTTCCTCTTTCTGGGCCGGGCGGATCGGGGTGCCGGTGACGGTCGGTCAGAAGGCCAGGCCCACGTGCGCCAGCGCCTGCTTCAGCAGCACCCCGTGGCCGCCCGGCATCTCGTTCTGCACCGCCGGCGAGGCGGCCTCCTGGGGGCTGAACCAGACGAGGTCCAGCGCGTCCTGGCGGGGCCGGCAGTCGCCGGTCACCGGCACGATGTAGGCCAGCGACACCGCGTGCTGGCGCGGGTCGTGGTACGGCGTGATGCCCGCCGTCGGGAAGTACTCCGCGACCGTGAACGGCTGGAGCGAGGCAGGGACGCGCGGCAGGGCGACCGGGCCGAGGTCCTTCTCCAGGTGGCGCAGCAGCGCGTCGCGGACCCGCTCGTGGTGCAGCACCCGGCCGGAGACCAGGGTCCGGCTGACCGTGCCGTCCGGGCCGATGCGCAGCAGCACCCCGATACTGGTGACTTCACCGCTGTCGTCCACGCGCACGGGCACGGCCTCGACGTACAGGATCGGCATCCGGGCCCTGGCCATTTCCAACTCGTCCGTGGTCAGCCAGCCGGGCGTGGTCTCGGTCATGTCAGACATTGCTTGATCATACTTTCCGGGTGGGGCGCCCGCTGGAATCGCGGGCCGGTTCGGATACGGGCGGTCCGTACAGTCGGCGGGCGTTGTCGCGGCCCGTCCAGGCCGCGATCCGCAGGGCGTCGGCAAGACTGAACTCGTCGGCGTCCACGCGCTCTTGCAGCAGATCGGCGAGGCCCTGCCGGAAGCACAGGGCACCCAGGTGGTGGAACTCGGACACACCATAGGCGTCGGAGCTGTACAGCAGTTTGCGGAACGGGGTGATCTCCAGCGCCTCCTCCAGCACCGCCCGGCACCGGGCCGGGCCGGTGTAGTGCAGGGCGAGTCCGACATCCAGGTACACCTGCTCGAACACCGCGGCCAGATAGGCGGCCTGGCGGTGGTACGGCCAGCAGTGCAGCAGCAGCACCGGGATCGTGCCGGCGGTCCGGTGCAGCCAGTCGGTGAGCAGGGCGGGGTCCGCGCGGTGCAGCCGTACGTCCGCGTCGCCGAAGCCGGTGTGCAGTTGCAGCGGAAGCCCCAGCTCCACGGCGGTCCACAGCAGGTGCCGGACCAGGACCGGGTCCGTGAGGCGTCCGCCCCGCCCCAGCCAGCGCCGGGCGGCCTCCGTCACCTCGGCCCCGGCCGGGCGCTCCGGGTCCAGGGCGAAACCCGTGCGGTACGCCGCGACCGACTTCACCGCCACCACGCCCGGCCGTCGTACGGCCTCCTCGGCGGTGGTGCGGAACACGGCCGCGTACTCGCCCGCCTCCACGCCCCGCGCCGCCACCGACTCCGCGATCTGCTCCAGCCGTACGACCTCGCAGGCGGCGGTGCCGGCGGCCGACGCCAGTTCGGCGGGGGTGGTGACGGGGTGCGGGGCGTAGCCGGTGTCCACGCAGAACACCCCGGCTCCGGCCGCCGTCAGGAAGCGGCGGTTGACCTCCCGCCAGCCCAGCTCGGCACGCCGGGCCACGTAGTCGGCGGGCGGCGTGTGCCGGGGGAGGTCCAGCAGGGGCGCGCAGTGGCGGCGGACGGCCAGGCCGACCGGGCTGTCGAACGGCGAGACGTCCGGCCAGGCCGCGCCCTCGGTGAGCAGGGACGCGAACTCCGTGCCGCTCAGGTCGGCCGTGACGGCGCCGTGGCAGTGGTGGTCGACCAGCGGCAGCGCGGCGAGGGCCTCGTGGACCGGTCCGGGTGCGGCCATGGTCAGTACGTCCAGCGGTAGGCCGCCGCCACCTGGTCGGGGCCGAGTCCGTCGACGGCCGCCGCCTCACCGAGCCGTACGGCGATCACCGCGTCCGCGAGGACCGGGCCCAGCGCGGCCCGCGGCACCGGGTCTGCGCGGAACTCCTCCACCGCCTCCGGCAGCGACCGCGGCAGCCGCCGCACGCCCAGGGCCGCCGCCTCGTCGGGGCCGTGGCGGGCCGGATCGCCGGTGATCTCGTCGGGCAGCGTGCGGGCCGCCGTGACGCCGTCGAGTCCGGCGGCGATCACACAGCCGAGGGCGAGATACGGGTTGGCGGCCAGGTCGACGGGCTTGACCTCCATGTTGGCGTCCTGGTCGTGGCGGCCCGCCGTGCCCGTGATCATCCGCAGGGCGGCCTCGCGGGTCTCGCGGCCCCAGGCGGTGAAGACACCGGCCCACTGGGAGGGCTTCAGCCGCAGGTAGCTGGCCGGGCTGGGGGCGGTGACCGCCGTCAGGGCCGGGAGGTGGGCGAGGACCCCGGCCGCGAAGGACTCCGCCTCGGCCGTCATGCCGTACCGGCGCTCGCCGCCGGCGTGCAGGTTGACGCCGTCGCGCCAGCAGGACAGGTGCAGGTGGCCGCCGTTGCCGACGCCCTCGGCGGACACCGCGGGCGCGAACGACACCCGCAGACCGTGCCGCTGGGCCACCGCCCGGATCGTCTGCCGGACCAGCACACTGAGGTCCGCCGCCGCCACCGGATCCCGGGCGCCCACCGAGATCTCGAACTGTCCGGGCGCGTACTCGGGGTGCAACTGGTCGACGTCCACGCCCTGCGCGGCGCACGCGGCCAGCAGATCGGCGGTGTAGTCGCTCAGCCCGACCTGCCGGATCGCGCCGTACGCCGGGCCGGAGACGGCCGGTACGAACTCCCCGGCGGGCGCCGAGTCCAGCCCGACGGACCACTCGATCTCGATCGCCGCCTTGAAGGCGAGGCCGTGCCGTTCGGCGGCGCCGGCGACGATCCGGCGCAGGAAGGTCCGGGCACAGCCGGGGTGCCGGGCGCCCTCCTGGGTGATCCGGTCCACCGGCGCCCACGCCCAGCCGGGCTGCCCGGCCAGCGCCACCAGCCGGTCCAGGTCCGGGTAGAGCCTGAGGTCGCCGTCGGGGGAGCCGAGCACGTCGGTGGTGACGATCGAGTCGTGCGCGAGGAAGGTGTCGAACACCGGGGACATGCCGACGCCCCACGACACGGCCGCCTCCAGCCGCCCGGTGGGGATCGTCTTCACCCGGCAGACGCCCGCGGTGTCCACGTACGCCAGCACGATGCCGCGCACGCCCTGCGCGGCCAGCTCGGCGGTGAGGCCGGCGACCCGGCGCAGGTCCCCGGGACGGCCGCCGGGCACGGGGTCGGCGAAAGTCGTCATGCGTCCTCCTCGGCGGGCCCGGCCCGCGCGCGGCCGGGGTCAGGGTTTCACGGCCACCGCGCCGAACTGCGGCACCGGTGCGGCGGACGCCGACTCGGCGCGCCACTGCGAGCACGGCACCAGTCCCGGCTCCACCAGGTCCAGGCCCTCCAGGAATCCGGCGATCTCGGCACGGCCGCGGGCGGTGATCGGCGGGGTGGCGTGCGCGTTCCAGAACTCCATGGCGGCCACGTTGCCCTCGCCGCCCACGTCACGGTCGTCCGTCGGGTGGGTGAGGACCAGGTGGCTGCCGGCGGGCACCGCCGCCATCAGCCGGCGCACGATGTCCCGGGCCTCGTCGGTGTCCAGCACGAAGTTGAGGATGCCCAGCATCAGCACCGCCACCGGCCGGGTCAGGTCCAGGGTCTCGGCGGCCCGTCGCATGATGCCGTCCGGGTCGTGCGCGTCGGCGTCGACGTAGTCCGTGACACCCTCCGGGGAACTGGTGAGCAGCGAGCGGGCGTGCACGAGCACGATCGGGTCGTTGTCGACGTACACGATCCGGGACTCGGGGGCGATCCGCTGCGCTATCTCGTGCGTGTTGTCGGCCGTCGGCAGGCCGGTGCCGATGTCGAGGAACTGCCGGATGCCCCGCTCGGCGGCCAGGAAGCGCACCGCCCGTCCCAGGAACTCCCGGTCCGCGCGCGCCACCGCCCGGATCACCGGGAACATGCCGGCGATCCGATCGCCCACGCGCTGGTCGATCTCGTAGTGGTCCTTGCCACCGATCCAGTAGTTCCAGACTCGGGCGTTGTGCGCCACGCTGGTGTCCAGCCGTGCCGATCCGGCCCCCGGGGAGTCGACCTCGCTCACCTGTCCGCCCTTCTCACGTGCGGTTCTCCGCCGTCATTGTGCCCCCCGGTGATCGCGCTGTCCCGGGAAACGGGCACGGTGGGCGGTTCCGGACAGCCGTGCGCCCCGGCCCCGGGCGGTTCGGGGAGGGCCGGACTTCGGCCCCCGGCGGGTGCAGCCGAACGTTTCGCCCTCGGCGGTTTCCGGGCGGTCTGCGTCCCGCATCGGCGGTTCCGGCCGGCCGGGCGCCCTGGCCCGCGGCGGTTCCAGGGCAGACGTTTCGCCCTCGGCGGTTCCGGACAGCCGTGCGCCCCGGCCCCGGGCGGTTCCGGGTCCCCGAGGCGCATGAGGAACACTGGACCGGTATCCCCGCCCCCGACCGGAAGCAGGACATGCCCGCCACGCCCACGCCCCTCCTCGACGCCTCCGGCCTGCCCGCGGGCCCCGCCGACATCCGGCTGATCGTCACCGACATGGACGGCACGCTGCTGGACGACGCCAAGCGGATTTCTGACGGGCTGTGGCCGATGCTCGCCGAACTGCGCCGCCGCGGGGTGCTGTTCAGCCCGGCGAGCGGACGCCAGTACGCCACCCTCTTCCGGCAGTTCGAGGAGGTCGCCGAGGGCATGGTCTTCATCGCGGAGAACGGCACGTACGTGGTCCGCGACGGCGTGGAGCTGAGTTCCGACCCGCTGGACCGGTCCGTCGCCGCCGGGGTGGCCCGGGCGGCGCGGCGGCTGGTCGCGGACGGCGCGGACGTCGGCGCGGTCGTCTGCGGCAAGCGGGCGGCGTACGTCGAGCGGACCGACGAGGCGTTCCTTGCGGAGGTGCGCAAGTACTACGTCGAGCACCGGATCGTCGAGGACGTCACCGCCGTGGACGACGAGATGATCAAGGTGGCGCTGTTCGACTTCGGGTCCGCCGAGCACACCACCGCCCCGGCCCTCGCCGAGTTCGCCGCGACCCACCAGGTCGTCGTCTCCGGCGAGCACTGGGTGGACGTGATGAACCGCACCGCCGACAAGGGCACCGCCCTGCGCGGCCTCCAGCGGGCGCTCGGCATCACGCCCGCCCAGACCATGGTGTTCGGCGACTACCTGAACGACCTGGAGATGCTCGACGCCGCCGAGTGGTCCTTCGCCATGGCGGGCGCCCACCCCGAGGTGATCCGGCGGGCCCGCCACCTGGCCCCGTCCAACAACGACGACGGCGTACTGCGGACCGTCGCCCGGGTGCTGGACCTGCCCTACGACGGCGTCAGGGCTTGACCGCGACCCCGCCGTACAGCGAGATCGGCCCGTCGGGCGCTTCCTCGGGCCGCCACTCGGCCACCGACACGATCCCGGGCTCCAGCAGGCGCAGCCCCTCGAAGAAGGTGCCCACGCCGGCCCGCGAACGCGCCACCAGGGTGACCCCGCCGGCCGCGTAGGCCGCGATGCCCCGCCGGACGTTCTCCGGCTCGAAGTCGGCGGTCATGGTCGACAGCACCAGACAGCTGCCCGGCGCCAGCGCGCCGACCAGGGTGTCCACCAGGTCGTGGGCGCCGTCCTCGTCGGCGATGAAGTGGAGCAGGGCGATGAGGGAGAGGGCCACCGGGCGGTCGAGGTCGAGGACGCGGGCGGCCTCGTCGAGGATCGCGTGCGGATCGCGGGCGTCGGCCTGCACGTACTCGGTCACGCCCTGCGGGGTGCCGCGCAGCAGCGCGCTCGCGTGGGCCAGCACGAGGGGGTCGTTGTCCACGTACACCACGCGGGCGTCGGGGGCCACGGACTGGGCGATCCGGTGCAGGTTCGGCTCGGTGGGTATGCCGGTGCCGATGTCCAGGAACTGGCGGATCCCCCGCTCCGTGGCGAGCATCCGCGTGCCGCGGCGCATGAACGCCCGGTTCGCGCGGGCGGCCTTCGGGGCGCCCCCGTCGATCGCCGCGATCCGCCGGCCCAGTTCCTCGTCGACCGGGTAGTTGTCCTTGCCGCCGAGGAACCAGTCGTACACCCGGGCCGGATGCGGCCGGGTCGTGTCGATGCCGTCCTGGATCGGCGGGCCTGTCCCCGTCACGTGCCGCTCCTCCAGCCGTCAGGCCCCGGTGGTCACTCCGGGACGTGCGGGGAGCAGTCCGACACGATCAAGCGGCCCGGCGCAGACAGTCTTCGGCCACCTGTTCGTCGAGGGCCGCCCGGACCAACGCGGCGGCCAGGACGGCCGGTTGGGTGTCCCCGGCCAGCTCGGTCAGCTTCTCCGGGTCCTGCGGCAGGCCGAGCCGCCCGGCCCCGGACAGCGCCTTGCCGTCCAGGTAGGGGGCGACGTCCGGCCACACCCGCTGCGCCTCGCGCAGGAAGATGTCGGCGCCGGCCGGCCCGATGCCCGGCTCCTCCTGGAGCAGCCGCTTCAACTCTCCGGCGTCGCCCTCCGCCTCCCGGTGCAGTCGGCGCAGGTCGCCGCCCCAGCGCTCGGTCAGCAGCTCGGCGCCGTCGCCGAGCTGGGTCGCGGTGCGCTCGTCGTACCGGCGGTAGCCGCCCCGGCCGAGCGCGTCCACCCGCCGCTGCCAGTCGGCCCCGGCCATCCGGCGGGGGCTGTCCAGGTGGTCCTCGTGCAGGGCCCGGGCGGCGGCCACCGCGACGGAGGCCCGGATCCGGGCGCTGAGCAGCAGGGACAGCACGAGCAGCCGGTACAGCGGCTGCGGGGTGTCCTTCAGGCGGATGCCCGCCTCCTCGGCGTACGTCCGCCCGTACTCGGACACCAGCTCGCGCACGACCCGTTCGTCCCGGTCCATGGTGCGCTCCGGCTAGGGCTTGAGCGGGTCGTGGCCCAGCGTCATCAGCCGGTGCCTGCGCCGGGTGTCCTGCGGCGTGCTCTCCGGCTCGGGTTCGTTCTCCAGGTCGGCCAGGTCACCGACCGTGTCGACGACCTTGTGCATGACCCGGACGTCGTCGTCGGTGAGGTCGGTACGGCGCTTCTGGAGAATGGCGAGGACATGCTGCCCGGTGGGCGTGCCCGCCTCCTCCGGCAGTGGTTCCGTCTCCTCGCCGGCGTCCCGGACCTTCAGCCAGGCCGCGAGTTCCGCGGAGGTCATGTTCACCACGCGGTGGAAGTCCTCCCACAGCGCCTCGATCTCCAGTGCGTCGGCCATGGGTCTCCCCCTTCCGTGCGGGACTGGGTGTACTAGCGGGCGGCGCCGTCGCGCGGGTGGTTCTCGGCCTCGAACATCCAGCGCTGCTTCTCCAGGTCGGCGGTGACGGAGATCAGCAGGTCCTGGGTGACCGGGTCGGCCTTCTCGGTCGCCTCGATCCGCTCGCGCAGGCGGCCGATGGCCGCCTCCAGCGCCGACACCATCAGCTCCACGGCCTCGGTGTCGCGCAGCCAGCCGTCCTTGGCGCCCGGCAGCGCGAAGCTCGCGGCGATGGTCTCCGGCCGGCCGTCCGGCGGCACGCCCAGCGCGGCGGCACGCTCGGCCACCGTGTCCGAGTGGCTCCGGGCCGTGGCGACCAGCTCGTCGAGCTGGAGGTGGATCGACCGGAACCGCGGGCCCACGACGTTCCAGTGCGCCTGCTTGCCGATCAGCGACAGCCCGAGCAGGTCCACCAGGGTCTCCTGAAGGGCGGTTCCGGTGACGCCGAGCGCCTCTTCGGGCAGCGTGCTCTTGACCACGGTCATGGTCCGTATATCCCCTTTCGGCAACTGTCCACGGTCATGTCCGACAGGGCGGGTGCCCGCTGGGTGGGGGAGCAAACCGGCTGATCAGCGGGGCAGTACCCGGTCCAGGAAGGTCAGCAGCTCCGCGAAGACGTCCTCCTTGCACGTCTCGTGGAACACCTCGTGCCGCGCCCCCGGGAAGATCCGCCCGGTCAGCCGGCCGCCGCTCAGCCGTTCCACGCCGACGCGGCTCCCGGGCAGCGGCACCAGCCGGTCGTCGTCGCCGTGCAGCCACAGCAGCGGCAGGGCGCCGACGTCACCGCCCCGGGCGACGGTGTCCAGCGTCCGGGCGAACGCCTCCAGCGTCGGCCGCTTCATGGGCCCGTGCCAGACGAGCGGATCGGCCGCGTACGCGGCACCCACGGCCGGGTCCCGGGAGAGCGCGGACGGGCTGATCGGGATGTCCGGGATCTCCTCCAGGGCCAGCAGCCGCCCCGGCAGTTCCCAGGCGCCGATCACCGGGCCGGACAGCACCAGGGCGCTCAGTCCGTCGCCGTACCGCTGGGCGTAGCGGGCCGCGATCAGCCCGCCCATGGAGTGGCCCACCATGACCAGCGGCAGGCCGGGGTGCGCGGTGCGGGCCGAGTCCGCCACCGTGTGCACGTCCGTGACCACGTCCTCGAAGTCCTCGATCACCACCCGCTCCCCCGCGGAGCGGCCGTGGCCGGTGTGGTCCGGCGCGTACACGGCGGCGCCGTAGCCGGTGAGCCGGGCGGCGAGTTCCGCGTACCGGCCGGCGTGCTCGCCGTACCCGTGCACCAGGAGGGCCAGGCAACGGGGGGCCGGGTGCGGCCACTCCCGTACGGCGAGGGCTCCGTGCGTGCCGTCGAGGACGTGCTCGCGGACGTGGGACATCTCTCCTCCAGCTGCCTCGGGGAAGGTCCTGGGGATCTTCCCAGTGGGGCGGTCGGCGGTCTATAGTCCAAAACTAGCAGTGCTAATTAAGCTGCCGGGCAGCGAAAGAGGCTGTCGCGAGGTCCGTGCTGATCCACAGCGTCGTAGGTCAGGAGTCCCAGCCGTGCGTCCCGTCCACTTCGCGGCCGCCCGCCGCACCCCCATCGGCAAGCTGCGCGGAGCCCTCTCCCCGGTCCGCCCCGACGACCTGGCCGCGACCGTCATCCGCCACCTGGTGGCCGACGTGCCCGCGCTCGACCCCGCCCGGATCGACGACGTCTACTGGGGCGCCGCCAACCAGGCCGGCGAGGACAACCGCAACGTCGCCCGCATGGCCGCCCTGCTCGCCGGACTGCCCGACTCCGTGCCCGGCGCCACCGTCAACCGGCTGTGCGCCTCCGGACTCGAAGCCGTCACCACCGCCGCCCGGACCATCGCCGCCGGAGAGGCCGACATCGTGATCGCCGGCGGCTCCGAGTCCATGAGCCGCGCCCCCTTCGTCCTGCCCCGCCCCGACGAGGCCCTGCCGCAGCGCATCGAGACCCACGACACCCGGCTCGGCTGGCGGCTGGTCAACCCCGCCATGAAGGAACTGCACGGCCTGCTCTCCATGGGCGAGACCGCCGAGGAGGTCGCCGCGCGGTACGGCATCCCGCGCGAGCGCCAGGACGAGTTCGCCCTGCGCAGCCACCGGCTCGCCGCCGCCGCACGCGTAAAGGGCCACTTCGACGACGAACTCCTGCCCGTCGAGCGTCCCGACGGCATCGTGGTCGAGCGGGACGAGTGCGTCCGCGAGGACACCTCGCTGGAGAAACTGTCCCGGCTGAGGCCGGTCTTCCGCGCAGACGGCACCGTCACCGCCGGCAACGCCTCGCCGATGAACGACGGCGCGGCCGGCCTGCTGCTGGTCAGCGAGGAGGCCCTGAACGAGCTGGGGCTTCAGTCCCTCGGACGCTACGTCGCGGGCGCCTCCGCCGGTGTCCACCCCGACGTGATGGGCCTCGGCCCGGTCCCCGCCACCCGCAAGGCGCTGGCCCGGGCCGGCTGGGAGACCGGCGACGTCCAGGAGGCCGAGTTCAACGAGGCGTTCGCCGCGCAGGCACTCGCGTGCGTCGACCAGCTGGGCATCGACCCCGACCTGGTCAACCCCACCGGCGGCGCCATCGCCCTCGGCCACCCCCTCGGCTGCTCCGGCGCCCGCATCCTCACCACCCTGCTGCACCGGATGCGCCGCACGGGCGCGCAGCGGGGGCTCGCGACGATGTGCGTGGGCGTGGGGCAGGGGAGCGCGGTGCTGGTCGAGAGGCACTAGAGCTACCTCAACGGGGGCTCCCTTGAAGGGGATCCGGTACACGAGCCGCAGCAAGGAAACGGAGCAGCACTCCATGGCCACCCTGTCCGTCGCCGCCATCCTCGCCGAGAACGCCCGGCGCCGCCCCGGCAAGACCGCCCTCGTCGAAGGCGACCTGCGGCTCACCTTCGCCGACGCGTGGCGGCGCGCGCTGGCCCAGGCGGGCGCGCTCACCGCTCTCGGCGTACGGCCCGGCGACCGGGTCGCCCTCATGGCCCCCAACACCGCGGAGTTCCCGGTGGCGTACTACGCCATCGCCGCGGCGGGCGGGGTCGTCGTCCCCGTGCACCTGCTGCTCTCCGCCGGCGAGGTCGAGCACGTGCTGCGCGACAGCGGGGCCACCCTGCTGCTGGTCCACCCGGCCCAGGCGGAGACCGGCACGGCCGCCGCACGCGCGACGGGCGTCCGGGCGCTCACCCTCGGCACGGAGTTCGAGAAGCTCGCGGCCGACGCCGAGCCCCTCGCGTCGTACGTCACCCGGGCCGCCGACGACCCCGCGGTGATCTTCTACACCAGCGGTACGACCGGTGTCCCCAAGGGCGCCGTGCTCAGCCACTTCAACCTGGTGATGAATGCGACCGTCAACGCCTTCGACGCCAACGACATCCGCGCCGACGACATCGCCCTCGGCGCGCTGCCGCTGTTCCACGCCTTCGGCCAGACCGTCTCGCTCAACTCCACCTGGCGGGCCGGCGCCACGCTCGTGCTGCTGCCCCGCTTCGACGCGGCCCGCGCCATCGACCTGATGGTGCGCGAGGGCGTGAACACCTTCCACGGCGTGCCCACCATGTTCGTCGCCCTCGCGGCGGCTGCCGCGGACGCGGAGCGGCTCCCGGCGCTGCGCGTGTGCGTCTCCGGCGGGGCCTCGCTCCCGGTCGCCGTGCTGGAGCGGTTCGAGGCATCCTTCGGCGCGAAGATCCACGAGGGGTACGGGCTGTCGGAGACCTCGCCGACCGCCGCCGTCAACCAGCCGGCGTTCGGCACGAAGGCGGGCACCATCGGCCACCCGCTGTGGGGCATCGACGTGGAGATCGCCCGCGCGGAGGCGGAGGGCCGGATCGAGCTGCTGCCGCCCGGTGAGGTGGGCGAGGTCGTCATCCGCGGCCACAACGTCTTCTCCGGCTACCTCGGCCGCCCCGAGGCCACCGCCGAGGTCCTGGTGGACGGCTGGTTCCGCACCGGCGACCTCGGTACCAAGGACGACGAGGGCTTCCTGCGGATCGTCGACCGGAAGAAGGACGTCATCATCCGCGGCGGCTACAACGTCTACCCGAGGGAGGTCGAGGAGGTCCTCATGCGCCACCCGGAGATCGCCCAGGTCGCCGTCATCGGCCTGCCCGACGACCTGCACGGCGAGGAGGTGTGCGCGGTCGTCGTCCCGGCGCCGGGCACCGCGCCGGACGCCGCCGCGCTCACCGAGTGGTCCAAGGAGCACCTGGGCCGGCACAAGTACCCGCGGCGGGTGGAGCTCGCGGACGCGCTGCCGCTCGGACCGAGCATGAAGGTGCTCAAGCGGGAACTGCGGGCGCGGTACACGGGCCGTTAGGCGCCGAGCGGCCGTCGCACCAGGACCGACCGGCGAGACGCCGCTTACGCCCCACCCATGCATGTGCATAGCATCGGTTCCTCCATGAACACGATGACGCTCTGGCACATATCCGGCTGGGGGTTCGCGGCGCTCGCCTTCGCGGCCCTGCTCGTCGGCTTCTCCAAAACGGCCGTCAGCGGGGCCAACACGGTCAGTCTCGCGATCTTCGCGGCGATCCTGCCCGCCCGCGCCTCCACCGGCGTACTGCTGCCCGTCCTGATCGCCGGTGACGTGCTCGCCGTCCTCACCTACCGGCGGCACGCGCACTGGCCCACGCTGTGGCGGCTGTTCCCGGCGGTGGCGGCGGGCGTGGTGGCCGGCACGCTGTTCCTGGTCTGGGCCGACGACGGGGTCGTACGGACCTCGATCGGCGCGATCCTGCTGCTGATGGCCGGGGTGACGCTGTGGCGCCGGCGGACGGCCGGCACCCCGGAGGACCCGGACGAGGTCGGCACCCGGGCGGGCCGCGTCAAGGCCCGCTCGTACGGGGTGCTCGGCGGGTTCACGACGATGGTCGCCAACGCCGGCGGCCCGGTGATGTCGATGTACCTGCTGTCCGCGGGTTTCCGGAAGCTCGGCTTCCTGGGCACCTCCGCGTTCTTCTTCCTCATCGTGAACGTCTCGAAGGTGCCGTTCAGCGCCGGTCTGGGCCTGATCGACGGGCACTCGCTGCTCCTCGACGCCGCGCTGGTGGTGTTCGTGGTGCCCGGCGCGTTCCTCGGGAAGTGGGCTGTGCACCGGATCAACCAGCGACTCTTCGAACAACTCGTCATCGCGGCGACGATCGTGGGCGGCCTGCAACTGCTGCTCCGCTAGGCCCTGCTCCGCTGGGCCCTGCGCCCAACGGCTACGGCGCCGGCCCCAGCAGCGCAGGGACGTCCGCGAAGGAGTCCAGGACATGGTCGGGGGTGCCGCTCGCCTCCTCGTGCGTCTCCGGCTGGTACTTGCCCGTCCTCACCAGCACCCCGGTCAGCCCGGCCCGCTGCGCCGCGAGCACGTCCGACTCGATGTCGTCGCCGACCATCAGCGCCCGCTCTGCGTCCACTCCCAGCCGGGCGAGCGCCGCCGCGAAGAACGCCGGGGACGGCTTGCCCGTGACCTCGGCCTCCACGCGCGCCGCCCGCTCCAGCCCCAGCAGGAACGCCCCCGAGTCCAGTTGCAGCCCGGCGTCGGTGCGCCAGTACAGGTTGCGGTGCATGGCGACCAGCCGCGCGCCCCGCTGCAACTCGCCGAACGCCCGGTTGAGCGCCGCGTAGTCGAACCCCGGCCCGGCGCCGCCGACCACGACCACGTCGGCGCCCTCCTCGACCAGCGTGACGTCGCCCAGGTCCGCGGCGATGTCCCCGCTGTTGAGCAGCAGGCACCGGGCGCCCGGATGACGCTCGGCGAGATGGGCGGCGGTGACGGCGGGCGCGGTCAGCACGTCCTGGGCGCCCACCTCGAAACCGGCCTCCGACAGGGTCGCGGCGATCGACGCCCGGGTCCGGGAGGTCGTGTTCGTCACCAGCGCCACGCCGAACCCGGCCGCGCGGATGCCGCGCAGCGCCTCCACCGCACCGGGCAGCGGCTTCCAGGACACGGTGAGGACCCCGTCGATGTCGATCAGGACGGCACGCACGGACGCCAAGGACTCCATGGCCCGACGGTAGCGACCCGGCCGGCGCACCGGCCCGTACGACCTCGTACGCTCACCCCTATGCCCGCCCACGTCCTGGTCCTCGGCGGCACCACCGAGGCCCGCCGCCTCGCCGCCGACCTCGCGGCCCGGCCCGGGGTGCGGGTCACCACCTCGCTCGCCGGCCGGGTCGCCCGGCCCGGGGCGCTGCCCGGCGAGGTACGGACCGGTGGCTTCGGCGGGCCGGAGGGCCTCGCCGACTGGCTGCGCGCGCACCGGGTGGACGCCCTCGTGGACGCCACCCACCCCTTCGCCGAGTCGATCACGGACCACGCGGCCCGTGCGGCACGGGCCACGGGCGTCCCCGCCGTCGTCCTGCGCCGCCCCGGCTGGCGGCCGGGCCCCGGCGACCGCTGGTACGACGTCCCGTCCCTGGCCGGAGCCGCAGAGGCCCTGCCCGGCCTCGGCCGCCGGGTGTTCCTCACCACCGGCCGCCTCGGGCTCGCGGCCTTCGCCCACCTCACGGACCTGCGCTTCCTCGTCCGCTCCGTCGACCCGCCCGAGCCCCCGCTGCCCCCGGACACCGCCGTCGTCCTGGCCCGGGGCCCCTTCACGGTCACCGGGGAGACGGAGCTCCTGCGCGCCCACCGGATCGACGTCCTGGTCACCAAGGACAGCGGCGGCGAGGCGACGGCCGCGAAGCTGACGGCGGCACGCGAGCTGGGCCTGCCCGTGGTCGTCGTACGCCGCCCCGCCCTGCCGGCCGGCGTGACCGCCGTACCGGACGTGGCGGGCGCCCTGGAACGGCTGGGCCTCAGCCCGGCCTGACGACGGTGGCCCGGAGCCGCTCGATGGCGCGCAGCACCTCGTCCCGGTTCCTGGCGCTCTTCGTCCAGGAGGGGGGACGGGCGAAGAGGGTCGTCTTCCGGCCGGTGTCGTACCCAGGGGCGCGTTCGCGCGGACCGGCCGCGACACAGCGCCGGACGAGGTCCAGCCGCCGCAGGTCGTACGCCCACACCCGGCCGTGCCGGGTCTCGCACCGGAGCCACAGCGGGGCACGGGGGTACGGGTCCCGCGCGGGTCCGCCGAACGCGAGTCGAACACCACGGACCGGCCGGCCCAGGTGCGGGACGGACCACAGGGACGGCAGACCGGGCACCGGGGTGCGAAGATCCACCGCTCCTCGGCCTCCGGCCGCCGCCGCACATGGGTCACGCCGTCGCAGCGGGGACGGCGCACCGGCACCGAGTCGAGGAGCCGGCCTTGGTGCCGCGCGGAGCGCGGAAGGGGAGGGGCGCGGCGGACGCGCCCCGAGTATCACGGCGTCCCGTCCCGGCCCGCACCTGATGTCAGCGCGCTGCTCCGCGCCACCGCCCGGCCGGGCCGCCGGCCCGCGCCTGCCTCCGGCCGGTGTGTCAGTCCCGCCCGTCCCGCGACGGACGCCGACGCAGCAGGTACGTGTCCATGATCCAGCCCTTGCGCTCCCGTGCCTCGGCCCGCAGCCGCTCGATGCGTGGAGCGGCCTCGGCGATCGGCCCGGAGACGAGGATCTCGTCCGGCGTGCCTATGTAGGCACCCCAGTAGATGTCCATGTCCTCCTCGGCGTACCGCCGGAAGACCTGGTGCGCGTCGAGCATCACGACCACGTCGTCGACGCCCTCCGGGAAGCCCTCGGCCAGCCGCCGCCCGGTGGTGATCTGCACCGGCCGGGCGACCCGGTTCAGCCCCGTGCGATGCCGGGCGACCAGCGCGGAGACACTGCTGACTCCGGGCACCACGTCGTACGTGAACGCCACCGCGCCCCGCTCCAGCACCTCCTCCAGGATGCCCAGCGTGCTGTCGTACAACGCCGGGTCCCCCCAGACGAGGAAGGCGCCCGTGCCGTCCTCGTCCAACTCCTCGGCGATCAGCCGCTCGTAGATCCCGGCGCGGGCACTGCGCCAGTCGCCGACGGCCGGGGAGTAGGCCGACCCGCCCGCCGTCCGGTCCCGCTCCGGGTCACGGGCCTCCACCACCCGGTACGACCCCTCGGGCAGGTGCGCGTCCAGCATGTCCCGGCGGAGCTGGGTGAGATCGCTCTTCACCTCGCCCTTGCCGAGCAGGAAGAACACGTCCGTGCTCCGCAGCGCCTTGACCGCCTGGAGGGTCAGCTGGTCGGGGTCGCCCGCGCCGATACCGATGACATGAATCTTTCGCACGCCCCGAGTCTGCCGCATCCCACTGACCATGCGTCCACCGCCTCCGCACAGCCTGCGACGACGGCCTGCTCGGCGCTGCGGGAGGTCCCCGGAGCGTGGGCCCGCCGGGCCCGTCGCGGAGGGCGCGGCTCAGGGGCGTCCGGCGGTCACGGCCCCAGGCGCGGGGCCTCGGTCTCGGCGTCGACCGGTGCCGAGTCGTCCTCCACCCGTCCCGCCAGCTCCCGGGCCCAGCGGGCGAGGCCCGGCAGGTCCAGTCCGTACAGGCGGTCCTCGCCGCGTTCGGCCGCCCACCCCTCGACCGCGCCGGCCCCCCGCCGCAGCAGCCGCGCCCCGCCGACGGCGTTCCCGCGGGCCGCGTGGGTGAGGCCCACCGCCAGCTGGGCCAGCCCCCGCCACAGCGCGCGCTCCTCCCGCGGACCCGACTTCCAGGCGTCCTCGAACACCTCGTGCGCGTGGAACGGCCGCCCCGAGGCCAGCAGCGCCCGCGCCTCGGCGACCGTGTCCTCCGGCGTCCGCAGGACCCCCTCCGGCTGCCGCGGGACGCCCTCGGCGCCGTACGGCAGCGGGCGTCCCAGCCCGTCCCGGGGCCGCGCGTTCCGCGCCCGCCCGGCCACGTCCCGGTCCCTGGCATCCGATGCGCCCGCGTTCGTCATACCGCCGATTGTCCCTCGCACCGCCGGGCCTCCTTCGGCGCACCCCCGGGCGTGGGGTAAAGTTCTGTCCGCACGATCACGCGGGGCACCGCGCGTGAGTGCGACGGGACGTGGCGCAGCTTGGTAGCGCACTTGACTGGGGGTCAAGGGGTCGCAGGTTCAAATCCTGTCGTCCCGACTTTGTGGGAGTCACAGGTCAGGGCCGGTTTCGGAAGCATCCGAGACCGGCCCTGACCTGTGTGTGGAGACCGGTCGGGGAGCCTGGCCGGCGTTCTGGGTGGCCGGGGGAGTCGAACCCCGCGTGGCATCGACCGCGTGGAGGGGTACCCGGCCGGGCAGCGCGTGAAGGACGACGACGCCTGGAGGCGTCCCCGATCCGTGGCGCACACGGCCGCGGCGGCCCGCGAACCGCCCCGAGCCCCACCCCCCCCACGAAACATAAGGACTTCCCCATGCACGGAGCAGTGATCCACGCCCCCGGAGACGTGCGCTTCGAGACCCTGGACGACCCGGAGATCCTGGAGCCGACGGACGCGGTCATCCGTACGGCCGTCACCTGTGTGTGCGGCACCGACCTGTGGCCCTGGCGCGGCCTGGACGCGACCGAGGAGGCACACCCCATGGGGCACGAGTACGTCGGCTTCGTCGAGGCGGTCGGCAGCGAGGTCACCTCGGTCGAGCCCGGCCAGTTCGCCGTCGGCTCGTTCGCGACCTCGGACAACACCTGCGCCAACTGCCGCAACGGATGGCAGTCCAACTGCGTGAACCGCGAGTTCATGACCACCTGCCAGGCCGAGTACGTGCGCATCCCCAACGCCCAGGGCACCCTGGTCGCCACCGAGGAGGTGCCGGGCGAGGAGTTCTGGCCCGGCCTGCTGGCCGTCTCCGACGTGATGGGCACCGGCTGGTACGCCGCCGAGGCCGCCGAGGTCAGGCCCGGCTCCACGGCCGTGGTGGTCGGTGACGGCGCGGTCGGGCTGTGCGGGGTGATCGCCGCGAAGGAGAAGGGCGCCGAGCGGATCATCGCCATGAGCCGGCACGAGTCCCGCCAGAAACTGGCCCGGGAGTTCGGCGCCACCGACATCGTCACCGAGCGCGGCGAGGACGGCGTCGCCCGGATCAAGGAGATGACCGACGGGATCGGCGTGGACTCGGTCCTGGAGTGCGTCGGCACCGGCCAGGCCATGCGGCAGGCCCTGCACTCGGCCCGGCCCGGCGGCAACGTCGGCTTCGTCGGCCTCCCGCACGAGGTGGCGATCGACGGGGAGGAGCTGTTCTTCACCCACGTCGGCCTGCGCGGTGGCCCCGCCCCCGTACGCCGCTACCTGCCCGACCTGATCGACCGCGTCCTGTCGGGCCGGATCGACCCGGGCAAGGTCTTCGACCTCACCCTGCCCCTGGAGCAGGTCGAGGAGGGCTACCGGGCCATGGACGAGCGGCGCGCCGTCAAGGCCCTCCTCACGCCCTGACCCACGCCGTGGACACGCCGGCGCCGAGGAGTACGGCGCCGGCCAGGGGTACGCCGCCTCCTCGACGAGGGGTACGCCGCCGGCCCGGCCGCCGAGCCGGGCCGGCGGTTCTTTTCACTGCTCTTCCTCCTGCCTCGGGTGCACGAGGCGGGGCGCGATTGCGTGGGCTGGGGGGACGGCGACGTCGTCGGTCTCGGGAAGGGGGAACAGGAGTTCCTCGAGTGCCGGTGTGATGAAGAGGAACGCGATCATCAGGACGGGCACGAGCAGGGCAATCAGGATCACAGCACCTCCCGGAGGTCGGTCTGTGGCACCTGGTTGGGCCGCTCCCAGCATGCGCCCGAACGGCGTAACGCGCATGTCGTCCCGCCGCGGGCCTGCGACGTGCGGGTTCTCTCCGGACGCGGGGAAATGCCCGCGTGGACGACCTGCCGTGCGGACATGGGTCAGGGGCGGCTCCGGTGGTGTCCCAAGCCGCCCCTCACCACTTCGCGCCCGGGGTCAGGGGGCCACGGCGCGGCCGGTCTGCGGGGAGATGCGGCCGGCGCACAGGCCCTTGCCGGCCAGCGTCTGTGCGATGCGCGGGATGGCCGCCAGGGTGTTGGCCGGCCACTCGTGCATGAGGATGATCTGGCCGTTGGTCAGCCGGGACACCGCCTGCACGATCGCGTCGGTGCTCGCGCCGTTCCAGTCCTGCGAGTCGACGTCCCAGATGATCTGCCTCAGGCCGTACTTGGCCTCCACCGCCTGGACGGTGGTGTTGGTCTCGCCGTACGGCGGGCGGAACAGTTGCGGCGTCCCGCCGCCGGCCGCGGCGATGGCCTGCTGGGTGCGGGAGATCTCGGAGTCGATCTGCGCCTGGCTCTGCTGGGTGAGGTGGGGATGGGTGTAGCTGTGGTTGCCGATCCACATCCCGGCGTTGGCCTCGGCCCGGACCTGGGCCGGGTAGGCGGCGGCGAACTGGCCCTCGTTGAACATCGTGGCCCGCAGCCCGTTCTGCCGCAGGGCGTTGAGCAGGGCCGGGGTGTGGTCGTTGGACGGGCCGTCGTCGAAGGTGAGCCCGACGTACCCGGAACAGGTGGCGGCGTGGGCCGGGGCGGCGTCGGTGACGGCGGTGACCGTGCCGGCCACGGCGGTCGCCGCGAGGGCCAGTCCGGTCAGCAGGGGGCGGGGCGCGGCACGCATGCGGGTGCGTCCTCCTCGGGTGGGCGGCGTGACCGCCGTGGGGGGATGGGACGGGACGGGAAGGGTCAGCCGCTCACCGTGAGGTTGGAGGAGCCGCTGCTCTGGTAGCCCTCGGTGGCGAGGATCATGTAGTAGCTGAAGCTGCCCAGTTGCATGCCGTAGCGGGCCCAGGCGTCGAAGTGGTTGCCGGTGGTGATGGTGCCGCCGGTCCTCTTGGACTGCCGGACGCTCCAGTACTGGTTGAAGGTCTTGGTGCCTTCCACGGAGGGGGCGTTGTACCGCGTCGTCTGGTAGACGTCGTACGTGCCGCCGTCGCTGGTGACCGTGCCCTTGTACGTTCCGGTGGGCCGGTAGTTGCCCCAGTTGTCGACGATGTAGTACTCGACGAGCGGGTTCGAGGTCCATCCGTACAGCGCCAGGTAGCCGTTGCCGGACGGGTAGAAGCTGCCCGAGTACTGCACGTTCCTGCGTCCGCCGTTGCTCCAGCCCTTGCCGGCGACGAAGTTGCCGCAGTTCGTCCACGAGGTGCTGTAGTTGCCGCCGGAGTTCAGGGTCATCGAGACCGAACCGCCGCCGTCGGTCCAGAAGGAGTAGTAGAACCCGTTGTTGGTGCCGGTCTGGTTGGTGGTGATGACCGTGGCGGCCTGAGCGGTGTCGGGCAGCAGCAGCCCGGACGCGGTCGTGGCCAGCGCGAGCGCGCCGGCGCGGTTGATGAAGCCCCTGCGGCTCATCGGGCGGGTGAGGGCGTGCTCCATGTCCATGGTGCCTCCTGGATGAGGTGGGTTGTCATGTTCGCGCCATACGCCGTGGCTGGGCCGTCCCCGTGGAGGGAGGGCTCGATTGCTGGAGAGTATGGGGCGGGTGCGAAAGGGCGGTCAATGCGTCTGTTTCCGAAACTTCATCGAAACTTGACGGGGAACTTCGGCATGTAGAGCCGCAAGTTTCGAAGTCGCTGGAAGGAGTGGCTGAAATGACGGTCGGCACGATGGTTGACGCGGAATCGGCGCCTGTTTAGCGTGACGCAACGCTCGTCAGGTATTACGAAACTTTCGATTTCCCACAGGAGTGCCCGTGACCCTGCCCCGCTCCCTCGCGGCCGTCGCCTCGGCCTGCTGCCTGACCCTGCTCCCCCTCGTCGCCGCGAGCCCCGCGAGCGCCTCCGGCGGCACCGCCGTACCGGACCGTCCGCTGCGGCAGCTCGCCGCCGACGACCACCTGCGGGTCGGCACCGCCGTCGACATGTCCGCGCTCGCCGACGACGCCGCCTACCGCCGGCTCGCGGGCTCCGAGTTCTCCACCGTCACCCCGGAGAACGTGATGAAGTGGGAGGCGATCGAGCCCCGCCAGGGGGAGTACGACTACGCGCCCGCCGACCGCCTGGTCGACTTCGCGCGCAAGCACGGCCAGAAGGTGCGCGGCCATGTCCTGGTCTGGCACAACCAGTTGCCGTCCTGGCTCACCTCCGGCGACTTCAGCGCCGACCAGCTGCGCGAGATCCTGCACCGTCACATCACCGACACCGTCCGGCACTTCAAGGGCAGGGTCTGGCAATGGGACGTGGTGAACGAGGCGTTCAACGAGGACGGCACCCTGCGGGACAGCATCTGGCTGCGCGAGCTCGGTCCCGGCTACATCGCCGACGCCTTCCGCTGGGCCCACGAGGCCGACCCGCACGCCCTGCTGTTCTACAACGACTACAACACCGAGTGGACGGGCCCGAAGAGCGACGCCGTCCACGATCTGGTCGGCCGCCTGCGCGCGGAGGGCGTTCCCGTCGACGGGGTCGGCTTCCAGGGACACCTCGGCATCCAGTACGGCCTGCCCACCGGCATGGCGGCCAACTTCGCCCGCTTCGACAAGCTCGGACTGGCCACCGCCGTCACGGAGGCGGACGTGCGCATGCCGCTGCCGGCCGACGCGGACAAGCTCGCCACGCAGGCCGAGGGCTACCGGCTCCTGCTCGACGCCTGTCTGCGCACCCGCCACTGCATCTCGTTCACCGTCTGGGGCTTCACCGACAAGTACTCCTGGGTCCCCGGCACGTTCCCCGGTGAGGGCGCCGCGAACCTGTACGACGAGGGCTACCGCCCGAAGCCGGCGTACCGCACGCTCCGGTCCGAACTGGCGGGCCGGGCGCGGGCCGGGGGTGCCGAGTAGCACGTGCGCTGGTGCCGTACGGACCGGCCGGCCCCTGGTGGCCGGCCGGTCCGTACGGCTGTGGCCCGATACGGCGGACGACGTGCCCCCGCGCATGTCCGCGGTGTGCCGGGCCGCCCGGGGGGCGCCGGTAGGGGCATGCCGCGCACGCGTGGGTGAACGACGCGAGCGGCCGTCCCTCGGTTCCGGCCCACGGGCGACCTCCGCTTGCCCCGGCGGACGAGGGCGCCACCGCCTCCTCGATGGCCGCCGGTGGCGGGCCGCCGGCCCGGGAGGGCCCGCCGGTCCGGCCGCGACGGTGTCCGACACGGTGAGCCGGCAGGCCTGTTCCGCTGGGGCGGTGCTTGCTGCGGCGGGCCGGGTCGTCCGTTTCCGCCGCGCCGATGCCCGCCTCTTGAGGGGCGAGGCCATGCCGCTCGCCCGTCCGCCGTACCCGGGGCGAGCCGGTCACCGCCCCTCAGCCCGGCACGTTCGCCTACGCCGTCGGCGGAACCGGCGGCCCCGTCGCCTCCCCGTGCCCCCTCAACGCCCCGCGGGCGGTGCCGTGCTCTGGCGTACCACCAAGTGGGTGGCCAGTTCGATGCGCAGGGCCGCCTTCTTGGTGTCCTTCGGCCGCAGCAGCATCCGGGCCGCCTCCTCGGCCATGCGCTGGAGGGGCTGTTGCACGGTGGTCAGCGGGGGGCTCGACCAGCGGGCCGGTGGTACGTCGTCGTAGCCGACCACCGACAGGTCCCCGGGGACGCTCAGACCGAGGACCCGGGCCGCCTCCAGGACGCCCAGCGCCTGGAGGTCGCTCCCGGCGAAGATCGCCGTGGGACGGTCGGGCCGCCGCAGCAGGTCCATGGCGTGTTCGAAGCCGCCCTGGACGTGGAAGTCGCCGAACCGTACCAGCCCGGGGTCCGGTTCATGACCGGCCATCGCCATCGCGGAGCGGTATCCGTCCAGCCGGGCCAGTGAGCACATCAGGTCCTCGGGGCCGGTGATGATGGCGACGCGTTCGTGTCCCTGGTCGGTGAGGTGGCGGGTGGCGGCGACTCCGCCGGCCCAGTTGGCCGAACCGACGGACGGGACGTCGGGGTCGGGATCGCCCGCCGGGTCCACGATGACGAACGGAATGGCGCGGGACCGCAGTTGCCGCTTCACGTCCTCCGGCACGGTGGAGAAGACCAGCAGCACCCCGAGGGGGCGACGCCGCAGTACGCCCCCGATCCACTCGGGCCCGGGAGCCTGCCGGGTGCCGCTCTCGGTGAGCGCGACGGTCGCGTCGTTCTGCTTGGCGACGTTCTCCACCCCGCGGATGAGCTCCATCGCCCAGACGCTCTCCAGCTCGTGGAAGACGATCTCGATCAGCGGGGCCTGCGGCTGTCCCGGGGTGCGCCGGCGGTAGCCGTGGGCCTCCAGCAGCCGTTCGACCTTGGCGCGGGTCGCGGGGGATACATCCGAACGACCGTTGAGGACCTTCGAAACTGTCGGCAGTGAGACGCCGGCCTCCCGTGCCACGGCTGCCAAGGTGACTCTGTGACCGACCTGGGCTTCTTCGCGCATGGCCGCAGCATAGGCCACTCCGCCGGATAACGGTTTGGCCGCGTAGGTGCACGACCGTTGACCATTTCTTCCCTCCGCTCCTACTGTCCAGCGCATGACTTTCGGGTCTAGAGCCGAAACTTTCGGAAGGCGGATGATCATGCGTACACGGATGCCCCGGGTGCTCGCCTGCGGTGCGACGCTCGCGCTCGCGGCGAGTCTCGCCGCTTGCGGGAACGGCAGCGGCGGGGGTTCCTCGAACGACGGCAAGATCCATGTGCTGGTGTACGGGGACGCCAGCAACAAGGTCGAGAAGCAGATCGTCGATACCTTCAACAAGACGTCGAAGGTCAAGGCCGTCCTGGACACCATCCCCGGCGCCGACTACCAGCAGAAGTTGCAGACGATCATCAACACGCCCCAGGCGCCGGACGTCTTCTTCAACTGGGGCGGCGGCAGCATCCAGCCGTTCGTCAAGGCCGGGCTGCTGATGCCGCTGGACGACTTCGTCAAGAAGGACCCGAACCTCGACGACAAGTTCCTGCCGAGCGTCTACAACAGCGCGGTCGTCGACGGAAAGCCGTACGGCATCCCCATGCGCGGGACGCAGCCGGTGCTGCTGTTCAGCAACAAGAACGTGCTCGACAAGGCGGGCGTCAAGCAGCCCCAGACCTGGGACCAGCTGCTCGACGCCGTCAAGAAGCTCAAGTCCTCGGGCGTCACCCCCATCGCCCTCGGCGGCGGCGACCAGTGGCCGACGCTGATGTGGTTCGAGTACGTCTACGACCGTGTGGCCGGCCCCGAGCTGTTCCAGAAGGCCCTGAGCGGCGACAAGGACGCCTGGGCGAGCGCGGACAGCAAGAAGGCGCTCGGCATGCTCAAGGAGCTGGTCGACACCGGCGCCTTCGGCAAGAACTACGACTCGGTGAAGTACACCAACGGCGCCTCGCCCGCGCTGGTGGCCCAGGGCAAGGCCGGCTTCGAGCTGATGGGGTCCTGGTACTACGCGCAGCAGCAGCAGGACGCGAAGGACTTCGCCGCCAAGGGGCTCGGCTACAGCACGTTCCCGACGATCACCGGCGGCAAGGGTGACCCGACCGACGTCGTCGGCAACACCAACAACTTCTACTCGGTGCTGAAGAAGACCAAGCACCCCGAGGCGGTCGCCGAGTTCCTGAAGCTGATGTACTCCGACGAGTTCGTCAAGGCCCAGATGGCCATCGGCAACCTGCCCACCACCACGAACACCCAGAAGTTCCTGGACACCTCGGCCAGCCCCGAGTACTCCCGCTTCCAGTACGACCTCGTCGCCAAGGCCAAGTCCTTCCAGCTCTCCTGGGACCAGGCCTTCCCGCCGTCGGCCATGACGCCGATCCACCAGGCCGTCCAGCAGTTCTTCAACGGACAGCTCGACGCGGACGGCTTCATCAAGGCCATGCAGGCCCTCCCGACCGAATGAACCGCTCATGACCACACAGCTCACGAGTGCTCCGCCCTCCGCCGTGCCTGCCAAGAAGGCCCGACGGCGGCCGGAGGACTCCTACACCGCACGCGGCACGCGCCCCGGCTTCGGCTGGGCGCTGCCCG
Source organism: Streptomyces canarius (assembly GCF_014650735.1). NCBI lineage: Bacteria > Bacillati > Actinomycetota > Actinomycetes > Kitasatosporales > Streptomycetaceae > Streptomyces > Streptomyces canarius. The sequence continues at coordinate 67,108 of NZ_BMVN01000018.1, forward strand.
CCACCCTGTTCTTCGCCCTCTTCGCCCTCGTACCGCTGATCATGGTGGCGGTGCTGTCCTTCATGAGCTGGAACGGCCTGGGGTCACCGCAGTTCGTCGGGACGGACAACTGGGAGCGCATCCTCGACGACCCCGTCATGATCAAGAGCATTTGGCTCACCCTGCTGCTCACCGCCCTGGGCGTGGCCATCCAGACCCCGCTGAGCATCGTGCTCGGCGTCTGGGCCGCGGGACACCAGCGCAACCGCGCCGTCCTCTCGGCGATCTACTTCATCCCGCTGCTGCTGTCCTCCACCGCGGTGTCGGTGCTCTGGCGGGCGCTGCTCGACCCCAACTTCGGCATCCCCGCGCGCATGACCTGGCTGTTCGGGGACGGCAACCTGTTCGGTGAGCAGGCCTCGGCCATCGGGGTGCTGGCCTTCGTCAGCACCTGGCAGTTCACGCCGTTCCACACGCTGATCTACCAGGGCGCCGCCCGGGCGATCCCGCCGGTGCTGTACCAGGCGGCGGAGATCGACGGCGCGGGACGCTACCGCCAGTTCTTCCACATCACCCTGCCGCAGCTGCGCAACTCGATCGTCACCTCGATGATCCTGATGATCGTCGGCGGGCTCACCACGTTCGAGACCGTGCTCATCCTGACCCAGGGCGGACCGGGCACCGACACCACGATCAGCGCCTACTACATGTACCAGAAGGCCTTCAAGGGCTTCGACTTCGGCGCCGGCTCGGCCATCGCCCTGTGCCTGGTCGTCGCCGCCACGGTGGTCTCGCTGATCGTCGTCCGCGTCTCCGGCTACGACAAGATGCGCAGCGACATGGAGGGGGTGTCATGAGGCGCCGCCCCAACTACCTGGCCGGAACGGGCTCGATCTTCTGGCTCGTCCTGGTGGGTCTGCCGCTGTACGTGATGCTCGCGGCGACCCTGCGCACTCGGCAGGACTACGCGAAGAAGGGCCCGCTGTCCTTCCCCGGCGACTTCACCCTCGACAACTACACCGGGGCGTTCGACTCGGGCTTCGGGCAGTACTTCCTCAACACCATCATCGTCACCGTCTGCGTCGTCGGCGTGGTGCTGCTGCTCGTACCGCCCCTGGCCTACGCGATCGTACGCAGCCGCAGCCGGGTCACCTCGCAGATCTTCCGGCTGTTCCTGCTGGGCCTCGCCATCCCCGCCCAGGCCGTCATCGTGCCGATGTTCTACCTGATCAGCGAGGCGGGCCTGTACGACAACCTCCTCGGGGTCATCCTGCCCACGGCCGCGTTCTGTCTGCCGATGTCCGCGCTGATCCTCAGCGGCTCCATGCGCGACATCTCACCGGAGCTGTTCGAGGCCATGACGGTGGACGGAGCGACCCCGCGGCGGATGTTCTTCCAGCTCGTCGTGCCGCTCTCGCGCGGCGGCCTGTCCACGATCGTGGTGTTCTCCGCGCTCCAGGCATGGAACGGCTTCCTGTTCCCGCTCGTCCTGACCCAGTCCGACTCGACCAAGGTCATCACCCTGGGTCTGTACAACTTCCAGACCGAACACGGGATCGACATCCCCGGCCTGCTGGGAGCCGTGACGCTGTCCATGGTGCCCGTCCTGCTCGTCTACCTGTTCGCCCGCCGTGCCCTCGTCCAGGGCCTGATGGGCATGGGAGGAAAGTGACCACCAACGTGGCCGTAGAGACCACCCCCGAGATCCCCCTCTGGAACGACCCGACCCAGGACATCGGCACCCGCGTGTCCGCGCTGATCGACGCGATGACCGTCGAGGAGAAGATCGCCCAGCTGTACGGCGTGTGGGTCGGCGCGTCCGACGAGGGCGGCGAAGTCGCCCCGCACCAGCACGACATGGAGGAGGCCGTCGACCTCGACGCGCTCCTGCCGGCCGGGCTCGGCCAGCTGACCCGCCCCTTCGGCACGGCGCCCGTCGACCCCGCGCTCGGCGCGCTCTCCCTGCTGCGCACCCAGACCCGGATCGCCGCCGCGAACCGCTTCGGCATCCCCGCCCTGGCCCACGAGGAGTGCCTGGCCGGATTCGCCACCTGGGGCGCCACCGCCTACCCCGTCCCGCTGTCCTGGGGCGCCACCTTCGACCCCGCCCTCATCCGCCGGATGGCCGCCGCCATCGGCCGCGACATGCGGTCCGTCGGCGTCCACCAGGGCCTCGCGCCCGTCCTGGACGTGGTGCGGGACGCCCGCTGGGGCCGTGTCGAGGAGACCATCGGAGAGGACCCCTACCTCGTCGGCAGCATCGGCACCGCCTACGTCCAGGGCCTCCAGTCCGCCGGTGTCGTCGCCACCCTGAAGCACTTCGCCGGCTACTCCGCCTCCCGCGCCGGGCGCAACCTCGCCCCCGTCGGCATGGGCCCGCGCGAGCGGGCGGACGTCCTGCTGCCCCCCTTCGAGATGGCGGTGCGCGAGGGCGCGGCCGACTCCGTCATGCACGCCTACACCGACACCGACGGCATGCCCTCGGCGGCCGACGAGGACCTGCTCACCGGGCTGCTCCGGGACACCTGGGGCTTCGAGGGCACGGTCGTCGCCGACTACTTCGGCATCGCCTTCCTCCGCATCCTGCACGGCGTCGCCGGCGACTGGGCGGACGCGGCGGGCACGGCCCTGCGCGCGGGCGTCGACGTGGAACTGCCCACCGTCAAGACGTTCGGCGCGCCCCTCGCCGAAGCCGTCGCCGACGGCCGGGTACCGGAGGCGCTGATCGACCGCGCGCTGCGCCGGGTGCTCCTCCAGAAGGCCCGGCTCGGCCTGCTCGACGCCGACTGGAACCCGGTCCCGGCCGCCCTCGGCGGAGCGGACCTGGACGACCCCGACGCCCTGCGCGGCACCGTCGACCTGGACTCCGCCGAGAACCGGGAACTGGCCCGCACGGTCGCCGAGGAAGCGGTCGTCCTGCTGCGCAACGACGGCACCCTGCCCCTCGGCCGGCCGCGCCGCATCGCCCTGATCGGGCCCAACACGACCGAGCCCACGGCCGTACTGGGCTGCTACTCCTTCCCCCAGCACGTCGGCGTGCACCACCCCCAGACCCCGCCCGGCATCGACCTGCCGACCCTGGAGGACGCCCTCCGGAGCGAGTTCCCCGACGCGGAGTTCACCGTCGTACGCGGCACCGGCGTGGACGACGGGGACATCCTCGGCATCGCCGAGGCCATCGACACCGCGCGCCGGGCCGACGTCGTCGTCGCGGCGCTCGGCGACCGCGCGGGCCTCTTCGGCCGGGGCACCAGCGGCGAGGGCTGCGACGTCGAGTCCCTGGCCCTGCCCGGCGCCCAGCAGCGCCTGCTCGACGCGCTGCTCGACACCGGCACCCCCGTGGTGACGGTCCTGCTGGCCGGCCGGCCCTACGCCCTCGGCCGCGCCGTGGACGAGGCAGCCGCCATCGTGCAGTCCTTCTTCCCCGGGGCGGAGGGCACCACGGCCATCGCCGGCGTGCTCAGCGGCCGGACCAACCCCTCCGGACGGCTGCCCGTCAGCGTGCCGCGCGGTACCGGCAGCCAGCCCGCCGGCTACCTCGGCGCCCGGCTCGCCCAGGCCAGCGACGTGTCCAACATCGACCCCACGGCGGCCTTCGCGTTCGGACACGGGCTGTCGTACACGTCCTTCGAGTGGGGCGGGCTGACCGTCGACCGGCCGGAGGCGGACACGAGCGGCGCGTTCTCCCTCGCCCTGACCGTGCGCAACACGGGGGAGCGGGAGGGCACCGAGGTCGTCCAGCTCTACCTGCACGACCCGGTCGCCTCCGTCGTCCAGCCGGTGCAGCGCCTCGTCGGCTACGCGCGGGTGCCGCTCGCCCCGGGCGAGGCCCGCCGGCTGCGGGTCACCGTGCCGGCCGACCTGGCCTCCTTCACCGGCCGCGACGGGCGCCGGGTGGTCGAACCGGGCGAACTGGAGCTGCGGCTGGCGGCGTCCAGCAGCGACGCCCGGCTGACGGCGACGGTCACCCTGACCGGCCCCGCACGCCCGGTGGACCACACCCGCCGGTTCCACGCGCGCTTCGAGCAGGAGCCCGCGCACCCTGCCGCGTGACCCACCACCGCGCCGTGGCCCGCTCCCCGCACGCCCGGGGAACGGGCCACGGCGCGCTCAGCCCCGCTCCACGGTGACGGTCACCAGACCGCCCGGGGCGGCCGTCACCCGGGCCCGGCCGGCCGTCCGGCGTACGACGCTCGCGCCGCCGTCGGCCGTGATCCGCCAGGCGCCCGGCGGCAGGGACAGTTCCGTCACCCGGGAACCGCGCGGCGCCGCGCGGTAGACCAGCCGGTACACGCCCGTCCCGGCGTCGTACGCGGCGGAGCGGACCGTGCCCGCCACGGCCTCCGCGTACGGCTCGGCGGTCAGCTCCTTGTGGGCGTGGAAGGCGCCGGTGCCGTCCAGCGCGCAGTACCCGCCGCCGTAGCACCACACATAGCCCGCCCAGCCGGACGTGTAGCGGCTCAGGGAGGCCATCGCGTCCCGGTAGAAGCGGTCCATGTGCGGCAGCGAGCTGTCCGGCGGACCCCACTCGCCGACCACCACCGGGACCCGGTACCGCTTCGGGTACGCGGTGACGGCCCGCTCGTACGCCTCGATCCAGCCGGCCCCGGGGTCGTAGTCGGCGCCCGCCTCCATGGCCGTGTCGTAGAAGTGCGGCGCGTACACGACCCGGGGATCGTGGACGCGGCCGAGTCCGGTCGGTACGCCCTCGCCCACGACCGGGGTCGGCTCCACGAACAGCCAGGCGTCCCGGTCGGCCGAACGGACGGCGTCGGCGAGGCGGTCGTACATCGGCGTGAGCTGCTCGCGTTCGATGCGGCGCGCGGCCGTCGGCAGGTCCTCCCCGGGCTTCGGCTCGCCCATCGGCTCGTTGATCAGGTCGTAGCCGAGCACGGCCGGGTGGCGGGCGAAGCGGGCGGCGAGGGTGCGCCACATCCCGGCCTGGGCGCGCCGGAGGTCCTCGTCCTCGTAGAGATGGGTGAACGCGCGCTGCACGGCGGGTTCGAAGTACTCGGCGAACCAGTCGTCCGGGTGCGCGGTGAACGGCAGCCCGTCCGTCCGGGTCGCCCACTCGGGTATGCCGCGGTGGCCGAAGGCGGGTCCGAAGACGTCCTGGTGGGCGTCGATGACGACCTTCACGTCATGGCGCCCGGCCCAGTCCAGGACGCGCTCGATCTTTTGCAGGTAAGCGCGGCTGTACCGGCCCGGTGCGGGCTCCAGGTCGTCCCAGAAGACCAGCAGCCGGGCGAAGTCGAAGCCCCGGGCCCGCAGGTCGCGCAGATGGCGTTCGGTCACGGCGGTCAGGGCGTCCTCGCCCCGGTGCGCCTTGTCCTCGATGTTCCAGCCGCGCAGGGTGAGCACCCGTCCGTTCCGGTCGGTGAGCCGGGGGATGTCCGACCCGGTCTCCTCGGCGTGGGCGGTGGCGGGGGTCAGGAGGGCGGCGAGGACCGCGCCCGCCGTCAGCATCGCTCGCAGCACGGAAACCTCCGGGAAGCCGGCGTCGAGTTCCTTGACTTCGTGTGCACTTCAAGCTGAACACTCCCGTGCTACCAGCCATGCACGGGGAGGACCACATGAAGTACCGCACCATCGGCACCGATCCGGCCACCCGCCGGGAGGTGAGCGTGCTCGCGCTCGGCGCGATGCTGTTCGGGTCGCGCACCGACGAGAAGACCTCCTTCGCCGTCCTCGACCGCTATGTCGAGGCCGGCGGGACCTTCATCGACACCTCCGACAACTACGCCTTCTGGGAGGACGGCGGCCAGGGCGGTCAGAGCGAGGAACTGCTCGGGCGGTGGCGGCGCAGCCGGGGCGTCGGCGACGAGATCGTCATCGCCACCAAGCTCGGCGCCCGGCCCCTCGCCCCCGGCACCAGCTACACCGGCAACGCCGAGGGACTGTCCGCCGAGGTCATCCGGGAGTCGGCCGAACGCAGCCGGGAACTGCTGGGCGTGGACCGGCTGGACCTGCTCTACGCGCACATAGAGGACCCCGCCGTCCCGCTCGCGGAGACCGTCGAGGGCTTCGCCGCGCTCGTCGCCGAGGGCACCGTCGGCCTGCTCGGCGTCAGCAACCACGCCGTGTGGCGGGTGGAACGGGCCCGCGCCCTCGCGGCGGCGGCGGGACTGCCGGGGTACGAGGTGCTCCAGTACCAGCACAGCCATCTGCGCCCGCGCACGGACGTGCCGAGCGAGCTGTTCCCGGACGGCAGCCTCGGCGGCGCGGACGCCCAGCTCCTGAACTACCTGCGGGCGGAGCCGGGGTTGACCCTGGTCGCCTACTCACCGCTGCTCACCGGCGCCTACACCCGCGCCGACAAGCCGCTGCCGCCGGACTACGACCACCCCGGCACCCCGGCCCGGCTCGCGGTGCTGCGCGAGGTGGCCCGGGAGACCGGGGCGACCGTCAACCAGGTCGTGCTCGCCTGGCAGCTGGGCGGTGAGCTGCCCGTGATCCCGCTCGTCGGCGCCTCCTCGGTGGCCCAGCTCGACGAGAACCTCGCCGCCGTCGGCCTGGAACTCACCGGGGAACAGCGCGCCCGGCTGGACGCGGCTCACTGAGCCGCGCCGCCTACCGGTCGCGTGGTTCGCGGACGACGGCCACGTCGCCGGGGGCGACGGTGACCGTGCCGGTCGTCTCCTTGCCGGTCAGCAGCTCGAACGAGCCGTGGCGCACCGGGACTTCGGCACCCCGGCCGGTGTGGTCGATGACGAACAGGTAGTCCGCCTGCGGACCGCGCCGGCGGGCCACCTCCACCCCGGGCGGGGCGGTCCGCACCGGCGTCACGCCCGCCTCCTCGCGGACGCGGTCCAGCAGTGCGGCCAGCGTGACCGGGTCCGGCAGGGTGGCCAGGTACCAGGCGGACCCGGTGCCGTGCGCGAGCCGGGTCACCGCCGGAACCCCCGCCAGGGGTCCGTCGGCGTACGAGGCGACCGCCTCGGCACCCGCGAGCCGCAGCCGCTCCGACCACAGGGAGCCCGTCGCCCCGACCGGCACGGCACCGGTCAGCGCCACCGGCTCGCCGGGCAGCAGCGGGAACGGCTCGTCGGAGCGCACGCCCAGCACCTCCCGGAACGCTCCGGGGTAACCACCCAGCCGGGCATGGCAGTTCTCGTCCACCGCCCCGCTGTGGAAGCCGACCGCAAGGGTGCCGCCGTCCGCGGCGTACGACGTGAGGGTGGCCGCGCCCGCCTCGTCGACCAGGTACAGGCTCGGGGCCAGCACCAGCCGGTAGCCGGTCAGGTCCGCGTCCGGCCGGACGAAGTCCACGGCCACGCCCGACCGCCACAGCGGCTCGTACCAGGCCCGCACCAGGTCCAGGTAGCACAGCTCGCCGCTCGGCTGGGAGGGGAGCTCCAGGGCCCAGCGGGCGTCCCAGTCCCAGACGATCGCGACCTCGGCGGTGCCGGTGCTGCCGCGCACCTCGGCCAGCGCCTTCAGATCGGCGCCGAGCCGGACCACGTCCCGCCAGATCTGGCTGTCCGTCCCGGCGTGCGGCACCATCGCCGAGTGCCACTGCTCGGCACCCGCCTTGGACTGGCGCCACTGGAAGTAGGCGATGCCGTCCGCGCCGCGCGCCACGTGGGCGAGCGCGTCCCGGCGCAACTGGCCGGGGTTCTTCGCTCGGTTGACGGGCTGCCAGTTCACCGCGCCGGTCGAGTGCTCCATCAGCAGCCACGGGCCGTCCGCGAGCGAGCGCGTCAGATCGCCGCTGAGCGCGATGTCGATCTGCGGCTCGGGGTCCGTGGACCGGAGGTAGTGGTCGTTGGAGACGATGTCCAGCTCGGGCGCCCAGCGCCAGTAGTCCAGGGCGTCGAAGCTGAAGTTCACCATGAAGTTGGTGGTGGCCGGGATCGCGGGCGCCGCCGCCCGCAGCAGGTCCCGTTCCGCCGTGTACAGCGACAGCAGCTCGTCGGAGCAGAACCGCCGCCAGTCCAGCTGGTGCGTCGGGTTGGACACGGCGCCGGTGGCGCGCGGCGGCAGGATCTCCTCCCAGTCGTAGTACCACTGGGACCAGAACGCGGTGCCCCAGGCGTGGTTGAGGGCCGCCAGGTCGTCGCCGTAGCGGTCGCGCAGCCAGCGCCGGAAGGCCGCCGCGCTGGTGTCGCAGTAGCAGGCCGCGTTGTGGCAGCCGTACTCGTTGTGCACGTGCCACATGCGGACGGCCGGGTGGTCCGCGTACCGGTCGGCGAGCGCGCCCGCGATGCGCAGCGCGGCCTGCCGGTAGGCGGGGCTGGACGGGCAGAACGTCTGGCGGCTGCCGTAGGAGAGGGTACGGCCGTCCCGGTCGGCCGGCAGCGCCTCCGGGTGGGCCCGGAAGAACCAGGCCGGCGGCGCCGCCGTGGGCGTGGCGAGGTCGGCGGCGATGCCGTTCTCGTGCAGCAGGTCCAGGACCTTGTCCAGGCGCGAGAAGTCGTACACCCCCTCGGACGGCTCCAGCAGCGCCCAGGAGAAGATGCCGACGCTGACCAGGTTCACCCCGGCCTCGCGCATCAGGCGCATGTCCTCGGCCCACACCTCCTCGGGCCACTGCTCGGGGTTGTAGTCGCCGCCGTAGGCGAGGCCGGGGACGGACAGGGTGCGCTTCACGGGGATCTCTTTCACGTGCGGGTGCCTCAGCCCTTGTTGGAGCCCAGGGTGAGGCCGCTGACGAACTGGCGCTGGAGCACGAAGTACACGACCAGGGTGGGGATCGCGGTCAGCAGCGCGCCGGCGGCGACCAGGTTGGGGTCGGTGAAGTACTGCCCGGAGAGGTTGTTCAGCGCCGAGGTGATCGGCATGTTCTCGCCGGTGGAGATCAGTACGAGGGCCCAGAAGAAGTCGTTGTAGATCCAGATGGACAGCAGGGTCGCCAGGGCCGCCATCGCCGGCTTGCACAGCGGCAGCGTGATCTGCCAGTACAGCCGCCACACCGAGGCGCCGTCGACCAGGGCGGCCTCGGTCAGCTCGTGCGGCAGCGAGCGCATGTAGTTGCTCAGCACGAAGGCGCAGAAGCCGGACTGGAACGCCACGTGGATCAGGACCAGGCCCAGCGCGGAGTCGTACAGCTTCCCGCTCGCGGTGATGCCCGGCAGGTCGGTGAGCAGGTACAGCCGGTACAGCGGGGTGATGATGACCTGTTGCGGCAGCAGGTTGCCCGCCGTGAAGACCAGCAGCAGCGCCAGGTTGACCCGGAAGTCGAAGCGGCTGACGTAGAAGGCGACCATCGACGACAGGAACAGCGTCAGCAGCACGGCCGGCACCGCGATGATCAGCGTGTTGCCGAAGTAGTGCAGCATGTCCGACTGCTGGAACGCGTGTGTGAAGTTGTCGAAGTTCAGCGTGTCCGGCCAGGAGACGTACCCCTTGGCGCTGGTCTCGCTGTACGGGCGCAGGGCCGAGAAGACCGCCCAGAGCAGCGGCGCCAGCCAGGCGAGGGCGGTGCCCGCGAGGAAGACGTGCAGCAGGATCCGGGCCGGCCGGACGGGGGTACGCCGCTTTCCCAGGGCGCTCACGGTGCTCATGCGCGCCGCTCCTTCCGGAAGGTGGCGATCAGGTACGGGATGATGACGGCGAGGGAGATCACCAGCAGGACGACGGCGATGGCGGAGCCGTATCCGATGCGGCTGGACTCGCCGATGATGTTGTTGGTGACCAGGATCGACAGCAACTCGGTGCCCTGGGCGCCCTTGTTGAAGACGAAGACCAGGTCGAAGGCGCGCAGTGCCTCGATGATGGTGACGACGAGGACGACCGTGTTGGTCGGGCGCAGGGTCGGGAAGATGACGTTCTTGAACGTCTGCCACTCGTTGGCGCCGTCCAGCGCGGACGCCTCCCTGAGCGACGGGTCGACGCTCTTCAGGCCGGCCAGGTAGAGGATCATCATGTAGCCCGCGTGCCGCCAGGACGCGGCGATCAGGACGGCCCACAGGTTGAGGTCGGGGTCGCCGATCCAGTCGATGTAGTGACCGGGCTTGTTGGCGCCGATGATGCTGTTGATCAGGCCGGTGTCCGGGTTGTAGACCAACTGCCAGACGAAGCCGATGCACGCCATCGAGAGGACGACGGGCAGGAAGTACGCGGTCTGGTAGACCCGGCTGAACCGGATCCGCTTGTCGAGCTGGACCGCGAGGAACAGGCCGAACGGCGTCGGGATCAGGATCAGTGCGACGAACCAGATGACGTTGTGCTGGACGGCAGGCCAGAACTGCGGGTTGTCGGTGAAGAGTTGTCTGAAGTTGTCCAGGCCGACCCACTTGATCGAGTCGAACCCGATGCCGTCCCAGGTGGTGAAGGCGAGGAGGATCGAGGCGAGGGCGGTGAACCAGACGAGGATCACGTGCAGGACGGTCGGAACGCCCGCCATGAGGGCGAGCGTGATCCGGTCACGGCGGGTCAGCAGGCGCCGGTGGCCCTGCGAGACCCGCTTCTTCTCGGGCGCGGCCCCCGGAGCCGGCACGGCCGCCGGCTCCGGGGTCTTCGTCGTCGTGTCAGTGCTCATCGGGCCGCTCACGAGGACGCGAAGATGGTCTTCTTCTGGCGCTCGATGGACGCCAGCAGACCGTCCACGCCCTTGGGGTTCTGGAGGAACTTCTGGAGACTCGGCTGCATCACCGTGGCGGTGAAGTCGGGGCGGCTGTCGCGGTCCATGAACTGGGTGAGGCTCTTGGCGCCGCCGATCATCTCGAACGCCTTCTTCTGGAGCGCCGAGTAGGAGGAGGTGTCGGCCTTGCTGGAGGCGGCGACCACGCTCGGGTCGGTCTTCAGGTACAGCTCCTCGGCCGCCGGGCTGCCCAGGTACTCCAGCAGTTTGACGACACCCGCGTGGTTCTTCGGGGACTTGCTCACCATGAAGCCGTCGGTCGGCGCCTCGACGGTGTCCTGGCCGTACGCGGAGTTGATCTCCGGGAAGGCGAAGAAGTCGAGGTCGTCCAGGTCGGCCTTGTTGGTGAACTGCTGGGCCACGAAGGAGCCGAGGAGGTACATGCCGGCCTTCTTCGCCACCAGCGTCTGCGCGGCGTCCTGCCAGGTGCGGCCCATGAAGCCGTCCTGGTGGTAGGGGAGGATCTCGGCCCAGTGGTCGAAGACGTCCTTCACCTTGGCGTCGGTCCAGGACGCCTTGCCGGCCATCAGCTCGACGTGGAAGTCGTAGCCGTTCAGGCGGAAGTTGATCTGGTCGAAGGTGCCCATCGCCGGCCAGGCGTCCTTGTCGCCGAAGGCGATCGGGACCAGGCCGTCCTTCTTCATCTGCTTGCACAGGGCGACCAGGTCGTCCCAGGTGGCGGGGACCTTGTAACCGTGCTGCTGGAAGACGCTCTTGCGGTAGAAGACCGCCCACGGGTAGGTGGTCAGCGGCACGAAGTAGTACTTGCCGTCCGCGCCCTTGCTGAGCTTCTTCATCGCCTCGGGGAAGTTGTCCCCGATCTTCGCCCACACGTCGTCGATCGGGCTGGCGAGGCCCTTGGCCGCGAAGAACTGCATGCGGTACCCGGCGAACCAGTTGAACACGTCGTCCGGCGTGCCCTGGAGGTACGAGTTGATCTGCTCCTGGAAGGTGTTGTGGTCCTTGGTGTTCACATCGACCTTGATGCCGGACTGCTTGGTGAAGGCCGTGTAGAGGTCACCGTAGGCCTTCTTCGGCACGGCGTCGGACTGGTTCGAGCCCAGGGAGACGGCCTTGGGGTCGGATCCGGAACCGCTGCCTCCGCAGGCGGACAACAGGGGTATGCCGGCGCCCGCGAGCAGGGCGGCACCGCCCGCTCCGCGCAGCAGGGAACGTCGGCTGGGCCCCGGAACGGAGAGACCGGAGGGGGAGAGGCGCATGGCGGCTCCTGAGGCATCCAGGGTTCGGCCAAGGGGATGAGTTGATCACCGAAAAGTTCGAAACCGCTCAGAAATCAACTCGACCGAACATCGTGGGCGTAATAACAGCCCCATGTCCGCTCATGCGTCAATAGCTCCGGTCGCGCGGAGGTGTCTCTTGCCCGAAACGTAATCGTCATCGTCACCTGCATCGTTGGCGACGGCGGGACGCAGCGGCCCCCACGGCCCGGGCGGCCGAGGGTGCTGTGTGAAACAGATCGCTCCGTTTCAGCTTCTGACCAGCAGTTGGAAGTCGAAGGCGTACCGGGACGCCCGGTAGACATGGCTGCCGTGCTCCACCGGCCGGCCCGCGTCGTCGTAGGCGGTGCGCCACATGGTGAGCAGGGCCGCGCCCTCCGGCTCCTCCAGCAGGGCGCCCTCCTCGGCGCTCGCGGCGCGGGCGCCGATGGACTGGCGGGCGCTGTGCAGGACGATCCCGGCGGAGCGCAGCAGCCGGTACAGACCCGTGGACTCCAGCCGCTCGGTGTCGAGTTCGAGCAGCGAGGCGGGCAGGTGGTTGCACAGGAACGCCACCGGCCGGCCGTGGGTGTGACGCAGCCGCTCCAGCACGACGACCTCGGCGCCCTCGGTCAGGCCCAGGGCGGCGGCCACGTCGGCGGGCGCCGCGATCCGTTCGTTGCGCAGCACCCGGGTGGTCGGGCCCTGTCCGGCCGACTCCAGGTCGTCGTAGAGGCTGCTGAGTTCGAGCGGGCGTCTGACCTGGCTGTGCACCACCTGCGTACCGACTCCTCGGCGGCGCACCAGCAGCCCCTTGTCGACAAGGGACTGGATCGCCTGGCGGACGGTGGGCCGGGACAGCCCGAGCCGTGCCGACAGGTCGACCTCGTTGCCGAGGAGATTCCCCGGCACCAGCACGCCGCGCTCGATGGCCGCCTCCAGTTGCCGGGCGAGTTGGTAGTACAACGGAACCGGACTCGACCGGTCCAGGGCGAAGGCCACGGGATCCAGCGCGCGATCACCCGGTGCCGTTCGCTGCGGGGTGCGGTGTACTGGGCTCATGCCCCTCAGGTGTAGGGCCCGGTGCCGAAGGTGTCAATAGTTTGTACTTACATTCGGACCTGCTTGTGAAATGATGTCTTAACAAAGTATTGACAGCGGGCTCGACAGGGGCTTGTATCCCGTCCCAACGCAACAGCGTCCTTGCCCCGTCGCACGCACAGTGAGGTGCTGGAAAGATGGACCGCTCTTCTCGTCCCCGCTCCCGCAGACTGGCCCCCCTGGTGGCGGTGGCCGCCGCGGCAGCCCTCACCCTCGCCGGCTGCTCCAGCAGTTCCGGCGGCAAGAAGGCCGGGGAGGAAGCGGCGAACCCCTCCGCGGGCAAGGCCGACACCCCCCGCATGACCGTCGCCCTGGTCACCCACCAGGCGCCCGGCGACACCTTCTGGGACACCGTCCGCAAGGGCGCGGAGGCCGCGGCGGCCAAGGACAACATCAAGCTGATCTACTCCGCCGACCCCAACGCCGGCACCCAGGCCAACTACGTGCAGAACGCGATCGACCAGAAGGTCGACGGCATCGCGGTCACCCTGGCCAAGCCCGACGCGATGAAGGGCGCGATCGCCAAGGCCGAGCAGGCCGGCATCCCGGTGGTCGGCCTCAACTCCGGACTGAGCGACTGGAAGAAGCTCGGCCTGCTGGAGTTCTTCGGGCAGGACGAGAGCGTGGCGGGCGAGGCGTTCGGCAACAAGCTCAACACCACCGGCGCGAAGAAGATCGTCTGCGTGATCCAGGAACAGGGCAACGTGGGCCTCACCCAGCGCTGCGACGGCGTGAAGAAGACGTTCAAGGGCACCACCGAGACCCTGTACGTGAACGGCACCGACATGCCGTCGGTGAAGTCGACCATCACGGCCAAGCTGAAGCAGGACACGTCCGTCGACACCGTCGTCACCCTCGGCGCCCCCTTCGCGCTGACCGCGGTGCAGTCGGTGGGCGACGCGGGCAGCAAGGCGAAGGTGGCCACGTTCGACCTCAACAAGGACCTGGTCAAGGCGGTGCAGAAGGGCACCATCGAGTTCGCCGTCGACCAGCAGCCCTACCTCCAGGGCTACCTGGCGGTCGACTCGCTGTGGCTCTACAAGAATAACGGCAACTACAGCGGCGGCGGTGAGCAGGCCGTGCTCACCGGCCCGGCCTTCGTGGACAAGTCCAACGTCGACAAGGTCGCCGCCTTCGCCGCGAAGGGCACCCGGTGATGAGCATGGCCCAGCAGGCTGAGCCCGCGGTCGGCAGGCCGCCGGCGTCCGGCCCGAAACCGACCGACGGCCGTACCGCCCGGCGCCCGCCGGCCCTCAGGCTGCTGGCCCGGCCCGAGGTGGGTGTCTTCCTCGGCGCCGTCGCCGTCCTGGTCTTCTTCCTGATCACGGCGCCGCCGGTGCGCGACGGCAGCTCGATGGCGAACATCCTGTACCAGTCCTCGACCATCGGCATCATGGCCCTCCCGGTGGCCCTGCTGATGATCGGCGGGGAGTTCGACCTCTCCTCCGGCGTCGCCGTGATCTCTTCGGCGCTCACCGCGAGCATGCTCAGCTACCAGCTCACCGTGAACGTGTGGACCGGCGTGGTCGTCGCCCTGATCGTGTCCCTCGCGATCGGCGCCTTCAACGGCTGGATGGTGATGAAGACCGGGCTGCCCAGCTTCCTGGTCACCCTCGGCACCTTCCTGATCCTCCAGGGCGCCAACCTCGCGGTCACCAAGCTGGTCACCGGCAACGTCGCCACCGACGACATCAGCGACATGGACGGCTTCGACCAGGCCCGGAAGATCTTCGCCTCCTCCTTCGACGTGGGCGGGGTCCAGGTGAAGATCACCGTGCTGTGGTGGCTGGTCTTCGCGGCCCTCGCCACCTGGGTGCTGCTGCGCACCAAGTACGGCAACTGGATCTTCGCCGTCGGCGGCAACAAGGACAGCGCCCGCGCGGTCGGCGTCCCGGTGAGGTTCACCAAGATCACCCTGTTCATGCTGGTCGGCTTCGGTGCCTGGTTCGTCGGCATGCACAACCTGTTCTCGTTCAACACCGTGCAGTCCGGCGAGGGCGTCGGCCAGGAGCTGATCTACATCGCCGCGGCCGTCATCGGCGGCTGCCTGCTCACCGGCGGCTACGGCTCCGCGATCGGCCCGGTCTTCGGCGCCTTCATGTTCGGCATGGTGCAGCAGGGCATCGTCTACGCCGGCTGGAACCCCGACTGGTTCAAGGCATTCCTCGGCGTGATGCTCCTCGGTGCCGTCCTGATCAATCTGTGGGTCCAGCGCACGGCGACCCGGAGGTAAGCGATGACCGACAACACCACGGGCACCCATGGCGCCGTCCTCCAGGACAGCGCGCCGGCCCCCGACGGGCCACTGGTCGAACTCCGCGGCGCCGGCAAGTCCTACGGCAACATCCGCGCCCTGCACGGCGTCGACCTGGAGGTCCACGCCGGCCGGGTGACCTGCGTGCTCGGCGACAACGGCGCCGGCAAGTCCACCCTCATCAAGATCATCTCAGGGCTGCACCAGCACACCGAGGGCGAATTCCTCGTCGACGCGCAGCCGGTGCGCTTCACCACCCCGCGCGAGGCCCTGGACCGGGGCATCGCCACCGTCTACCAGGACCTCGCCACCGTCCCGCTGATGCCGGTGTGGCGGAACTTCTTCCTCGGCTCCGAGCTGACCCGGGGCCCCTGGCCGCTGCGCCGGCTCGACATCGCCCGCATGAAGGAGACCGCCGACCGGGAACTGCGCCACATGGGCATCGTCCTGGACGACCTGGAACAGCCCATCGGCACCCTCTCCGGCGGCCAGCGCCAGTGCGTCGCCATCGCCCGCGCCGTCCACTTCGGCGCCCGCGTCCTCATCCTGGACGAGCCCACCGCCGCCCTCGGCGTCAAGCAGTCCGGGGTGGTGCTGAAGTACATCGCCGCCGCCCGCGACCGCGGCCTCGGCGTCATCTTCATCACCCACAACCCCCACCACGCCTACATGGTCGGCGACCACTTCAGCGTCCTGCGCCTCGGCACCCTGGAGCTGAGCGCCGAACGCAGCGACATCGGCCTCGAAGAACTGACCAACCACATGGCCGGCGGCGCCGAACTCGCCGCGCTCAAGCACGAACTGGCCCAGGTGCGCGGCGTCGACGTGGAGGAGCTGCCCGAGGAGGGCGACCTCAGCGCACCCGTGGCGACCTCCCCGGAAGGAACCCCCTGATCATGGCGCACCCCACTCCGCTCGACCGCATCCGGGTCGGCTCGGCCCCCGACTCCTGGGGCGTCTGGTTCCCCGACGACCCCCGGCAGGTGCCCTGGGAACGCTTCCTCGACGAGGTCGCCGAGGCCGGCTACGACTGGATCGAACTCGGCCCCTACGGCTACCTCCCCACCGACCCGGCACGGCTCACCGACGAGGTGGCCAAGCGGAACCTGAAGGTCTCGGCGGGCACGGTCTTCACCGGCATGCACCGCGGCCCCGCCGTCTGGGAGGAGACCTGGGCGCACGTCAGCCAGGTCGCCGCGCTCACCCAGGCGATGGGCGCCCGGCACCTGGTCGTCATCCCCTCCTTCTGGCGGGACGACAAGACCGCCGAGATCCTGGAGCCGCCCGAGCTGACCGCCGGGCAGTGGGCCCACCTGACGAAGGGCATGGAACGGCTCGGCCACGAGGTCAAGGAGACCTACGGCCTGGACATCGTCGTGCACCCGCACGCCGACACCCACATCGACACCGAGGAACACGTCGAGCGCTTCCTGGACTCGACCGACAGCGAGCTGGTCAACCTCTGCCTGGACACCGGGCACTACGCCTACTGCGGCGGGGACAGCGTCAAGCTGATCGAGACCTACGGCGAGCGCATCGGGTACCTGCACCTCAAGCAGGTCGACCCGGACATCCTCGCCGAGGTGGTCGCGGGCGGGGTGCCGTTCGGGCCGGCCGTGCAGCGCGGGGTGATGTGCGAGCCGCCCTCCGGGGTCCCGGAGCTGGGGCCGGTGCTGGAGGCGGCGCAGAAGCTGGGTGTGGAGCTGTTCGCGATCGTCGAGCAGGACATGTACCCGTGCGAGCCGGACAAGCCGCTGCCGATCGCGGTACGCACCCGGCGCTTCCTGCGGTCCTGCGGGGCCTGAGGGGCCGGGCGGTCACACCGTCAGCCGGGCCGCGGTACCGACGACCGCGGCCCGGTTCCTGCGCTGTCCCGGGGGATTCGGTCACCGGCCCGCAGGGAACCAACGGGGTCACGCGGGCGTTCCGACAGACGACGGGGAACGCCTGGACGGGAGGACGAGATGACACACCGTACGGACGCTCGCACCACACCCCCATCCCAGGAGGCGGCCGACGCCGAGGCCCGGCGCCGCGACCGATTCGGCGCGCTGCCGGAGCGGATACGCCCGCAGGACACGGTGGAGACGAAGCCGGCGACGGTGCCGGACCCGGCGCGGGACACCTACAACCCGGACGAGTGGCTGATCCGGTACTGCGGCTGAGCGGCACGCCGACGGCGCCGGGCAGGTGCCCGGCGCCGTTCCCGTGCGGTCAGGCCGTCCGTACCTCCGCGAGGGTCACCGGCCGGTGCTCGTGCAGCGACAGTGTGCAGGCCTCGGCGATCCAGCCGGCCTCCAGGGCGTCCTCGACGGTGCACGGCGAGGTCCGGGTGCCGGCCACGACCTCGGTGAACGCGGTCAGTTCGGCGCGGTAGGCGTCGGTGAAGCGGTCCATGAAGAAGTCGTGCGGGGTGCCGGCGGGGAAGGTGACACCGGGCTCGACCGAGCGCAGCGGCAGCTTGTCGTCCAGGCCGACGGCGATGGAGTCGGCGAAGCCGTGCAGTTCCATGCGCACGTCGTAACCGCGCTTGTTGTGCCGGGAGTTGGACACCACCGCGATCGTGCCGTCGTCCAGGGTCAGGACGGCGCCGGTGGTGTCGGCGTCACCCGCGGCCTTGATGTAGTCGGCGCCCCGGTTGCCGCCCACCGCGTACACCTCGGTGACCTCATGGCCCGTCACCCAGCGGATGATGTCGAAGTCGTGCACCGAGCAGTCACGGAAGATGCCGCCGGACGCGGCGATGTAGGCGGCCGGCGGCGGCGCCGGGTCCAGGGTCGTGGAGCGGACCGTGTGCAGCATGCCCAGCTCACCGGCCTGCACGGCGGCCCGCGCGGCGACGAAGCCCGCGTCGAAGCGCCGGTTGTAGCCGATCTGGATGGGCACGTCGCTGCCCTGCACGGCCTTCAGCACCTCCACGCCCTCCGCCATGGTGCGGGCGACCGGCTTCTCGCAGAAGACCGGGACGCCCGCCTCGACGCCGGCCAGGATCAGGGCGGGGTGGGCGTCGGTGGCCGCCGCCACGACCAGGCCGTCCACGCCGGCCGCGAGGAGGGCCTCCGGCGAGTCCGCGACCTGTGCCCCGAACCGCTCGGCGGCGGCCTTGGCCGCCTCCGCGAACGGGTCGGCGACGACGAGCGACTCGACGGCGTCCAGTCCGAAGAGGGTCTCGGCGTGGAAGGCGCCGATGCGGCCGAGGCCGAGGATTCCGATACGCATGCGGTACTGCTCCTAGGGTGGGTGCTTCAGTTCTAGTCGAGGCCGCCGAGCACGTTCTGGTCCCAGTCGATCACCGACCCCGTGACCACCCCCGACCGCTCGGACAGCAGGAAGACCACGAAGTCCGCGATGTCGTCCGGCCGGCCGAGCCTGCCCATCGGCAGCCGGGCCGCGGCCTGCTCCCGCCAGTCGTCGCCGGCGCCGTGGAAGGCCCGCTGGGTGGCGTCCTCGCCCTCGGTCGCGGTCCAGCCGATGTTCAGGCCGTTGATCCGGATCCGGTCCCAGCGGTGGGCGTGCGCCGCGTTCCGGGTCAGGCCCGCCAGGCCCGCCTTGGCGGCGACGTACGGCGCGAGGAACGGCTGTCCGCCGTGCGCCGAGGAGGTGATGACGTTGACGATCGTGCCGGGCGCCTTGCGGGCCGTCATGTCGGCGACCGCCGCCTGCATCGCGAAGAACGGCCCCTTGAGGTTGACCGCGATGTGCGCGTCGAACAGCTCCGGCGTGGTGTCCAGCAGCGTGCCCCGCGAGGTCAGCCCGGCCGAGTTGACCAGGCAGTCGATGCGGCCGTACGCGTCCACGACCGCGGCGACCGACGCCTTGGCCTGCCCGGCGTCCGCCAGATCGGCCTGGACGTACATCGCCTTGCCGCCGGCCGCCGACAGCTCCGCCACCAGCGCCTCGCCCGGCTCCCGGCGCCGCCCGCTCACCGCCACGACGGCGCCCTCGCGGACGGCGGCCCGCGCGACGGCGGCCCCCACGCCCTGGCTGCCGCCGTTGACGAGAACGACCTTGTCGTCGAGAAGTCCCATGCCCTGCCTCAGCTCTCCCGGCGTTCCGCCGCCGCCCGCAGTTCCTCGCGCAGCCGTTCGGGCTGCCATGTCTCCCCCAGCGCCCGCCGCACCAGGTCCGCCTGCGCCGGCGGGGCCAGCCCGGCGACCGGCGGATCGCTGTCCAGGTTGGTGGGGAAGGGGTAGCCCTCGGCGCTCGCGGCGACCACGTTCTCCAGCCACTCCTCGGACGCGCCCGCCGCCTTGCGCCGCAGCAGCACCGGGAACACCGCGTTCGTCACCGCCTCGCGGTCCACGGTCTCCATCGCGCGGCCGAACGCGGACGAGATCTGGAGGAGGTTGGCCGTGCGCCGGACGTCCGCCGTCCGGTTGGTGCCGGCGGCGTGGAAGAGCGCCGGGTTGAAGAAGGCGGCGTCGCCCTTCGCGAGCGGGAGCCGCACGTGGTGGGCCGCGAAGTACTCCTGGAACTCCGACAGCCGCCAGGCCAGGTAGCCCGGCTCGTAGAGCTGGGAGTACGGCAGGTACAGCGTCGGTCCGGACTCCACCGGCATGGCGCAGTGGGCGACCGCGCCCTGGAGGGTGAGCACGGGGGAGAGGCGGTGCACGTGCGCGGGGTAGGCGGCGGCCACCGCGTTGCTCAGGAAGCCCAGGTGGTAGTCCCGGTGCGCGGTCTGTCCGGCGCCGCCCGGGTTGACCACGTTGACCTGGGAGGTGACCTGGTAGCCGGGGCCCAGCCAGGCCGTGGCGAGCAGCGCCAGGACGTCGTTGGCGTAGTAGTCGGCGAACGCCTCCGCGTCGTACAGGGCCGTCTTGTCCAGCGCGTTCCACACCCGGTCGTTGGCGCCCGGCGCGGCGAAGTGGTCGCCCGCGGTCGCCCCCGCGGCCCGCTGCTCGGCGATCAGCGCCTCGAACACCGCCGTGACCCGGTCGACGACGTCCGGCTCCGGGAAGGCGCCCCGGACGACGACGATCCCGGGACCCTCGGCGAGCGCCCGCACCAGTTCGGCCCGCAGCGCGGTCCGGTCGCCGGCCGTCCGCAGCCGCTCACCCTCGTACACGAGGACGTTCTCCGCGACGGACGCGGCGTGCGGGTAGCCGGCCGCATCCGTGGTCCGCTCCACGAGGGCGCGGAACGCGCCGAGATCGCAGTCCTGCTCGGACAGCCAGGCAGGGCCTGGCACGGCGGCGACGGACATCGGTGTCCCTCTTTCGGTCACGGGAGCGGCGCGCCTTCGGTCACGGGAGCGTCGGGATCTCGGTCACGGCAGCTGCGCGGTCCTGTCATTCTTGTCAGTACAAACCCCTCGAACAACCAGCACGAGGCCATCAAAAACCCCTCAAGGAGCCGGTCCATGGGCCACCCCTTCCCGATACGGGAGATCGCACGTCAGGCCGGTCTCAGCGAGGCCACCGTGGACCGGGTGCTGAACGGCAGGGGAGGGGTGCGGGAGAGCACCGCGCGGGAGGTGCACCGGGCCATCGCCGATCTCGACCGGCAGCGCACCCAGGTCCGGCTGGTCGGCCGTACCTTCATGGTCGACATCGTGGCCCAGGCGCCCGAGCGGTTCACCACGGCCGTACGCGCCGCCCTGGAGGCCGAACTGCCTGCCCTGCACCCGGCCGTCGTGCGCTCCCGCTTCCACTTCCGGGAGACCGGCCCGGTCCGCGAGCTGGTCGGCACGCTCGACCGGATCGCCCGCCGCGGCTCGCAGGGCGTGATCCTCAAGGCGCCGGACGTCCCCGAGGTCACCGCGGCCGTCGGCCGGCTGACCGCCGCCGGGGTCCCGGTCGTCACCCTCGTCACCGACCTGCCCGCGAGCGGACGCGTCGGCTACGTCGGCATCGACAACCGGGCGGCCGGCGCGACCGCCGCCTATCTGATGGGCCAGTGGCTCGGGGACCGGCCCGGCAACGTCCTCACCAGCCTCAGCAGCGGCTTCTTCCGCAACGAGGAGGAGCGCGAGATGGGCTTCCGCGGCGTCATGCGGGCCCGGCACCCGCAGCGGGCGCTGGTGGAGATCGCCGAGGGCCAGGGTCTGGACGCCACGCAGTACGACCTGGTCCGCACCGCCCTGGAACGCGACCCGGGGATCCGGGCGGTGTACTCCATCGGCGGCGGCAACAACGCCACCCTGCGGGCCTTCGCCGACCTCGGCCGCGAGTGCGCCGTGTTCGTCGCGCACGACCTCGACCACGACAACACCCGGCTGCTGCGCGAGCACCGCCTGTCCGCCGTGCTCCACCACGACCTGCGGCACGATCTGCGCGAGGCCTGCCACGAGGTGATGCGCTTCCACGGCGCGCTGCCGCCGGCCGGGCCGGTCCTGCCGTCCGCGATCCAGGTGGTCACGCCGTACAACATGCCTACGACCCCGGCAGGGTGACCCACGTCCCGCTCGCGGCCGACTCCGCCATCGCGTCCAGCACGGTCGCGCTGTGCACCGCGTCCGCGAGCGTGGTGCCGTACGGGGTGCCCTCGGCGATGGAGCGGACGAAGCGGTAGGCCTCGATCACCTTGAGGTCGTCGTAGCCCATCGCGTTGGCCGCGCCCGGCTGGAACGCCGCGAACTCCCCGGCACCCGGACCGACGTACACCGTGCTCACCGGCTGGTCCTGGTACGTCGTGCCCCGGCTCACCTTCAGCTCGTTCATCCGGCGGAAGTCCCAGAACACCGCGCCCCGGGTGCCGTGCACCTCGAAGCCGTAGTTGTTCTGCTCGCCGACCGAGACCCGGCAGGCCTCCAGGACGCCGCGGGCGCCGGAGGCGAAGCGGAGCAGGCAGCTGACGTAGTCCTCGTTCTCGACCGGGCCCGGCTCGCCGCCGGCGGCCAGCGCGTGGCCGGCCGTCGCCCCGCTCGGACGGGCGCGTTCCGGAACGAAGACCGCCGTGTCCGCGGTGAGCGAGGTGATGTCGCCGAGCAGGAAGCGGGCCAGGTCGGCGCCGTGCGAGGCCAGGTCGCCGAGCACCCCGCTGCCGCCGCGCTCGCGCTCGTAACGCCAGGTCAGGGCGCCGTCCGGATGGGCCGCGTAGTCGCTGAAGAGGCGGATGCGGAGGTGGGTGACCGTGCCGATCTCGCCGGAGGCGATCAGCTCGCGGGCGGCCTCGACGGCGGGCGCGTTGCGGTAGTTGAACCCGACCGCGCCCCGCACGCCGGCCTTGGCGACGGCGTCGGCGACCGCGCGGGCGTCTCCGGCGGTCAGGCCCACCGGCTTCTCGATCCAGAGGTGCTTGCCGGCCTCGGCCATCGCCACGCCGATCTCCCGGTGCAGGAAGTTCGGCGCGGTGACGCTCACCGCCTGGACGCGCGGGTCGGCGGCCACCTCGCGCCAGTCCCGGGTCGCCGAGGCGAACCCGAACCGCTCGGCGGCCTCCTCCGCCCGCCCCGGCACCTCCTCGGCGACGGTGACGAGCCGGGGCCGCAACGGCAGCCGGGGGTAGTGGTGCGGGAGACGGGCGTACGCCTGGGTGTGCACCCGGCCCATCCAGCCGAACCCGATGACGGCGACGCCGAGCGTGTCCACCATGACAGCCCCTCTCCCTCGGACCGGTTGTTGGACCGGTCCAGATCCGCTCCGGGGCCACCTTTGTTCGGACATGACCAGCGTGTCAACCCTTTGACAGCGCGGCGCGCCGCATGGAACGGTCCATCCCATGAGACCGCCGACGATCCGTGACGTGGCCGAACGGGCCGGCGTGTCGAAGTCGCTCGTGTCCCTGGTGCTGCGCGGCTCCGGTCCGGTACGCCCCGAGAAGCGGGAGGCGGTCCTGCGGGCCGTGCGCGAGCTGGGCTACCGGCCGAACGCGGCGGCCCGCAGCCTGAGCGAGCAGCGCACCCGCACCATCGGTGTCCTCCTGGACGACCTGCGCAACCCCTGGTTCGTGGAGCTGCTCGACGGGCTGAACTCCCTGCTGCACGCGGCCGGTCTGCACATGCTCCTCGCCGACGCCCGCCTGGGCCGGCGGATGGGCCACGACCTCGCCGAGCCCTTCCTGGACCTGGGCGTCGACGGACTGGTGGTGGTCGGCACGGTCCCGGACGCGGGCGGCCTCGGCGCGCTCGCGCGGCGGATGCCGGTGGTCGTGGCGGGTGCCCGCGAGGCGCAGCCGCCGGGCGTGGACGTCGTCGCCGGGGACGACGAGCGGGGCGCCCGGCTCGCCACCGAGCATCTGCTCGGGCTCGGCCACCGCCGGATCGCGCACCTCGCCGGCCACGGCGCCGTCGGCGCACTGCGCCGACGGGGCTTCGAGACGGCGATGCGGGCGCACGGCGCCGAACCGCTCGTCGAACCCGGTGACCTGACCGAGGAGGGCGGCTACCGCGGAACCGTCCGCCTGCTCAGCCGCCCCGACCGGCCCACGGCACTGTTCGCCGTCAACGACATGGCCGCGGTGGGCGCGCTGTCGGCGGCCGGCGAGCTGGGGCTGAGGGTGCCCGGCGAGCTGTCGGTGACCGGGTACGACAACACCAGCATCTCCCGGCTGCGGCACCTCTGGCTGACCACCGTCGACACCGCCCCGCACGAGGTGGGCCGGCGCGCCGCCCGCTGCCTGCTGGACCGCTTCGAACGGCCGGGCGCCGAGGGGCGGGTGCGGCTGGCCACGCCGACCCTGGAGATCCGGGGGACGACGGGGCCGCCGGGGGACGCCCTCCCGGGGTGATACGGCCTCACGCGGGGACGCGGCCTCACAGGTTGATCGCGTAGGCCTTGCGCAGTGTCTCGTGCACGGTCCACGTCGTACGGTCGCCCGCGCGGAGCACCGCCATGTCGCCGGGCCCCACCCTCAGCGTCGGCCCGCCCTCGACCTCGATGGTCGCCGAGCCGCTGATCACCACGAACACCTCGTCCGCCTCCGTGTCCGTGACCACGCCCGGGGTGATCTGCCAGATCCCGCGGAGCTGCCGGCCGTCCGCCGACTCCCACACCACCTTCCCCGTCACCTCGGGGTTCCCGGCCACGATCAGCCCCGGGTCCAGGGGTTCGGGTTCGAGGTCGGCGTCGGGGATGTGGAGCGCGAAGCTGTGCGTCATGCCACCGACCCTGGCCGGTGCGGCAGCCGCGCCGCCATGGACAGTGTGTGGGGCATCGGGCCTGGTCGGGGGACACTTCGTCGGGGAGCGCCGGCTGGCGGGGGCGCGGGGCCCGGGTGATCGTGGGGGCATGGCTGACTCCACGGCGGCCGGACCGGCGCCGCCCCGGCAGCACGACACACGGGAGATCGTCCTGTTCGGCGGGGTGTACGGCGCCGTCCTCGCCAGCTCGATGGTCGCCGCGCTCACCCAGTACGGGCACACGTCCGCCGACGTCCGCGGCTACGACGCGGCATGGGTGCTGGTGACCGCGTGTGCCTCCGCCCTCGCCCACGGCTACGCCCACTACATCGCCGAGCGCGCCCCGCACGGCCGGTGGGACGTCCTGTTCGCCGTGCGCAACGAGTGGCCGCTGGTCACGGCCGTGCTGCCCACGGTCTTCCTGCTCGCGGGCGCGCGCTGGGGGTGGTGGCCCGCGAAAGGCGTCGAGTACGTGGCGTTCGTCCTCAACATCGTGATCCTCTTCGGCATCGGCCTCGTCACCGCCCGCTGGTCGGGGCGCCGCTGGCCGACCGCCGTCCTCATGGGGCTCGGGGACGCGTGCCTGGGGGTCGTGGTGGTGGTGGCGAACGCGCTCATCAAGTAGGGGCGGGCGGTCCACGGACCGGTGCGCTCAGCGGGTGGTGCGGACTCCGTCCAGGGCGATGGCGAGGACCCGGTCGCGCTGCGCGTCGTCCTCGAACGCCGTCGCCGTGATCCCGGCGACCATCCGCACCAGATCACCGAAGTCCATGTCCGTCCGGGCGGCGCCGGCCCGCTGCGCGCGCTCCAGCAGGGGGCCGCCGGCCGCGAACATGGAGTCGCGGCAGGACTGGAAGATGTCCGACTCGCCGTCGAGGGCCTCGCGCACGGCGCGCTTGGTGACCATGTACCCGGCGAACCGGTTCAGCCAGGCCGTCAGCGCCTCCCACGGTTCCCGGTCCGCGAGCTCGACGGCCACCCGGCACAGGGCGTTGACCTCGTCGGCGTAGACGCTCTCGAACAGGTCGCGGCGGGTCGGGAAGTTCCGGTACAGGGTGCCGATGCCGACGCCCGCGCGGCGGGCGATGTCCTCCAGGGAGGCGTCGGCGCCGTGCTCCGCGAACGCCTCGCGGGCCGCGCCGAGCAGGGCGTCGTAGTTGCGGGCGGCGTCCTTACGGTGCGGCCGTCGGGCCGCCACGATCTCGCTGACGGGGAACGGCGTGGCCGTCACTGCTGCCTCCCGGGAGGGAATCGACTGGAACCGGAGGTGTACCTCCGCTACAGTGGAGGCATACCTCCACTTTAACAGTGCGGGGTCGGCTCCGCCGTGGCCGGACGCGGCCCGCGGAGCCGGCTCGGGCATTTCCGTGGCGCGGCCCGTACGACCGCGCCCCCGGTGCCCGGCCCACTCGGTACCGACCCTCCGCGTCCCTGTTCTCCCTCCGCGCCCCTGATTTCGGAGAGGCTTCTTCATGCCCCGCGCGTCCACTCGCCTCACCTTCGCGGTCCTCGCGACCGGTGCCGGCGTGTTCTCCATGCTCCAGTCGCTGATCGCGCCGGCCCTGCCGACCGTCCAACACGCCCTGCACACCTCGCAGTCCACCGCGACCTGGGTGATGACGGCCTACCTGCTGTCCGCCTCGGTCTTCACCCCGATCCTCGGCCGGGTCGGCGACCTCGCCGGCAAGAAGCGGACCCTCGTCGCCGTCCTGCTGGCCGTCCTGGCGGGCTGTCTCGTCGCCGCGCTCGCCCCGAACATCGGTGTGCTCATCATCGCCCGCGTCGTCCAGGGCGTCGGCGGCGCCCTGTTCCCGCTCTCCTTCGGCATCATCCGGGACGAGTTCGCCCCCGGCGAGGTCAGCGGCAGCATCAGCAACCTCTCCGCCGTGATCGCCGCGGGCGGCGGGGTCGGCATCGTGGCCGCCGGTCCGATCGTGTCCGCGCTCGACTACCGCTGGCTGTTCTGGATCCCGGTGGGGATCGTCGCCGCGACGGCCCTGATCGCGCTGCGCTACGTCCCCGAGTCGCCCAAGCGGGCGCGGGGGAAGGTCAGTTGGAGCGGGGCCGTGCTGCTCTCCGGCTGGCTGGTGGCCCTGCTGCTGCCGTTGAGCCAGGCCGGCCAGTGGGGCTGGGGCTCGGCGAAGGTGCTCGGTCCGTTCGCCGCCGCCGTCGTGCTGTTCGGCGTGTGGCTGGTGACCGAGGCCCGCTCGCGCAACCCGCTCATCGACCTGCGGGTGCTGCGGCTGCCCGCGGTGTGGACGACCAACACGGCCGCGCTGCTGTTCGGCGCCGGCATGTACTCCATCTGGTCCTTCCTGCCGGGCTTCGTCCAGACGCCGTCCGCGGCCGGTTACGGCTTCGGCGCCGGCGTCACCGCCTCCGGACTGCTCATGCTGCCGATGCTGGTCGCGATGTTCCTCTCCGGCGTCCTGTCGGGCCGCCTGGAGCCCCGCGTCGGCGCGAAGGCACTGCTCACCACGGGTGCCGCGCTCGGCGCGCTGGCCTGCGGCTTCCTCACCCTCTGGCACGACGAGCAGTGGCAGGTGGCCGTCGTCTCGGGCCTGTTCGGCCTCGGCATCGGACTCGCCTTCGCCTCGATGGCCAACCTCATCGTGGGCAGCGTGCCGGCGGAGCAGACCGGCGCCGCGACCGGCATGAACGCCAACATCCGCACCATCGGCGGCTCGATCGGCGCCGCGCTCACCAGCGTCCTGGTCACCGGCCGGCTCCAGCCCTCGGGCCTGCCGTACGCCTCCGGCTACACCCACGGCTGGGCCCTGCTCGCCGTCCTCTGCCTGGCCGCGACCGGCGCCGCCCTCCTCGTCCCGGTCCACCGCACCGGCCGCCCGTCCGTCCCGGACGCCGTACCGGGGGCGACACGGGCACCCGCTCAGGTGCGGTAGGGTTGACCTGCGTGATCACGCGGAACGCTCCGCGTGAGACCGCGGCGGGACGTGGCGCAGCTTGGTAGCGCACTTGACTGGGGGTCAAGGGGTCGCAGGTTCAAATCCTGTCGTCCCGACTCGTGAGAGTCGTAGACCAGGGCCGGTTCCGGAGCCATCCGGAACCGGCCCTGTGCTGTGCCCGGGGACCGGACGCCTCCGTCCCGTTGAACCCGTCGGCTCCCCGCCCCGTGCTCCTGCACGGGGACACCGCACGCCCACGGCCCCCGCCCGTCCGCTTCCTGGGGGAGTCGCCATGCTTCGGGTGTTGGCCGTCGACGACGAGGAACCGGCGCTCGCCGAACTGCTGTTCCTGCTGCGGGCCGATCCCCGGGTGCGGTCGGCGGAGGGGGTCCTCGAAGCGGCCGAGGCGCTGCGGCGGCTGGGCCGGCGGGGGACGGACGGTGCGGCCGACGTCGACGCGGTGTTCCTGGACGTCCGCATGGCGGGTCTCAGCGGTCTGGACCTCGCCCGGCTGCTCGCCGGTCGGGCCGAGCCGCCCCGCGTCGTCTTCGTCTCCGCGCACGCGGAGCACGAGGAGTACGCCCTCCGGGCGCCCGGGCTCCGGGCCGTCGACTGGCTGCTCAAACCGGTGCGGCGCGAGCGCCTGGCCGAGGCGGTGCGGCGGGTCGCCGAACTGGTCGCGGCCGACCGCGCCCCCCACCCGGGTCGCTCCGGGCCCCGGCCGCTCGCCGACGGCGTCCCGGTGGAGCGCGAGGGGGTCACACGGTTCCTGCCCGTCGCCGACATCACCCGTGCCGAGGCCCACGGCGACCACGCCCGGCTCCACACCCGCCAGGACAGCCACCTGGTGCGCATCCCGTTGTCCACGCTGGAGGAGTGCTGGCGGGCGAAGGGCTTCGTGCGGATCCACCGGCGCCATCTCGTCTCCCTCGCCCGCATCGACGCACTGCGGGTCGACGGGGGCAGGCTGACGGTCCGGATCGGCGCGACGGTGCTGGTCGTGAGCCGCCGGTGCGCCCGTGAACTGCGGGATCTGCTGGTCGAGAAGGCCACGACGGACCCGCCCGGCAACGGTCGCTGACCGGAAGCTGTCGCTTTGGTTCCCTGGTGCGTACACTCCACTGCGACGTGTGATCATCGCGGTCGGAGGACGCGGCATGGGTGCTCCTGGGACTCCTCGACGTGAAGTGGTCACGGGGACTCCGCGTGCGGCCCGCGTGGACCACGGGGGCCATGGAGGCCAAGGTCACGCCCGCCCCGGTGCCGTCCGGGCCGGTGAGGAGGGCCCGGCCGTCGAATCCCTCGCGCTTCGCGCCCTGATACGCCGTCAACTCCGGCTCGGCCTCCTCGCGTTCGGTCTGCTCGTCGTCCTCCTCGGGCCACTGCCCCTCGTCCTCACGGCCCGGCCGGACACGGGGGCCCGGCCGGGCAGCGCCCTGGTCGTGTGGGCCGTCCTCGGCGTCGCCGTCTACCCGGCGCTCGTCGTCATCGGCCGCTGGTACGTCGTACGCGCCGAACGCAACGAACGGGACACCGCGGACCTCGCCGAAAGGGTCTGACGGTGACCGACGCTCCGCACCACCGGCCCGGCCGCGCGGGGGCCGCCCGGTGAACCAGACGTACGGCATCGTGGCCGTGTCGGCGGCGGTCGTCGCGACCCTGGTGATCGGCTCGACAGGGCTGCGCATCTCCCGCACCACCTCCGACTTCTACGTCGCCTCCCGTACCGTTCCGCCGTACCTCAACGCCATGGCCATCAGCGGCGAGTACCTGTCGGCGGCCTCCTTCCTCGGCATCGCCGGACTCGTCGCCGCCGAGGGCGTCGAGATGCTCTGGTTCCCCGTCGGCTACGCCGCCGGCTACCTCGTGCTGCTCGTGTTCGTCGCCGCCCCGCTGCGCCGCTCCGGGGCGTACACCCTGCCCGACTTCGCCGACGCGCGGCTGGAGTCGAGGGCCGCCCGGCGCGTCGCCAGCGTGCTCGTCGTCGGCGTCGGCTGGCTCTACCTGCTGCCCCAGCTCCAGGGCGCGGGCCTCACCCTCGGCCTGGTCACCGGCGCACCGCGCTGGCTCGGCGGGGTGCTCGTCGCCGTCGTCGTCACCCTGGCCGTGGCCGCCGGCGGCATGCGCAGCATCACCTTCGTCCAGGCCTTCCAGTACTGCCTGAAACTGACCGCCCTGCTCGTGCCCGCGATCTTCCTGGTGCTCGCCTGGCACGGCGACCCGCGCCCCGCCGGCGCCCTGGACGAACCGCCGACCTTCCGCCGGCACACCCAGGTCACCGTCGAGACCACCGTCCGCATCCGGATCGAGACGCCGCTGCGGGCCGTCGCGACCGGCGCCGTGGACGGACAGGGCTACGACAACGGCCGCCTGCTGCTCGACCCCGGGGTGCACGAGGTCCGGGCCGGCACGACCCTCCGGTTCCCGCCGGACACCCCGGTGCCCGAGCGCGCGTCCGACGACGGACGGCGCACCGGAGCCTCCAGCTGGGCGGCGCCCCTGTCGGGCGGCAAGGACGATCACCCGCTCTACACGACGTACGGGCTGATCTTCGCCACCTTCCTCGGCACCATGGGGCTACCCCACGTCCTCGTCCGCTTCTACACCAACCCCGACGGCCGCGCCGCCCGGCGCACCACCGTGATCGTGCTCGCCCTGGTCGGCGGCTTCTACCTGCTGCCGCCCCTCTACGGCCTGCTCGGCCGCATCTACGCCCCCGACCTGCTGCTCACCGGCACCACGGACGCCGCCGTGCTCGTCCTGCCGGAACGCCTCGTCGGCGGGCCGGGCGGCGACCTGCTCGGCGCGCTGATCGCCGCCGGCGCCTGCGCCGCCTTCCTGTCCACCGCCTCCGGGCTCACCCTGTCCGTCGCCGGCGTGCTCAGCCAGGACGTACTGCCCTCGCTCGGCGTCCGCCACTTCCGGCTGGCGACGCTCCTGGCGGTCGCGGTGCCCGTCACGGTGAGCGTGGCCGCCGGCAACCTCCCCGTCGCCAACGCCGTGGGCCTCGCCTTCGCGGTGGCCGCCTCCTCCTTCTGCCCGCTGCTGGTGCTCGGCATCTGGTGGCGCGGCCTCACCGCGCCCGGCGCCGTCGCGGGGCTGCTCACCGGCGGCGGCAGCGCCCTCGTCGCGGTCGCCCTGACCATCGCCGGGCCCCTGACCGACGGCTGGGCGCACACCCTGCTCGCCTGGCCGGCCGTGTGGTCCGTACCGCTCGGCTTCCTGACCATGCTCCTGGTCTCCATGGCCACCCGGGACCGGATCCCGGCCGGCACCGAGGCCGCCATGGCCCGCCTCCACCTGCCCGAACGCCCCGCCGGCCAGGGCGCGCCCCCCACCCGCCGAGGAGTGACCACCCCATGACGACCCACCGGCCCGCGGCCGAGGGGGCCCGCGCGTGAACCAGTTCGCCCTCCTCGCCGCCGGGGCCCCGCTGCTGTTCGCCGGGGGTCTCGCCGCCGGACGCCTGCTGGCCCGCCGCGCCGCCGAAGGCGGGACGGACCCCGGCACCCCCGTGGAACGCGCCACCTTCCACACCCTGCACACCGCTTCGGAGGCCGCGCCCCCGCTGCGCGCCGGACTCACCGAGGACGCGGCCCGCAAGGCGGTACGACGACTCCGGCCGCTGTTCGGCACGGCCGCGCTCGGCCTCACCGACCGGGACCGGCCGCTGGCCTGGGACGGGCCGGGCCGGCACCACGAGGACACCGTCCTGGACCGGGTCCGTCAGGTGCTCGACACCGGCCGCGCCCAGACCTTCGCCGTCGGCTGCCCGGACCCGGACTGTCCCGTGCGCTGGGGCGCGGCCGTGCCGCTCACCGTCGACCGGCGGGTGCTCGGCGCCCTCGTCGTGCTCGGCGTCCGGGAGTCGGCGTCCCTCCTGCGGGCCGCCGAGGAGGTGGCGCGCTGGATCTCCGTCCAGCTCGAACTCGCCGAGCTGGACCGGGCCCGCACGGGACTGATCGAGGCGGAGATCCGGGCGCTGCGCGCGCAGATCTCCCCGCACTTCATCTACAACTCCCTGGCGGCGATCGCCTCGTTCGTCCGCACCGACCCCGAGCGGGCACGCGAACTCCTCCTGGAGTTCGCCGACTTCACCCGCTACTCCTTCCGCCGGCACGGCGAGTTCACCACCCTGGCCGAGGAGCTGCGCTCCATCGAGCAGTTCCTGGAACTGGTCCGCGCCCGGTTCGGGCAGCGGCTGCGCGTGACCCTCCAGATCGCCCCCGAGGTGCTGCCCGTGACCGTGCCCTTCCTGTGCCTCCAGCCGCTGGTGGAGAACGCCGTCAAGCACGGGCTGGAGGAGAGCGTCGAGCGCAGCCGGATCAGCATCACCGCGCTGGACGAGGGGGCGCTGGCCCGGATCGTCATCGAGGACAACGGGGTCGGCATGGAACCGGAGCGGCTGCGCCGGATCCTGCGCGGCGAGGGCAGCCCGACGGGCATCGGGCTGCGTAACGTGGACGAGCGGCTGCGGCAGGTCTACGGCGACGACCACGGGCTGGTGATCGAGACCGGCGTCGGAGCCGGCATGAAGATCACGATCCGCATCCCCAAGTACCGGCCGGGAGTACACAGCACGCCCCCGCGCACGGCGTCCGGCGGCGCCTGAGGGGACCGGCCGGCCGGTACGTCAGCGTCCGGTCGCCGAGGGCATCGTCCGCTTGCGCTGCCGTCGCGCGGCCATCACCGCGTAGACGATGATCCCGGCGAACAGGAACAGCACGCCCTGGTAGACCGCCGCGTAGCCGGCGCCCGCCATCAGCCAGACCGAGAAGGCGGCGGCCACCGCGGTGACCACGCAGTCCCGCACCAGCCGGGCCCGGTCGACGGCCTCGGGACGGCCGGACACGAGGTGGAAGATCTG
Source organism: Streptomyces canarius (assembly GCF_014650735.1). Lineage (NCBI taxonomy): Bacteria > Bacillati > Actinomycetota > Actinomycetes > Kitasatosporales > Streptomycetaceae > Streptomyces > Streptomyces canarius. The sequence goes on from NZ_BMVN01000018.1 coordinate 99,072, forward strand.
CGCGGCGGCGGCCAGCAGGTACGGCACGGTCGCGGTGAACGTGGTGACCAGGACCAGGACCTCGAAGACCTTGCCCGAGCCCGAGAAGTAGTTGTAGACGGTGAGCAGCGAGGCGAGGACGACCGTCACGCCCACCCCGACCGTGGGCACGCCCCGCCGCCGGCGCGTGAAGGCGCTCGGGAACAGCCCGTCGCGGGCCGCCGCGTACGGTGTCTGGGCGCTCAGCAGGGTCCAGCCGTTGAGGCAGCCGGTCATCGACACGAGGGCGGCGAGCGCCACGGCCGTACCGCCCCAGCTGCCGCCGAACATCGTGTTCACGGCGTCCGAGAACGGCGCGGTGGAGGTCACCAGGCGGTCGTGCGCGACCGTGCCGAACACCGACAGCGTGCCCAGCAGGTACACCAGCGCCGCCCCCGCGGTGCCGATCACGGTGGCCCGCCCCACGTTGCGGCGGGCGTTCCTGACCTCGCCCGCGCTGACGGCGGCGGACTCCACCCCGAGGTAGGAGAAGAGGAGCAGGGCGGCGGAGGCCGACACCGCGCCGATCGCGCCCTGGCCGCTGGAGTTGAACGGGCCGAGCCGGTCGGGGTCGAAGAAGAACAGCCCGCCGACCGCGACGAGCAGCAGCGGCACGAACTTCAGCACCGTGGACACCAGTTGCACGGCACCCACGTACCGGGTGCCCGCGAAGTTGGCGAGGGCGGGCAGCCACTGGAGGACCAGCGCGGCCAGGCAGGCGGTCCAGCGGTGCTGGTTCACCGGGATCAGCACGTCGAGGTAGCCGACGGCGGCCACGGCGAGCGCGGCGTTCGACACCCAGGTGGTGATCCAGTACGACCAGGCCGCGAGGAAGCCCGCGAAGTCGCCGAACGCCTCGCGGGCGTAGACGTAGGGGCCGCCGGTGCGCGGGTCGCGCGCGGCGAGCCGGCCGAAGACCAGGGCCAGCGCGATGGCGCCGACGGTCAGCACCCCGAAGGCCACCAGGCTGACCGTGCCGTAGGGGGCGATGGAGGCGGGGAGCAGGAAGATGCCGCCGCCGATGATGTTGCCCATGACCAGGGCGGTGGCGACGGGCAGGCCGAACCGGCGGGCATGCCTGCCGGTGTCGCCGTGCGGGTCCTCGACGGGAGCCGTGGGGGTCTCCGCGGGGATCTCCGCGGGGGCCGGAGCCGACTGCGGGACGGTTCCGGTGTTGTGCATGGGTGGTGCGCCTCTCATGGAACTGGTGTTCCCGGGATCACCGGGACGCGTCCCATGGTCGGGGATGTGCCGATGTGGCGCAAAATCACCGATTTTTGTTCCGTGCGGGGTGCCGGATCGTGCAAAAACCGTCGCGGCGCGGATCCCCGGCCGTGAGATGTCCCGCGCCGCACGCCGATCAGTCCGTCGCCGCCCACAGGCTGCGCACATGCCCCAGGTGCCGGGTCATGATCGTGTGCACGGCCTTCTCGTCGCGCTCCAGCAGGGCGTCCAGCAGCTCCAGGTGCTCCTCGGCGGAGGCGAGCAGCCGGCCCGCCTCCACCAGCGCGGTCAGGCCGTACAGACGAGAGCGTTTGCGCAGGTCGGCGACGACCTCGACCAGGTGGGAGTTGCCCGCCAGGGCGAGCAGCCCGAGGTGGAAGCGGGTGTCGGCCTCGACGTAGGCGATCAGGTCGCCCGCCACCGCGGCGGTGACGATCTCCCGGGCCGCCGGGCGCAGCGCCTCCAGGGAGACGCGGTCGGCCGTGCGGGCCAGGTCCACCACGGTGGGGATCTCGACGAGCGCCCGGATGTGCGTGTACTCGTCCAGCTGCCTGTCGGAGACGGCGGTGACCCGGAAGCCCTTGTTGGGCACGGTGTCGACCAGGCCCTCCTTGGCCAGGTCGAGCATCGCCTCCCGCACCGGGGTGGCCGAGACGCCGAACCGGGCGGCCAGCGAGGGCGCCGAGTACACCTCGCCCGGCCGCAGCTCGCCCGCGATCAGCGCGGCGCGCAGGGCGTCCGCGACCCGCTCGCGGTAGCTGCTCCGCCGGCCGCCGAGCCGGGGCAGCGCGGGCATCTGGTCGCCCTGGGTGTTCTGTGCCATGTCACGCATCACCGGGGTGAGTGTAGAGGACGCTACAGGACGAACCCTTCCGGGAACGGATCGGCCGGGTCCAGCAGGTACTGCGCGGTCCCCGTGATCCACGCGCGGCCGGTGAAGCTGGGCAGCACGGCCGGGACCCCGCCGACCTCCGCGGTCCCCAGCAGCCGGCCGGTGAACCGGGTGCCGATGAACGACTCGTTCACGAACTCGGTGTGCAGCGGGAGTTCGCCGCGCGCGTGCAGTTGCGCCATGCGCGCGCTGGTCCCCGTGCCGCACGGGGACCGGTCGAACCAGCCGGGGTGGATGACCATGGCGTGCCGGGAGTGCCGGGCCGTGGCGCCGGGCGCGTGGAGGTGGACGTGGTGACAGCCCCGGATCGAGGGGTCCTCCGGATGCACCGGCTCCGCCTCCGCGTTGATCGCGTCCATCAGGGACAGGCCGGCCGTGAGGATGTCGTCCTTGCGGGCGCGGTCGAAGGGCAGCCCGAAGGCGTCGAGCGGCAGGATCGCGTAGAAGTTGCCGCCGTAGGCCAGGTCGTAGGTGACGGTACGGCCGTCCGGGAGGGTGATCTCGCGGTCCAGGGCGACGGCGAACGACGGCACGTTCCTCAGCGTCACGTTCCGCGCGGCGCCGTCCTCCACCGCGACCTCGGCGACCACGACCCCCGCCGGGGTGTCGAGCCGGATCGTGGTCACCGGTTCCGTGACCTCCACCATGCCGGTCTCGACCAGCACGGTCGCCACGCCGATCGTGCCGTGCCCGCACATCGGCAGATAGCCGGAGACCTCGATGTAGACCACGCCCCAGTCGCAGTCGGGGCGGGTCGGCGGCTGAAGGATCGCGCCGCTCATCGCGGCGTGTCCGCGCGGCTCGTTCATCAGCAGCTGTTTGACGTCGTCGCGGTGTTCGCGGAACCACAGCCGCCGTTCGTTCATGGTCGCCCCCGGGATGGTGCCGATCCCGCCGGTGATCACGCGGGTCGGCATGCCCTCGGTGTGCGAGTCGACGGCGTGCAGGACGAGCTTGCTGCGCATGGTCCGGTTCCTCTCACGCCAGGCCGGCGGCGACGGCCTTCTCGGTGGCCGCACGGACCGCGGCCTCCTGCTCGGGGAGCAGCGGCACGCGCGGCGGGCGCACCGGGCCGCCGTACCGCCCGACGACGTCCATGGAGAGCTTGATCGCCTGGACGAACTCCGTCTTCGAGTCCCAGCGCAGCAGCGGGTGCAGTTGCCGGTACAGGGGGAGCGCGGTGGTCAGGTCACCGGCCAGCGCGGCCCGGTACAGCTCCGCCGACGCGCGCGGCAGCGCGTTCGGATAGCCGGCCACCCAGCCCTTGGCGCCGGCCACCGCCAGCTCCAGCAGCACGTCGTCGGCGCCGATCAACAGGTCGAGCTCCGGGGCGAGTTCGGCGATGCGGTAGGCGCGGCGGACATCACCGGAGAACTCCTTGACCGCGTGGACGAGCCCCTCGCCGTGCAGCCGGGCGAGGAGTTCGGGCACCAGGTCGACCTTCGTGTCGATCGGGTTGTTGTACGCCACCACCGGCAGGCCCGCCTTCGCGACCTCCGCGTAGTGGGCGAGGACGGAGCGCTCGTCGGCGCGGTAGGCGTTGGGCGGCAGCAGCATCACCGACGCGCAGCCGGCCTCGGCCGCCCGCTCGGCCCAGCGGCGGGCCTCGGCCGAGCCGTACGCGGCGACGCCCGGCATCACCCGCTCCCCGCCGATCGCGGCCACGGCGGTCTCCACCACCCGGGCGCGCTCCTCGGGGGTGAGCACCTGGTACTCGCCGAGCGAGCCGTTCGGCACGACGCCGTCGCAGCCGTTCGCGACGAGCCAGGCGCAGTGCTCGGCGTAGCGGTCGTGGTCGACCGAGAGGTCGGCGCGCAGCGGGAGGGCGGTGGCGACGAGGATGCCGCGCCAGGGGCGGTGCTCAGAGTTGCTCATGGTGATCCCTCATTCAATGGGGTGTGACATATTACTGAGCGGTTCAGAAGGCCGGTTCGGGATGGGACCTGCCGCGGCCTCACTCCGTCTCCGGCAGGGCGGCCAGGACGCCGAGCGGTACCGGCCGGGCGAACGGCCGCCGTCCGGCGGTGAGCGGGCAGCCGGCCAGGCCCGCCACCGCGGGCGCGCACATCCGCCCCTGGCACCAGCCCATCCCGGCCCGGGTGAGCAGCTTCACCGTGCGCAGGTCTCCCGCGCCGAGCGAGTCGACGGCCCCGCGCACCTCCCCGGCGGTGACCTCCTCGCAGCGGCACACCACCGTCTCGTCCCGGACCCGGTCCGCCCAGCCCGCCGGCGGGGCGTACACCGCGTCCAGGGCCGTGGCGAACGCGCGCAGCCGGGTGCGGGTCCGGGCGGCGGCGCCCCAGCCGCCCGGGTCGGGGGCGGTGCCGCGCAGCCGGGCGGCGGCCGAGCGCCCGGCGATGTGCCCCTCGGCGAGCGCGAGCGCCGCGCCGCCGACGCCGGTGGCCTCCCCGGCGGCCCAGACGCCCGGCACGTCGGTGCGCTGTTCGGCGTCGACCCGTACGGCGGTGCCGGACAGGGTGCAGCCGAGGGTCTCGGCGAGGTCGGTGTGCGGCAGCATGCCGTGGCCCACGGCCAGGGTGTCGCAGGGGATGCGCCGGGCGCTGCCGGGCCGCGGGCGTCCGTCCCGGTCCAGCGCGGCCACCGTCACCGCCTCCAGCCGGTCGGTGCCGTGCGCCGCCACGACGGTGTGCCGGGCCAGGGTGCGCACGCCGTGCCGCCCCAGCCGGGCCGCGTAGCCGGCGCCCTCGGCGAGTTTGCCGGGCTGTGCGGCCAGGGCCGGCGCCCGGCGCAGCAGCGCGCCGGGACCGGCGGACTCCACCAGCGCGGCGACCCGCGCGCCGGCCGCGGCGAGCCCGGCGGCCACCGGCAGCAGCAGCGGTCCGGTCCCGGCCACCACCACCCTGCGGCCGGGCAGCACCAGACCGCCCTTGAGCATGGCCTGCGCCCCGCCCGCCGTGACGACGCCGGGCAGCGTCCAGCCGGGGAAGGGCAGCACCCGCTCGTAGGCGCCGGTGGCGAGCAGCACCGCGTCGGCGTGCACGGTGACGCCGTCCTCCTGGGCGGGGCCGAGCAGGGCGTGCACGGCGAACGCTGCGGAGGCGGAGTCCCGTACGACGCACCAGACGTGATGGTCGGTCAGATGGGTGATCCGGCCGGCCGTGCGGTGCCGGTCCAGGCCGTCCCGCAGCCGCTCCCAGGTGCGCCACTGGTGGTGCAGGGCCTGCGGCCGGCGGGCGCCGAGGGCGGCGGCGGGCTGCCGGTAGAACTGTCCGCCGGCCCGGTCGGCGGCGTCGACCAGGGTCACCTGGACGCCCCGTGCTGCCGCCGCCAGCGCCGCGGCGAGCCCGGCCGGGCCCGCGCCGACGACGGCGAGGCGCGGTCGTTCAGTCATCGTCCCGGCCCGTCCCCTCCTGCGTGCGGATGTCGTCTCCCGGGCGCACCGGAACCAGGCAGGCCCGTTGGTTGGGGCGGCCGTTGACGGTGACCAGGCAGTCGAAGCACACCCCGATCCCGCAGAACACCCCGCGGGGCCGCCCGGCGTCCCGTGTGCTGCGCCAGGACGTCACGCCCGCCGCCCACAGCACCGCCGCGACCGTCTGGCCCGGCAGCGCCTCCAGGGGCCGGCCGTCGAAGGTCACGGTGTGGGCGGGACCCGGCCGGGCCCGGGTCAACTCCCTCGGATTCACTGGACGTCGCCTCCCTCGGTGTCGAACCGCTCCGGCCGGAACGGCGTGAGGTCCAGCTCCGGCGCCTTCCCGGTGAGCGTCCGCGCGATCAACCGCCCGGTGCCGGGGGCCAGTCCGATGCCGGCGCCCTCGTGCCCGCAGGCGTGGAACAGGCCGGGCACCCGCGGATCGGGCCCGATCGCCGGCAGATGGTCCGGCAGGTACGGCCGGAAGCCCGCGTACGTGCGCAGCGCGCGGACCCCTCGCAGGAACGGGAACAGCCCGATCGCCCCGGCGGCGAGCGCCCGCATCGCGGTCAGCGACAACGACCGGTCGAAGCCGACCCGTTCCCGGGTGGCGCCGATCAGCACCGGACCGGCGGCCGTGCCCTCCACGACCGGTGAGCTGCGCAGCGCGGCCGAGTCGCTGGCCACGTCGGCCACGTAGTCCGCCGCGTACACCTTGTGCCGGACCATGCGCGGCAGCGGCTCGGTGACCAGTACGAAGCCGCGCCGGGGGAGCACCGGCAGCCGGACGCCGGCGAGCGAGGCGAGGTCGCCGCCCCAGGTGCCGGCCGCGTTCACCACCGCCGGTGCGTGGATGTCGCCCCGGTCGGTGCGGACGCCGCGGACGGCTCCCCGCGCGGTGCGCAGCACCCCGGTCACCGTACGGCCGGTGTGCAGGGCGGCGCCGGAGGCGCGGACCAGGTGTGCGGCCGCCAGCGCGGGCATGACCTGGGCGTCCTGCGGGTAGTGCACCGCGCCCGCCATGCCGGGCGCCACGTGCGGCTCCAGCTCGGCGACCTGGTCGGCGTCGACCGGTACGGCGGTGACGCCGGCGGTCCGCTGGTCCGCGGCGAAGTCCCGCAGGGCGGTCAGGGCGCCGGGCGTGGAGGCGACCACGAGGCCGCCCTTGGGTTCGTACTCGATCGCGGCGCCCAGTTCCCCCGCCAGCTCGGCCCACAACCGGGCCGACAGCAGCGCGAGTTCGAGTTCCGGGCCCGGCTCCTTGTCGGAGACGAGGAGGTTGCCCTCGCCGGCTCCGGTGGTACCGCCGGCCACCGGGCCCCGGTCCACCAGTCGTACGTCGAGTCCGGCGCGCGCGGCGTACAGGGCACAGGCCGCGCCCGTCATTCCGGCCCCGACGACCACGACATCGCAGGTCAGTAGCTTCGCCACGCCAGTACTATGTCACATGTTTCTCTCCCTGAGGAGTACCCGGCGCCGACCTCGATCCCCAGGCGTGGACGCCCCCTTGACGTCGTACGGAGCCCGATCGACACTCCAGGGAGGGAATCCTAGTGAACAGGTAGGGAATCATGACGCGCCGCGCAACGGGCACCGGCCGGACCGGCCGGACGCCCTTGTGCGCCCCCCTGCTCACCTCCCGTCGCCACATCGACCTCCAGCGCGTGTGCAGCGCGATCAGCCGCCACCGCTGAGCCGGGCCGCCCCTCCGCCCCCACCGACCGGTCACGCCCGTGCCGGCGCGCCCCTTCGCACACCCACCACCCGGGGAGACGCATGTCCATCACTCCGCTCGCCGCCGTCCCGTCCACCCGCGGTACCGCGCCCGTCTTCCGAGGCCGGATCGGCCGGGACGCGCGCAGCGGCCACTACGCCGTGCCGCACCGCTACCGGCTCCATCTGTCGACCGCCTGCCCCGACGGGCTGCGCCTCGCCGTCGGCCACAGCCTGCTCGGCCTGGACGACCGCTGTCCCGTCACCCTCCTGCCCGCTGTCCCGGACTGTCCCGGCGGCGGCCACGCCGTGCTCCGCCCGCTCTACGAGGCGAGCGCCCACCACTACACCGGCCCGGCGCTCGCGCCCGTGCTCAGCGACGACTGGTCCGGACGCATCGTCAGCACCCACACCCCCGACATCCTGCGCGACCTGGACCGGTTCCGGCCGGGCGGCGACGCCCGCCTGTACCCCTCCGGCCTGGAGTCCGTGATCGAGGCCGTCGAGCGGATGTGCGCCGAGGGCATCGAGGAGGCCGCGCAGGGCGCCGGCCGCGCCGGTGCCGACCCCGCCGAACGGGCCGCCGCCCTCGACGTGCTGCTGGACACCCTGGGCCGGCTGGAGCGGCGGCTGAGCGGCGCGGAGTACCTGGCCGACGACCGGCTCACCGCCGCCGACATCGAGCTGTGGGTCACCCTCGTGCAACTCGACACCGTCCACCGCTGCCACCTCGACGCCTCCGCCGTGCACCGCATCGTCGGCCACCACGCCCTGTGGGCCTACGCCCGCCGCCTGGCCGCCCACCCCGCCTTCGGCCGCCACCTCGACCTCGACGGCATCGCCCGCCGCCACCACGGTCGCTGCCAGGGCCTGGAGGCCGCCGGAGCCGCTGTCCAGATCCTGGACTGGGCAGGCCACGCCGCGGATGCCCCGGACGCTTCGCGCAGGTGAGAGCGGGCCGCCGAGGTCCACTGGGCGGACGGCCGTTGACATTCGAACGGGCAACTGCCTTACTTACGGCTCAGAACGGTCATGAGCGTCAGCGCCAAGCCCTGGCTCGCTGACCGGCAACCCTCGCACCGCGGTGGGGTGCCCCAGGTGACGACCGGACCGGATGACGTTTTCGGTAAGCGCGAGGCCCCACGGGGCCGGAACAGTGACAGGTGACGCCATGTACGCAGCTCCCAGGACGGCCGCGAGCCGCCCCCAGGGCTGCGTACCGTCGTACGCCGGTCTCCTCGTCGCCGACCGCGCCGTCGATCTGCTCCGCGTGAACAGCGCACTGTGTACCGCACCGGGCTCTGCCCGCTGTCAGGGCTGACGTCTCCTCCCAGCCCCCGCGTTCCCGCCGCACACCGTCCGTCCGGTGTGCCGTTGTCCGCCCAGCCCCCGGTTCCGCGCCTGTTAGTGCGCCGCCTCGTGCCCCAGTGCCGTCGTGGCCCACCTCCGCTCCCGCGCGGCCCCGGGGTGACCGACTCCGCCGGAGCCCGCCATGAGTGAACCCGCAGGCGCCGCCGTCTCCCTAGCCGAGGCGCCGGCCCCCGCCGACACACCGTCAAAACCCCTGTCCGCCCAGCCGGTCCAGCCGCTGCGCCGGCCCGGCCGGTGGATCGTCACCGCCGCCGTCCTCGTACTCGTCGCGCAGATCCTGCACGGACTGGTCACGAACCCCTTCTACCAGTGGGACCGCTTCCGCTACTGGTTCCTGCGCCCCACCGTCCTCGACGGCCTCCTCGTCACCCTCGAAGTCGCCGCGCTCAGCGCCGTCCTGGGGCTCCTCGGCGGCATCCTGCTGGCACTCGCCCGGCTCTCCGGGAGCCCGGTTCTGCGCGCGGTCAGCTGGACCTACACCTGGCTGTTCCGCTCCGTACCGCTCATCGTCGTACTGATCTTCCTCTACAACTTCAGTGCCCTGTACAAGACGTTGAGCCTCGGCGTGCCGTTCGGACCCGCCTTCGTCACCTTCGACGAGTCCCGGCTGGCCACGGACATGACGATCGCCGTCATCGGCCTCAGCCTCAACGAGGCGGCGTACGCGGCCGAGGTGGTCCGCGGCGGCATCCTCTCCGTGGACCAGGGACAGCACGAGGCCGCCGCCGCGCTCGGCCTGCCCCGGGGCTACCAGTTCCGCAGGATCGTCTTCCCGCAGGCCCTCAGGTCCATCACCCCGAACTACGTCAACCAGCTCATCGGCCTCATCAAGAGCACGTCCCTGGTCTTCTACGTGTCGCTGCTCGACCTGTTCGGCACGGTGCAGTCGATGGGCAGCACCTACCCCGGTGACGTCGTGCCGCTGCTGATGGTCGCCACCGTCTGGTACCTGATCCTCACCAGCGCCGTGTCCGTCGTCCAGTTCTACGTCGAGCGGTACTACGCCCGGGGCGCCACCCGCACCCTGCCGCCGACCCCCTTGCAGAAGGCCCGGGCCGTCCTCGCCGGCCTGCGGGCCCGGCTGAGCCGGGAGGCCGCCGTATGACCACCGCGCAGACCCTGCCGAAGGCCGCCCCCGCCGCGCTCGAAGTGCACGGCGTCCACAAGTGGTACGGCTCCCACCGCGTCCTCGACGGCATCGACCTGACCGTCCGCCCCGGCGAGGTCACGGTGATCCTCGGACCGTCCGGCTCCGGCAAGTCCACGCTGCTCAGGGTCGTCAACCACCTGGAGAAGCCCGAGATCGGCCACGTCAGCGTGGGCGGCGAGCTGATCGGGGTGAGGCGGCACGGGGACCGGCTCAGGGAACTCAGCGAGCGCGCCATCCTCGCCCAGCGCAGCCGGATCGGCTTCGTCTTCCAGAACTTCAACCTCTTCCCGCACCTGACCGTCCTGGAGAACGTCGCCGCGGCCCCCGCCGCCACCGGCGGGCTGACCAGGGCGGCGGCGCAGGAACTCGCCCGGGAACTCCTCGACCGCGTCGGCCTCGGCGACAAGACCGGCGCCTACCCGCGGCAGCTGTCCGGCGGCCAGCAGCAGCGCGTCGCCATCGCCCGCGCCCTCGCCCTGCGGCCCGGGATCATCCTCTTCGACGAGCCGACCTCGGCGCTCGACCCCGAACTCGTCGGCGAGGTGCTGGCCGTCATCAAGGACCTGGCCACCAGCGGCACCACCCTCGTCATCGTCACCCACGAGATCGGCTTCGCCCGCGAGGTCGCCGACCGGGTCGTCTTCATCGACGGCGGCCGGATCGTCGAACAGGGCCCGCCCGGCGAGGTGCTGGACCGGCCCCGGCACGCACGGACCCGGGAATTCCTCGGCAAGGTGCTCTGACCGCGCCGCCCGGCAGGGTGCTCCGGCTCTGCCGCTCAGGCCCTCCATGACCACCACCCCCCACCGCACTCCCGTCGCTCACCGCCCTCATCAGCGAGACAAGGACAGCCACGCCATGCCCAGCCACCTCTCCCGACGCGCCGTGTTCCGCGGCATCACCGCGGCGACCGCCGTCGCCACCCTCGCCACCGGGCTCGCCGCCTGCGGAGGTGACAGCGAGGCCGTCACCAAGACCGACGCCACCGGCACGGTGACCGTGGGGCGGCTGTCCAACGGAGCCGCCGAGGAGACCGCGCTCAAGGTCTCCGAAGTGAAGTCCATCAGCGCCGAACTGCCCGCCTCCGTGCGCAGGAGCGGCAAGCTCGTCATCGGCGTCGGAGCCCTGCCCTCGGGCTCCGCGCCGCTGAACTTCGTGGGCAGCGACCAGAAGACCCTCACCGGCTCCGAGCCCGACCTCGGCCGCCTGGTGGCCGCGGTCCTCGGCCTGAAGCCCGAGATCAGGAACTCCACCTGGGAGAACCTCTTCGTCGGCGTCGACAGCGGCAAGGTCGACGTGGCGTTCTCCAACGTCACCGTCACCGAGGAACGCAAGCGGAAGTACGAGTTCGCCTCCTACCGCAAGGACAACCTGGCCTTCGAGGTGCTGAAGAAGAACTCCTGGAACTTCGACGGCGACTACGAGAACCTCGCCGGCAAGACGGTCAGCGTGGGCGCCGGCACCAACCAGGAGAAGATCCTCCTGGAGTGGAAGGCCAGGCTGGCCAAGGAGGGCAAGAAGCTCACCGTCAAGTACTTCCCGGACCAGAACGCCACCAACCTGGCGCTGAGCAGCGGAAAGATCGACGCCTTCCTCGGTCCCAACCCCGCGGTCGCCTACCGTGCCCGGCAGACCGCGAACACCCCCAACGCCACCCGCAACGCGGGCACCTTCTCCGGTGCCGGCGAGACGCTCCAGGGCCTGATCGCCGCGACCGCCAAGAAGGACAGCGGACTCGCCAAGCCGCTCGCCGACGCCCTGAACCACCTGATCGAGCACGGGCAGTACGGCAAGTGGCTGGCCGCCTACGGCCTCTCCAACGAGTCCGTGGCGAAGTCGGAGGTCAACCCGCCCGGGCTGCCGCTGGACAACTCCTGACGGGACGTCGCTCCACCGACATGGAGTCAACAGAGGGGATCGCTTCCGTGGCCCACCCGACCGACGTCCGCCCAGGCGCGGCCCCGCTCCTGCCCGCCGACCCCGTCCTGGACAACGCCGTCTGGGCCGCCCTCACCGGCCCGCACGCCCATCTCGCCGACCGGTACGGCCGCGCGGCCCGCTACCGGCCGGAGACCTACGCCTTCGCGGCGCTCGCCGACCCGGCGGACCCGGCGGCCTGGGCCGACCTGCACACGCTCGTCGGTCCGGGAAACCCCGTACGGGTCAAGCCGGTCGAGCGGGTTCCCGACGGCTGGGAGGTGCTCGGCGAGGGCACCGGAGTCCAGCTCGTGGACACCGCGCTGCGGGCCGAGCCGGACCCGCGGGCGGTCCGCCTGGGAGCCGACGACGTTCCCGAGATCCTCGATCTGGTGGCCCGCACCCGGCCGGGCCCGTTCCTGAGCCGGACCGTCGAGATGGGCACCTACCTCGGCATCCGGCACCGAGGCAGGCTCGTCGCCATGGCGGGGGAGAGGCTGCGGCCGCCCGGCTGGACCGAGATCAGCGCCGTGTGCACCGACCCCGCGTACCGCGGCCGGGGACTGGCCACCCGGCTGGTGCGCGCGGTCGCGGCCGGCATCCGGGACCGCGGGGACACCCCGTTCCTGCACGCCGCCGCCGACAACACGCCCGCGATCCGGCTCTACGAGTCGATCGGGTTCACCCTGCGCCGCCGCTCCCGCATCACGCATCTGCGCAGCCCGGGAACAACCGGCGCCGGCCGGACGTTGGACGTCACGACGAGATCCGCCAGGCGGACGCCGACCCGGCCCGCCGAGCCCGACGGACGGAGGTGACGGCCGTGACCCGAGTGCCCCCGCGGGCCCGCCCGCCGCGCGCCCCGCACCCGTACCGGTCCGTCCGTCTGCACTCCCGGCCGCACATAGACCTCCAGCGCGTGTCCGCCGCGCTCTGTCGCCACTGACCCCTTCCCGGCCCCCGCCCCGGCCCGGGGCTCCTCCCGCCGCGCCCGCCCGTGGCCGACGCCGCCCGCCCGGCCGCCGCCGGCCACGCGAGCCCTGCGTTCTCGTACGGACATCAAGGAAGGCACCGACGTGTCCTCAGCTCCTGCCGCACCCCTGCACCTCGCCGTCGCCCTGGACGGCACCGGATGGCACCCGGCGTCCTGGCGCGAGCCGGTCGCCCGCCCCCACGACCTGTTCACCGCCGGCTACTGGACCGACCTGATCACCGAGGCCGAACGCGGCCTGCTCGACTTCGTCACCATCGAGGACGGCCTCGGCCCGCAGTCCTCCCGGATCCTCACATCCGACGAGCGCACCGACCAGGTCCGCGGTCGGCTCGACGCGGTCCTCATCGCCTCCCGCGTCGCCCCGGTCACCCGGCACATAGGCATGGTCCCGACCGTGGTCGCCACGCACACCGAGCCGTTCCACATCTCCAAGGCGATCGCCACCCTCGACTACGTCAGCACCGGACGCGCGGGCCTGCGCGTGCGGACCGACTTCCGCCCGGACGAGGCCGCGCACTTCGGCCGGCGCACCATCCCCCGGATCGACGGCTTCGACGCCCCGGACGCGCAGGCGACGATCACCGACCTGTTCGACGAGGCCGCCGACTACGTGGAAGTGGTCCGCAGGCTCTGGGACAGCTGGGAGGACGACGCGGAGATCCGCGACGCGGCGACCGGCCGCTTCATCGACCGGGACAAGCTGCACTACATCGACTTCGAGGGCCGCTGGTTCAGCGTCAAGGGGCCGTCCATCACGCCCCGCCCGCCGCAGGGCCAGCCCCTGGTCACCGCCCTCGCCCACCAGACCGTCCCGTACCGGCTCGTGGCCCGTCAGGCCGACGTCGGCTACGTCACCCCGCACGACGCGGACCAGGCCCGGGAGATCGTCACCGAGATCCGCGCCGAGCAGCAGGCGGCGGGCCGGGCGAGCGAGACGCTGCACGTCTTCGGGGACCTCGACGTCTTCCTGGACGACAGCCGGGCCGGGGCCGAGGCCCGCCGCGACCGCCTCGACACCCTCGCGGGCGAGCCGTACACCAGCGACGCCCGGATCTTCACCGGCACGGCCGCCGAACTCGCCGATCTGCTGGAGGAGCTGGCGGCGGGCGGGCTGACCGGGTTCCGGCTGCGGCCCGCGGTCGCCGGTCACGACCTGCCCCGGATCACCCAGGACCTGGTACCCGAGCTGCGGCGCCGCCGCCGCTTCCGGGACGCCTACGAGGCCGGCACCCTGCGCGGCCTCCTCGGCCTCGCCCGCCCCGCCAACCGCTACGCAGCAGCCTGAACGCCGGAGAGGACGACCGTACCGCCATGAGCAAGCCGCTGAAGCAGATCCACCTGGCCGCGCACTTCCCCGGCGTCAACAACACGACCGTGTGGAGCGACCCGGCCGCCGGCAGCCACATCGAGTTCAGCTCCTTCGTCCACTTCGCGCGGACCGCCGAACGCGCCAAGTTCGACTTCCTGTTCCTCGCCGAGGGACTCCGGCTGCGCGAGCAGGGCGGCCGGATCTACGACCTGGACGTGGTCGGCCGCCCCGACACCTTCACCGTGCTGGCCGCGCTGGCCGCCGTCACCGACCGGCTCGGCCTGACCGGCACCATCAACTCCACGTTCAACGAGCCGTACGAGGTGGCCCGCCAGTTCGCGAGCCTGGACCACCTCTCCGGCGGCCGGTCCGCGTGGAACGTGGTCACCTCCTGGGACGCCTTCACCGGCGAGAACTTCCGGCGCGGCGGCTTCCTCCCGCAGGAGGAGCGCTACTCCCGCGCCAAGGAGTTCCTCGCCACCGCGCACGAACTGTTCGACTCCTGGCGCGGTGACGAGATCATCGCCGACCAGGTCACCGGGACCTTCCTCCGGGACGCCAAGGCCGGTGCCTTCGTGCACCAGGGACAGCACTTCGACATCCACGGCCGGTTCAACGTCCCGCGCTCCCCGCAGGGCCGCCCGGTCGTCTTCCAGGCGGGCGACTCCGACGAGGGCCGCGAGTTCGCCGCCGCCGGCGCGGACGCGATCTTCAGCCGGTACTCCACGCTGAAGGAGGGCCAGGCCTTCTACACCGACGTCAAGTCCCGCCTCGCCGCGTACGGCCGCCGCCCCGACCAGCTCCTCATCCTGCCCGCCGCGACCTTCGTCCTCGGCGACACCGACCAGGAGGCCGCCGAACTCGCCCGGGAGGTGCGCCGGCAGCAGGTCAGCGGAGCCACCGCCATCAAGCACCTGGAGTTCGTGTGGAACCGGGACCTGTCGGCGTACGACCCGGAGGGCCCGCTGCCCGAGGTGGACCCGGTGGTGAGCGAGGACCACATCTCCCGGGGCCGCGCCCAGGTACGGATGTACCGGGACCCGGTGGCCGTCGCCCGCGAGTGGCGGCAGCTCGCCGAGGCCAACAGGTGGTCCATCCGCGACCTGGTCATCAACACCGGCAACCGGCAGACGTTCATCGGCTCCCCTCGGACCGTCGCGCGGACCATCAACGACTTCGTGCAGGCCGACGCCTCCGACGGCTTCATCCTCGTCCCGCACATCACCCCCGGCGGGCTCGACCCGTTCGCCGACAAGGTGGTCCCGCTGCTCCAGGAACAGGGCGTCTTCCGCGCCGACTACGAGGGCACGACCCTGCGCGACCACCTCGGCCTCGCCCACCCCGATGCCGACGCCGAGGCCGGCAGCCGCACCAGTGCCTCGCCCGCGCGGGCCGCGTCGTGAAGTTCCTCGCCATCACCCTGATCGCGCACCGGCCGGACCCGGTCACCGGAGTCCTGGGGCCGGCGCACGAGCGGTTCCGCGAGGTGCTGGACAACGCGGTGCTGGCGGAGGAGCTGGGCTTCGACGGATTCGGCGTGGGGGAGCGGCACGAACGGCCGTTCCTCTCCTCCGCGCCGACCGTCGTGCTCAGCCATGTCGCCGCGCTCACCCGCCGCATCCGGCTCTTCACCGCCGTCACCACGCTCAGCCTGCTCGACCCGGTCCGGGCCTACGAGGACTACGCCACCCTGGACCACCTCTCCGAGGGGCGCCTCGACCTGATCATCGGCAAGGGCAACGGCACCGCGCAGCGCGAGCTGTTCCACGTCACCCCCGAGGACCAGTGGGACCGCAACGCCGAGAGCTACGAGGTGTTCCGGCGGCTGTGGCGGCAGGACCGGGTGACCGCCGACACCCGGTTCCGGCCACCGCTGAAGGACGCCGAGGCGTGGCCGCGGCCGTACCAGCGGCCGGTCCGCGTCTGGCACGGCAGCGCCACCAGCAAGGAGTCCGTGGACCTCGCCGCCCGCTACGGCGACCCGCTGTTCTCGGCGAACGTCACCCATCCCGTGGAGCCGTACGCCGAACTGGTCCGTCACTACCGGGAACGCTGGGAGCACTACGGCCACGACCCGGCGGCCCTCGCGGTGGGCGCCGGCTCGGCCGGACTGTGCGTCGCCCGCACCTCGCAGGAGGCGCTGACGGCGTACCGCCCGGTCTTCGAGAGCAACCTGGCCTTCCAGCGGTCGGCGGGCCTGCCCGTGGTCTTCGAGACCCTGGAGGACTTCGTGGCGCGCGGCTCGGCGCTGATCGGCAGCCCCGAGCAGGTCATCGACAAGGTGCACCGCTACCACGAGCGGCTGGGGCACACCGTGCTGCACGTGACCGCGGACGCCGGCGGCCTGCCCGCCGCCCGGCACCGCGCCTCGCTGGAACTGTTCCAGTCGGCCGTCGCGCCGACGCTGCGCCGGGAGATCCCGGACCCGCCGTTCGCCTGGGCACCGGTCCTGCCCGCCGGCACGGCACGGACACCGGCGTGGGCGTGGACGTCACCTCCCCCGTAGGTGACGTCCACGCCCGTTCCCCCGGTGCCGGACAGTGGCTCTGTGTCGTCCGTGTGCCGTCACCAGCACATGACGGCCGTCTCCCCCGACCCCCACGTGGAGTACAGGCGGACCCGGACGACATAGCGGCGGCCCTTGACGAACCGGACCCGGACGGCGGCGTTGTCCGGCGCGCCGCCGTCGTCGTGACCCGCGAGGAAGCGCGGTTCCCCGTCGCGCTGCTCGAAGACCACCAGCACGGTGTCGGCGTCCCCGAAGGTGCCCACGGTGTACTCGCGGGTCTCCGGCGGCTCGACGGTGAAGTCGGCCTGCTCGCCCGGCCCCAGCCCGAGCGGCGCGGACCGGAACGGCACCAGTCCGGCCGGCCCGCCCGGAGCGGCGGGCGGGTACCAGCGGAGCACGAACTCCTTGTCGGCCGGGGAGGGAGCGCCGGGCGGACGCAGCCCCCCGCGGTACTGCTCCGGCTCCAGCACCAGCCCCGGCCCGAACGGCAGCGTCATCACCGACTGCGGATCCCACACCGAGCCGCCCGCCTCACAGGCGTCCAGCGGGCGCAGCACGTTCGTGTACGTCGTCTCCCGGCTCCAGAAGTTCGGCGGGCCCGCCAGTTCGGCGTAGACGGCCTCGTCGTCCCAGTGCAGCCCGGCGAACGGACTCTGGTGCTCGTGCACCATGCCGAGCGCGTGCCCGATCTGGTGCAGGACGGTCCCGCGCTCCCCGGGCGCGGTCACGTCCCAGCCGAGGTTCATGGTGCGCTCCCCCCGGCCCACCGACAGCGCCTCCCGGCCGACCGCCGACCAGGACCCCGCACCGGCCTGGAACCCGATCCGCAGCTCCGCCTCGTGCCGGTCGCCGACCTCGGCGAACGCGACGCCGATGCCGAGGTCCTGCCACTCGGCGAAGCACCCGCGGACCACGTCCCGCTGCTCCTCGCCGCCCGCCCACGGCACCCGGCGCAGCTCCCCCGTCCCGGGCACCGGTACGACCGAGGCATCCGTGCGGGCGTCCAGGAAGCAGTAGTGCAGGACCGTGCCGTTGACCCACATCCGCCGCCCGGCGAGCAGCGCGCCCAGCCGCTCGGCGGTCAACCCCGGTGCGAACGACGGGGCCGACTGCCGCGGAAGCGAGCAGAGGCGTCGGGTCATGCGGCCAGCCTGCCCGCCGCACCGGCCGCACGCCTGAGTCGGGGGCTACTCAAGTCGCCCTGTATCAAACCTGAGTACGCGCGCTCAGCATGATGTGAGGACTTACGAACAGGACGCGAAGACCCTGGAGCTGCCCTGGCCGTTCACCGGCCGGGCCGGCGAACTGGAGCTGGTGCGCGGCGCCCTGACCGCCGGCCGGCCCGGCATCGTGGTGACCGGCCCGGCGGGCCGCGGCAAGACCCGGCTGATCACGGAGGCGGTCCGGGGCACGGACCACGCCCGGGTGACCGGCACGCCCGAGGCCCGGGACCTGCCCCTCGCGGCCTTCGCGCACCTGCTCCCCGACACCGTCTCGCTGCACCGCGCGGTCCGCGCGCTGTCCGGGGTACGGCTCCTGGTCGTGGACGACGCCCAGCTGCTGGACGAGACCTCCGCCGCCCTGGTCCACCAGCTCGCCGTGCAGGGCCGCACCCGCCTGGTCGTGGCCGCGGCGGACGGCCCGCCCGCGCCCGGCGCGGTGTCCCGGCTGTGGACCGGGGAACTGCTGCCCCGGCTGGCCCTCGACCCGCTGTCCCCCGAGGACACCGCCCAACTGCTCGCCGGCGCCGGCCTGGAACCGCTCACCGTGCGCCGGCTGCACCAGGCGTGCCGGGGGGATCTGCGGCTGCTGCGCGACCTGGTGACCGCGCTCACCGGGTCCGGCCGGCTGACGCCCGTCCCGGACACCGGGGAACGGGCCTGGCGCGGCCCGCTGCCGGTCACCCCGGCCGTCCGTGAGCGGCTGGCCCCCGCCCTGGAGCGGTCCGGCCCCGGCGAACGCGACGCCCTGGAACGCCTCGCGTTCGCCGAGCCCCTGCCGCTGCCCGTGGACGAGCTGGACCTGGACGTCCTCGAACGCCTGGAGGCGGACGGCCTGATCGACGTCGACGACCAGGGCGCCGTCACCCTCGCCCACCCCCTGCACGGCGCCGCCCTGCGCGCCACGGCCGGCCGGCTGCGGGCCCGTCGGCTGGCCCGCGCGCCCTTCGCGCACGGCCCCGCGCTCGACGCCGAACAGCGCACCCTGGTCCGCCGGATGGACCGGCTCGACGTACGGCCGGTGCCGACGCCGGCGGGGGAGTGGCTGGTCGCGGAGGGCGGCCCGCTGCCGGCCGGGTACGCCGAGGTCCGCGCCCGGTTCGCGCGCCTGCGGGGCGAGCTGCGGGAGGCGGCGGCGTGGGCCCGGGAGGGGCTGCGGGAGACCCCGTCGGACGGCGGGTGCCTGAGGGAACTCGCGCTGGCCGAAGGGACGCCGGATGAGGTGACCGAGCCGGACGGCGTCCACGCGCTCTACGCCGCCGTACGCCTCGGCGAGCCCGGGCGGGCGGTCGGGCGGCTGCCGGCCGGCAGCGTGTTCGCCCGGCACGCGGACGCGCTGGCGCGCGGCGACGGGGCCGCGCTGGACCGGGCGGCGCAGGCGCTGGCCGAGCGGGGGTTCCTGCTGTACGCGGCGGAGGCGCACGCGCAGGCGGTACGGGTCCACCGTGATCCCCGGGCCGCCCGGCTGTCCCGTACCCGGGCCGTGGCGCTGGCCCGCCGCTGCCAGGGGGCGCGCACACCCGCGCTGGCCGGGCTGGTCCTCGGCGAACTCACCGCCCGGCAGCGGCAGATCGTCACGCTGGCCGCGGCGGGGCTGAGCAACCGGGAGATCGCCGAGCGGCTGACCCTGTCCGTGCGGACGGTCGGCAACCACCTGTACAGCGCGTACACCAGGCTCGGCACGGGGGACCGGGGGGCGTTGCCCTGGCTGGCGGACGTACCGGAGAGGCAGACGGCCTAGGGCCGACCGGTCCTCCGGGCCGTCCCGGGGCCGCGGTCGGTGTGGGCGGGTACGGCGGCGCCGTCGGCCGGGCCGGGTCCGTCACGCGGTGCTGGTCGTGCGGCACTCGCTGTCCGGGGCCGGGCTGCCGCTGTGGATCGTGGAGCGACCGACGCGCCGCGCTGCTCCGGGTGCGGTGGCCCGCAGGGCCTCACAAGTGCCCTCCACCGTACGGGCGGTGGGCTGGTCGGACCCGCCGCCGGCGGCCTCCCGCGCGGTGTACGGCCCTGTCGGCGGGCCTGTCCCCGGTGTGGGCGCTGGCGGCGCTGACCGCCGGCGCGGTGGTGCGGGTCTTGGCATGTCGGCGGGGACGATGTCCGGTCCGGCCCTGGTCACGGCTGGTCACGGGGACCGCGGTCGCCCACGGGCTCGCCGGGCTGGGCGGCGCCGGGCCTGCTGTTCGCGGTGGCCCCGGCGGTGCCCTGGGCCCGCCTGGCCCTCCGCCACGCGGCGCGGCCGCCGGGAGGGCGCACCCTCGCTCACGCCGCCCCGAACGCCGCGAACGCCCAGCCCGTCGCCTGGTGCACCGCGTCGCCCGGCAGGGCCGTACGGGCGTCCCTCAGCGCCTCGGCCAGGGAGAGGCCCGCGCCCAGACCCTTGTGCAGGGCCAGCATCAGCGGGACGACCGCCGCGTCGTTGACCGGGGCGCTGCTCGCCACCACCCCGGCCGTGCCCAGCGGCAGCAACGCCGTGACCAGGCCGAGGAGTTCGTCGGCCCCGACCGAGGCGAGGCGGGCGGTGTCGCAGCTCGACAGGATGATCCGGTACGGGCTGCGCGCCAGGCGCTCGAAGTCGTGGACGATCAGCGGGCCGTCGGCCATGCGGAGGGCGGAGAACAGGGGGCTGTCGGCGCGGAACGTGCCGTGCGCCGCGAGATGGGCGAGGCCCGCGCCGTCGAGTTCCGCCAGCACCCGGGGCACCTGGGCGTCGTCGCCCTCCAGGACCGTCGCCGTGCCGTACCGGTCCGCCAGTTCGGGCACCTCCGCGCCGCCCGTCGCGAGGCCGGGGCCGCGCACCAGCACGGGCCGTCCGTCCGGCGGCGGAGTCGTCTCCCGGGCGCGCAGCCAGCTGTTCGCCGACGGCGACACGCTGAGCACCCGCTCCCGCAGCGCGGGCAGCAGCGCCCACGGCACCCGGTGCAGCGCGCCCGGCGGCACGATCACCACCGGGCCCGGACCGAGGTGCCGTACCGCCCCGGCCAGCAGGAGTTCCTCCAGCCGCCGGCCGGCGGCCTCCACGACAGGGAGCCGGGCCTCGGCACCCGGGTGCGCGAGCCGCCGCAGCCCGGCCTGCACATGCTCGGCCTCGGCCACCGCCTCCGCCAGCGAGCCGCCGGCGAACCGCCGCACCTTTCCCTGCCCGCACAGCAGGACGTGCACCCGGCCGTCGACCACCGCCAGTTCGACCAGCCGGACGTCACCGAGCCGGTCCAGTAGCCGGCCCACGTCGAGACGGTCGCCCGCGTCGGCGGCGGCCCCGCCCATGTGCCGGGTGCGGGAGCGGATCTCCCGTTCCAGGCGCCGCTGTTCGCGCTCCAGGGCCGGCACCGGGCGGCCCTCCATCCGGGCGGCCTCCGCACGGGCCGCGATCTCCCGGTAGGCGGTGAGCCCGCTCAGCAGCGCCGGATCGTCGGGCGGCCGGGTCGGCGGCGCGGACAGCACGGTCGCCCGCCACCGCTCGCTCCACCCGAGCAGCCGCCGCGGAGAGCCCTCGGCGAGGCTCACCTCCTGCGCCAGCGCGGCCAGTTCGGCGCCCTGCGCGGTCGCGTGGGCGCGCAGCTCCGAGGCGCCCAGCGTCATCCGGTGATCGTCCAGCACGTCCAGGCCGCGCCGGCACGCCTCCAGCACACCGCGCCGGGAACCGGCCGCCCGCGCCCGCAGCGCCTGTGCCGCCCAGCCCGTCATCCGGGCCGGCGGCGGGCCGCCGTGCCGGCTGCGGGCGGCGACCGCCAAGTGCCGTTCCGCGTCCGCCGTCCAGCCCAGCGCCAGCGCGATCCGGCCCGCGAGCAGGGAGGCCTCGGGCGCGGCCGGGGAGCCGAAGGAAGCCAGCCGCTCGGCGACCGCCGCCGCGTCCGCGACCATCCGCCCCGACCGGCGCCCGGCCGCCACCCGCGCCTCGATCAGCACCAGCCGGGCGTGCGTCTCCCACCAGGTCCGGCGCTGCGCCGCGAACAGCCGTACGGCCACGGCCGCGCGGGCTATGGCGGTGTGCGCCTCCCCGGCCGAACGGGCGGCCCGCGCGGCGGCCAGCAGCAGCTCGGCCTTGCGGGTGGACTGCCCGCCGATCCGGTCCAGCAGCGCGATCGCCGCGTCAGCCTCGGCCAGCGCCTCCGGGGCGAGCCCCGCCGCCATCAGCACCTCGCAGCGCCGGATGGACAGGTTGTAGGTGGGGGTGTCCAGCTTGGCGTAGCGCTCCTCGGCCTCGTCCAGCAGCCGCAGCGCCGCCGGGATGTCGCCGGAACGGAACGCGGCCAGGCCCCGGCTCTCCACCGCGTCCGCCTTGTCGTGCTCCTGGCCGGTGGTGTCCCACAGCCGCTCCGCCGCCGTGAAGTCGGCCACGGCCCGCTCCACCGCGCCGAGCGCCAGATGCACGGTGGCCCGCAGGGTCAGCGCCCGCGCGGTCCAGATGTCGTCGGCGACCTGCCCTAAGGACGGGAAGGGCCCGCCGTACGTCCTCCAGGGCCTCGCGGTGGTACCCCAGCACCCACCACACGTACGCCCGCCGGTACAGCACCCGGGCCCGGGTGTGCCCACTGCCCCGCGCGACCCCCCGCTCGAAGGACGCGAGCCCCTGCCGCGTGCGCCCCGCGTGCACCAGTGCGACCCCGAGGGTCGCGAGCACATCGGCCTCCCGGTCGGCCGACTCGGCACGCGCGGCCAGGTCCCGGGCCCGCCGCAGATGCCTCAGCGCGATCCGCAGATCGCCGAAGTCCCGCTGCCAGATGCCGAGCACCTGGTGGGCGACGCTCGCGTGGACGGGTGACGGCGCGGCGCGCAGGACGTGTTCGGCACGTGCCCGGGCCTCGCCCGGATCGGCGAACACCATGGGCAGCAGTTCGAGAACCGGCTCGCTTCCCGCTGTCACGTCTCGCATGGTAGTGGCCTGTTGTATCAGACGGTGGCCCCGAGGCTCTCACTGTCGACCACCGTCTTGAGGGGGAGGACACCACATGGCACCACACCGATTCCACGAGCAGTTCCACCACATCCAGCGCTCCCTGCCGGACGTCCCCCTCACCATGGGGCCGGACGACTCCGCCGGGTACTTCTACGAGAAGGGCGTCGTCCTCGTCCGGGACGGCGAGGAGGCCCGGTTCGTCGAGGACGCCGTGCGCACGCACTTCACCGAGACCCAGGGACTCGTCCCGGACCACGTGCGCCGCGTGGGCCCGCGGGCCGGCCGCACCGGCGTCACCCGCATCCGGGTCGGTGACCCGGCCGAGGGCGAGGACAGCGTGCCGCACGCCCTGCGCGCCGTGCGGGCGGCCGAGGACCGCCAGGGGCGCCGGCTGGCCGGCCGCAACCACGTGGTGCACATCGCGGGGAACGTCAACGCCTGCCCCGGCGACGAGCCGGTGCCCGTCCCGCGCACCGAGACCCCGAACCCCGCCCCCGCCGAGGGTAGTTACGACCCGGCGACCGCGGTCGGCGTCCTCGTGATCGACACCGGGCTGATGCACGACCACCGCTCCTACCCGCTGCTCGCCCACACCACGGGCGACGCCCAGCTGACCGAGACCGACGCCGACGGAGTGCTGCGCCAGTACGTCGGCCACGGCACGTTCATCGCCGGGATCCTCGCGGCCGTCGCCCCCAACACCGACATCACCGTGCGCGGCACGCTCAACGACGCCGGTGCCGTCCTGGAGTCGGAGTTCGGCGCCCTGCTCTTCGACGCGGTCGACCGGGGCGGCTGGCCGGACGTCATCAGCCTCTCCGCGGGTACGCCCAGCGCGGACACCGACGGCCTGATCGGCCTGGACGCGTTCATGGCGGAACTGCGCGAGCAGCGGACCCTGCTGGTGGCCGCCGCCGGCAACAACGGCAGCGACATCCCGTTCTGGCCCGCCGCCTACGCCGGCCTGCCCGAGTTCGCCGACTGCGTGCTGTCGGTCGGCGCCCTGCGCGCGGACGGCGCGTTGGGGGCCTGCTTCACCAACCACGGGCCGTGGGTGCGCGTCCACGCCCCCGGCGAACGCCTCACCAGCGCCCTCACCGGGTTCACCGCACCCGTGCCGTACGTCTACCAGCACTCCACCTACGACGCCTGCCGGTTCGGCGACGCCGACTACGCCTGCACCTGCCAGTTCCCGCGCCACACCGGTGTGCTGAGCGAGGGACGGGAGAGCACCGGCGCCAAGCCGGACCAGGTGATGTTCGACGGTCTGGCGCAGTGGAGCGGCACCTCCTTCGCCACCCCGGTGGCCGCGGGACTCGTCGCCGCCCGGATGACGGCGTACCGGGAACGCGACCCGCGCGCGGCCGGCGCCGGGCTGCTGGCGGCGGACGCGGGGCGGGCCGAGGTGCGCGGGGCGCGTGTCGCGGCGCTCCGCCCGCCCACCTGGCGCCCCGTCCCCGCCGTGATCCCGGCGCTGCCCGCATGAGGGCCGGAACCCTCCGCTCCACGGCGTACGATGACAGGCCGTACACAAGGGGTGGAGCCGTGGACCGAACAGAGGTCGGCGCGTTGGTCCAGTCCGCCGTCGACGGGGACGCCGCGGCCTGGAAGGCGCTGGTGGAAGGGATGAGTCCGCTGGTGTGGTCGGTCGTGCGGGCACACCGGCTGTCGGACGCCGACGGGCACGAGGTCTTCCAGACCACCTGGTTCCGCTTCGCCCAGCACCTGGGCCGCATCCGGGAACCCGACAAGGCCGGTGCCTGGCTGGCCAGTACGGCCCGGCACGAGTGCCTGAAGGTGCTCAAGGGCCTGGCGCGGCTGACCCTGACCGACGATCCACGGGTGCTGGACCGGGCCAGCGAGGACCGGACGCCGGAAGAGACGTTCATCGATTCGGAGGAGGCGGCGGACCGGGCCGAGCGGGTCCGCCGCCTGTGGCAGGAGCTGGACGGACTGGGCGAGCGCTGCCGGCAGTTGCTGCGCGTGCTGATGGCCTCGCCGCCGCCCAGCTACGGGGAGATCTCGGCCGCCCTCGGTATCGCGGTCGGCAGCATCGGCCCGCTCCGCCAGCGCTGTCTGCGCCGGCTGCGGGCCCGGATGGACGCGCGGGGTGTGGTGTGAACGGCGACGAGAGGCCCGAGGGGCCGGAGGAGTTCGCGGACGGGCTGCTGGAGGAGGAGCTGCGCCAGGCCGCAGCCGTCCTGGACCCGGTGCCGGCCGAGCTGGTCCAGGCGGCGCTGGACGCGTTCGCGCTGCACGACCTGGACGCCCGGCTCGCCGAGCTGACCTTCGACTCGCTGGTGGACGCACTGCCGGTCAGAGGGGTCACGGACGCGCCGCGCATGCTGACGTTCCGCGCGGGCGAGGTGACCGTCGACGTGGAGGTCACCGAGGAGGGGCTGATGGGCCAGCTGCTGCCGCCGCAGTCGGCGCGGATCGAGGTGCTCGGCGGCCCGCAGACGCCCCATCCGGTCGTCGCCGACACCCTCGGCCGGTTCACCAGCGACGCCCCGCCGTCCGGCCCGTTCGCCCTGCGCCTGCGGACCGGCGCCGAGGTGATCGTCACGGAGTGGCTACGAGCCTGAGCGGACCGGATCGGACGGGGCGACGGGCCCGGCCGGACGCCGACACCGACGCGCCTGGGCCCCGGGCCGTGCCCCCCGGTGGGACCTGGGCTGGGGGGATTGCCGGGGCCGAGCCGGGCGCCGGGCCGGGGCTGGGTGAAGGTTTGCCGGTGCCGGGCCCTGGCCGGGGCTGAGGGGAGGCGTGCCGGGGGCCGAGTCGTGTGCCGGGTCGGGGGCTGGCAGGAGGTTTGCCGGTGCCGGGCCCTGGCCGGGGCTGAGGGGAGGCGTACCGGGGCCCGAGTCGTGTGCCGGGTCGGGGGCTGGGCGGAGCGGGCCCCCGAGGCGAGCCGTGTGCCGGCTGGGGGCTGGGCGAGGTGGGCCGGGTGCCGGGCCCTGGGGGAGGTGTGTCGGGCGGGAGAGCCGTGTGCCCGACCCGGGTTGGGTGCGGGTTGCCGGGGCCGGGCCGGGTGCCGGGACCTGACCGGGGCTGGGCGGGGCAGGCCCCGGGCCGAGCCGTGTACTGGCTGGGGGAGGTGTGCCGGGCGGGCGAGCCGTGTGCCCGACCCGGGTTGGGTGCGGGTTGCCGGGGGCTGGGCGAGGTGGGCCAGGGGCCCTGGGGCGAGGCGTGCCGGGTGGGGGAGCCGTGTGTCCGGCCGGGGGCCGTGGCAGTGGTCGGACGGCGCTCACCCGGCGGTCGGAGACCGTGTCCGCCTGGCCCCAGGAGGCCGTCCTCCGCCTTGCGTGTCGCCCTGGTGCCGGCGCCGCTGCGGCCGGTGGGCTACACCGTGTCGACGAGTGCCGCCAGTGCCGTGGCGAGGCGGTGCAGGCCGGGGCCGGCCGGGCCGCCCGGTTCCGTCATGTACGTGTCCCGCCGGATCTCCACCATCAGCGCACCGACCCGGGCGTCCGTGCCGTAGAACTCCAGCGGTACGTACGTCCCGGCGAACGGGCTGTCCAGGCCCGTCTCGCCGCAGCCGGCGAACGCCTTGCGGGCGGCCTCGGTCAGCTCCGGCGGGGTGTGGAAGGCGTCCGTGCCCAGGCACACCGGCGGGCGCGGCCCGCTGCCGTGCAGCTCGTAGGGGAGCGGCCGGGCCGGATACGAGTGCACGTCGATGATCACCGCGCGCCCGGTCGCGGCCAGCCGGCCGGCCACCGCCTCCGCCATGGCCGCGGCATACGGGCGGAAATAGCGGGCGACCAGCGGCTCCGGGTCGGTGTCCGCGGACCGCAGCTCGCCCTTGTGGGTGGTCCGCGTGTACACGGCGCCCATGCCCACGGCGAGCATTTCCTCCCGCTCGTCCGGGAACCGCTCGGGGTCCACCACCAGCCGCGACAGCCGGTTCACGAACCGCCAGGGCCGCAGCCCGGCGAGCGCGGCGGCCTCCTCGGCGATCCGGGCGGTGTGCGCGTCCGTGATGTGGTCCAGCTCCCGCTCCAGCCCGGCGTCGTCCAGCACGATGCCGGCGCGTACGTGCCCCGGTATCGCCCGTGAGGAATGCGGCACGTGCAGCAGCACCGGCGAGGCGGCGGCACCGGGGAGGAGGTCGAACGAGGGGACGGTCTGGGACACCGGCTGCTCCTGGGGTGTTGGGGGCGTGCACGATCAAGGTGCCATACGGCACTGACAACGGCTCCGCCCCGCACGCCTCCGCCCCGGCCGGGACCCCCGGCCGGGGCGGAGGGCACGTCACCTCGACGGCTCGGGTGCCGCGGCACCAGCTCGGCCGCCGCAGGCACCAGGGCACTAGCCGAGGGACGCCAGCGCCTCGTTCCAGGTGGCCGACGGCCGCATGACCGCGTCCGCCTTGGCCTTGTCGACCTGGTAGTAGCCGCCGATGTCGGCCGGGGAGCCCTGGACCGCGTTCAGCTCCTCGACGATCTTCCGCTCGTTCGCGGCGAGGGTCTCGGCGAGCGGCGCGAACGCCTTCGAGAGGTCGGCGTCCTCGGTCTGCCCGGCCAGCTCCTGCGCCCAGTACAGGGACAGGTAGAAGTGGCTGCCGCGGTTGTCGATGCCGCCGACGCGCCGGGTCGGGGACTTGTCCTCGTTGAGGAAGGTCGCCGTGGCGCGGTCCAGGGTGTCGGCGAGGACCTTGGCGCGGGTGTTGCCGGTGGCCGCCGCGTACTGCTCGAAGGACGGCACCAGGGCGAAGAACTCGCCGAGGGAGTCCCAGCGCAGGTAGTTCTCCTTGACGAGCTGCTGGACGTGCTTCGGCGCGGAGCCGCCGGCGCCCGTCTCGAACAGGCCGCCGCCCGCCATCAGCGGCACGACCGACAGCATCTTGGCGCTGGTGCCCAGCTCCAGGATGGGGAAGAGGTCGGTCAGGTAGTCACGCAGCACGTTGCCGGTCACCGAGATGGTGTTCTCGCCGCGGCGGATGCGCTCCACCGACAGCTTGGTGGCCTCGACCGGGGACAGGATGCGGATGTCCAGGCCCTCGGTGTCGTGCTCCGGCAGGTACTGCTTGACCTTGGCGATCAGCTGCGCGTCGTGGGCGCGCGTCTTGTCCAGCCAGAACACGGCCGGGTCGCCGGTGGCACGGGCGCGGGTGACGGCCAGCTTCACCCAGTCGCGGATCGGGTCGTCCTTGGTCTGGCAGGCGCGGAAGATGTCGCCCTGCGCGACCGGCTGCTCGATCAGCACGTTGCCGGCCTGGTCGGTCAGCCGGACCGTGCCGGCGGCCGGGATCTCGAAGGTCTTGTCGTGGGAGCCGTACTCCTCGGCCTTCTGCGCCATCAGGCCGACGTTCGGGACCGAGCCCATGGTCGACGGGTCGTAGGCGCCGTTGGCCCGGCAGTCCTCGATGACGGCCTGGTAGACACCGGCGTAGGAGGAGTCCGGGATGACGGCGAGGGCGTCGTGCTCCTGGCCGTCCGGGCCCCACATGTGGCCGGAGGTGCGGATCATGGCCGGCATGGAGGCGTCGATGATGACGTCGGAGGGCACGTGGAGGTTGGTGATGCCCTTGTCCGAGTCGACCATGGCCAGGGCGGGGCCCTCGGCGATCTCGGCCTCGAAGGAGGCCTTGATCTCGGCGCCCTCGGGCAGGTTCTCCAGGCCCTTCAGGATGCCGCCGAGGCCGTCGTTCGGGGTGAGACCGGCCGCCTTGAGGGTCTCGCCGTACCGCGCGAACGTCTTGGGGAAGAAGGCGCGCACCACGTGACCGAAGATGATCGGGTCGGAGACCTTCATCATCGTGGCCTTCAGGTGCACGGAGAACAGGACGTCCTCCTGCTGGGCGCGGGCGACCTGCGCGGCCAGGAACGAGTTCAGCTCGGCGACGCGCATGACGGACGCGTCGACGACCTCGCCCGCGAGGACCGGCACGGACTCCTTCAGGACGGTGGTGGTGCCGTCCGCGCCGACCAGCTCGATCTTCAGGGCGCCGTCCTCGGAGACGACGACGGACTTCTCGGTGGAGCGGAAGTCGTTCTCGCCCATGGTCGCCACGTTGGTCTTGGACTCGCCGGTCCAGGCGCCCATGCGGTGCGGGTGGGTCTTGGCGTAGTTCTTCACCGAGGCCGGGGCACGGCGGTCGGAGTTGCCCTCACGCAGCACCGGGTTGACGGCGGAGCCCTTGACCTTGTCGTAGCGGGCGCGGATCTCGCGCTCCTCGTCGGTCTTGGGGTCGTCCGGGTAGTCCGGCAGCGCGTAGCCCTTGCCCTGGAGCTCGGCGACGGCGGCCTTCAGCTGCGGGATGGACGCCGAGATGTTCGGCAGCTTGATGATGTTGGCCGCGGGGGTCTTGGCCAGCTCGCCCAGCTCGGTCAGCGCGTCGGGGATGCGCTGGTCCTCGTTCAGGTACTCCGGGAAGACGGCGATGATGCGCCCGGCCAGCGAGATGTCACGCGTCTCCACGGGCACACCGGCCTGCGAGGCGTACGCCTGGATCACCGGCAGGAACGAATGCGTCGCCAGGGCCGGGGCCTCGTCTGTGTAGGTGTAGATGATGGTCGAGTCAGTCACCGGGTGCTCCGCTCCACGTCTGCAACATTGCTCGACATCAAGATATCTCGTGCCCGGGGTCGGCTCGACAGGGGTCCTGGCCGGAAAACGCGCCGTCCGCCATCTCGCGCGCGATCCAGCGGCTGATCACCTCCACCACGTACGCGTGCTCGGCACGGGTCAGCGCGCGTCCCTCGGGGATGCCGTGCCAGCGCTCCAGACAGCCCCGGCAGCAGGTGGCGGTCGCGTGCTGGGCCACGAACACCGGGTGGCCGCGGTACGGCGTCTGCCGGCCGTCCTTGTACGGCGCGGCCGGGGCCAGCCGCTTCGCGATCAGGTCGTACGCGTGCCACCGCAGGGTCGCCGGTCCCTTCAGGGCGGCGGTCGCCCGGTCCCGGCCGTGCAGGTGGAACTTCGCCCGGAACGGCTGGCGCGCGAGCGCGTCCAGCCGCCGGTCGAGTGTGCGGGGGTCCGGGGCCGGCGTGGTCATGCTGCTTCGAGCATACGGGCCGGCCGGGACCGCACGGCCGGGCTGCTCCGTGGGCTGCGCTTCCGGCACGGCGCCCTCCGCGCTACTCCGTGGCCTGCGCTTCCGGTACCGCGCCCTCCGCGCTCCGCTGCTGCGGGATCACCGCCGAGCCCTGCTGGAGCGAGACCGTACGGGTGGGGGCCGGGATGTGGATGCCCTCCTCGCGGTAGCGGCGGTGCAGGCGCTTGATGAACTCGTGCTTGATCCGGTACTGGTCGCTGAACTCGCCGACGCCGAGGATCACCGTGAACCCGATCCGGGAGTCGCCGAAGGTGTGGAAGCGGATGGCGGGCTCGTGCTCCGGTACGGCGCCCGAGACGTCCGTCATGACCTCCGTGACCACCTCGGCGGTCACCCGCTCGACGTGCTCCAGGTCGGAGTCGTAGCTCACCCCGGCCTGCACCAGCACGGTCAGCTCCTGCTCGGGCCGCGTGAAGTTGGTCATGTTGGCCTTGGCGAGCTGGCCGTTGGGGATGACCACCAGGTTGTTGGAGAGCTGGCGGACCGTCGTCTGGCGCCAGTTGATGTCCACCACATAGCCCTCCTCGCCGCTGCTCAACCGGATGTAGTCGCCGGGCTGGACGGTCTTGGAGGCGAGGATGTGGACGCCCGCGAAGAGGTTGGCGAGCGTGTCCTGGAGCGCCAGGGCGACCGCCAGACCGCCGACGCCCAGGGCGGTGAGCAGGGGCGCTATGGAGATGCCCAGGGTCTGGAGGACGACCAGGAAGCCGATCGCCAGGACCAGGACGCGGGTGATGTTGACGAAGATGGTCGCCGAGCCCGCGACCCCGGAGCGGGACTGGGTCACGGAACGGACCAGGCCGGCGATCACCCGGGCCGCGGAGAACGTCACCACGACGATCAGCCAGACCTCAAGCGCCTGGTTCACGTGGTGCTGGACGGTCCGGGTGAGCGGCAGGACGGCCGCCGCCGTCGCCGCGCCGCCCGCGATCGCCGCCCAGGGCACGACCGAGCGCAGCGCGTCCACGATGACGTCGTCGCCGCTCCAGCGGGTCCGCTTGGCGTGCTTCGCGAGCCAGCGCAGCAGGGTGCGCGACATGAAGGCGAGCACCAGGCCCGCCGCCAGGGCGATGCCGGCGAGGACGAGGTCGTCCAGGGTCAGCGCGCGGTTCACCGGTCACCTCCGGGGCGTGTGGCCGCTGCGGAGAGCCGTTTGTGAAGTCTCGTCACGTTGTCACCTGCTCGATGTCCGGGATGTGCGACCGCGCCGGCCGGAGGAACTCCGGTGACCGGCGCGTTCGTTCATCCTGCCGCATCCGGCACACCGGTTCGTACCGGGACCGGCGCTCTTCGGGCAGCCGGCTCAGACGATGCCCTCCGCGAGGTCCGCCTGGTCGCGGTCGCTGCCGTACGCGGCGGTGGTGGGGGTGCCGTACGACCGGCGGGCGACGTACCACCAGACGCTGGCCAGGACGAGGACCACCGCGAGGGCTACGGAGGCGTAGTTCATCGTGTCGACCGTGACCGGCGACGCCTGCGGCAGGCAGAACAGGACCGTCACGCACGCCACCCACCCGACCGCGGTCCAGCCGACCGGCTTGCTCCAGCGGCCCAGTTGCCACGGCCCCGGCTGGAAGCGGTCGCCCGCGCGCAGCCGCAGGAAGACGGGGATGGCGTAGGCCGGGGTGATGCCGATGACGTTGATGGCGGTCACCGCGTTGTACGCCGTCGCCGAGTACAGCGACGGCAGGGCGAGGACACAGGCGACGACGACGGACAGCCAGACGGCGGCGACCGGCGTCTGGGTGCGTCCGCTGACCTTGCGCCACAGGTGCGAGCCGGGCAGCGCGCCGTCCCGGCTGAACGCGAACACCATCCGGCTGGCCGCGGCGACCTCGGCGTTGCCGCAGAACAGCTGCGCGATGATGACGACGAGGAGCAGGACGCTCGCGCCGTCGGTGCCGAGGCCGTCCAGCATGATCTGGGCGGGCGGTACGCCGGTGTCGGTGGTGCGCGTGGCGTCGTAGTCCTGGATGGCGAAGGTGAGACCGGCGAGCAGCACGAAACCGGCCAGCCAGGACGCCCAGATGGCGCGGACGATGCCGCGGGAGGCGGCCACCGAGGCGTGCGAGGTCTCCTCCGACAGGTGGGCGGAGGCGTCGTAGCCGGAGAAGGTGTACTGGGCGAGGAGCAGACCGATCGCCGCGACGTACAGCGGGTTGTCCCAGCCGGTCTCGTTGACGAACTTCGTGAACACGAAGGACGCCGACTGGTGGTGGTCGGGGACGATCACCAGTGCGCCGACGATCAGCGCCACGCCCGCCAGGTGCCACCACACGCTGACCGAGTTGAGCAGGCTGACCAGGCGCACGCCGAACAGGTTCAGCACCGCGTGCAGCAGCAGGATCGCGCAGAAGATCAGCATGGTCCGGCCGGGCGTGGGCGTGAAGCCCCACTGGAGGTTGGCGAACGCGCCGGTGAACAGGGCGGCGCCGTAGTCGATGCCGGCGATCGCGCCGAGCAGGCCGAGCAGGTTCAGCCAGCCGGTGTACCAGCCCCAGCGCCGGCCGCCGAGCCGGTCGGCCATGTAGTACAGGGCGCCGGAGGTCGGGTAGGCACTGGTGACCTCGGCGAGCGCGAGCCCGACGCACAGCACGAACAGGCCGACGCCGGCCCAGCCCCACAGCATCACGGCGGGGCCGCCGGTGTTCAGGCCGAAGCCGTACAGGGTCATGCAGCCGGACAGGATCGAGATCACCGAGAAGCTGATCGCGAAGTTGCCGAAGCCGCCCATGCGGCGGGCCAGCACCGGGCGGTAGCCGAGTTCCCGCAGCCGCTGCTCCTCGTCCTGCTGCGGCAGACCGGGCGAGGGGGTGGGCGAGGGACCGGGGGTGGGGGACACGCGGGGACCTCCTGGATCAACGGTTGTCGGACGGGCACGTGCAACGGGGTCGTTCAGGGGGCGGTGCGGGGCTGTTCCTGGCGGTGCGGACGAGACGGCTGTTCAGGGGCGGGGTGCGGGCGCGGTGTTCAGGGGCGGGAGCCCTCCGCGGCGGCCCGGCAGCGGTCCCGGGCCTGTACGAAGACCTCCACGGCCCGGTCCCGGTCCGGCGTGCGGTACATCCAGGGCGGCGGGGTGAAGTAGGGGCCGATCGCCTCGAACACCCTCGCCGCGTCGGTGAATTGCAGGGAACCCCACAGCGCGTGGGCCAGATGGTTGAGGTCCGGCAGCGCGCGCTCGGCGGGCCCCGTCCGCTCGAACCAGGAGTGCAGCGCGCGCCGCGCCTCCCGGTCCGCCTCCTCCACCACCCAGTGCAGGTCCAGCGCCGCGTCGTGCCCGCTGTCCCGGCGGTAGCGCTCGACCCGGACGTACAGCGGCAGCAGGTGCAGCGCCGAGCCGGGCGGGGCCTGGCCGGCGGCCCACTGCGCGTACCCGGCGGCCTCCGCGAGCCGTCCCGAGCCGCCGCGCGCGTACAGGAACTGGAGCATCCGGTGGTGGGCCTCGCGATTGAACGGGTCGCGCCGGCCGGCCTCGGCCAGCAGCCCCCAGGGGCCCGGCGGCAGCATCGGCTCCGGCGCGGCGGCCCGGTGCTCCTCCCAGCGCTGCTCCGGGTCGAGCTGGGCCAGCGCCAGCAGACACACCCAGGGCACCGGGTCCTGCGGGGCGGCCACGGTCGCCGTCTGGGCGGCGTCCCACGCCTCGATCCACAGTTCATGGGTACGGCGGTGCCGTTCCCGCCGGGCCCGCAGCGCGCGCTCGACGCCGACACGGGCGTGCATCACCACCGCGTGCGCGCTGTCCGGCTCCTCGGTGAGCCAGGCCCGCACCACGTCGCTGCCGGCCGCGGCAGCCGCCAGCACCTGGGTGCGCTGGGTCCACTGCCACCGCGGCGTGGTCTCCGCGAGCAGGGTCCGCATGGCCATCCAGCGGCCGGTGCGCAGGTCCTGGAGTGCGGCGCGCAGCGCGTGGTCGGGACCGGCGGGGTCGTAGGAGGGGCGGGCTCCGTCTCTGGCCATCAGCCGCCGGCCCCCGGCCACGGGCGCACGGGCGAGGTGGCGGGGTGACGTTGCAACAGCCCTCCCCTGGGCGGTGATGAAGATGTCTCGTGTGGTCGGCGGTCACTATAGAGGCGCGGGTTCCGCCGTACCATTGTTGCCAAGTCAACAAATTACAGGGCGAGTTGACCGACGAGCGTAAGACCTTGACTCCGGGGCCGCGGCGGCGGCAGGCTGGCGCGGTGATCTTCAGGGCCGGAGCGGGAGGCGCGGGTCGGACGCGGACGCGGGGTGCTGGACGCGCTCACGCGGAGGGCGTGCGATGACCGGGCCGGTGCTCGCCGTCGACCAGGGCACGTCCGGCACCAAGGCGCTCGTGGTCTGCCCCGAACGCGGTGTCCTCGGCACCGGTTTCGCGGAGGTGCGCCCCCGCCATCTGCCCGGCGGCCTGGTCGAGGTGGACCCGGCGCGGCTGTACGACTCGGTGGTGGAGGCAGGCCGGCGCGCGCTCGCCGAGGCCGGTGAGGACGTCGTCGCGTTCGGCCTCGCCAACCAGGGCGAGACCGTCCTCGCCTGGGACCCGGACACCGGCCGCCCGCTGACCGACGCCCTGGTGTGGCAGGACCGCCGGGCCGAAACCGTCTGCGCCGGACTCAGCGCGCACGCAGAGGAGTTGAGGGAGCTGACCGGCCTGCCCCTCGATCCCTACTTCGCCGCACCGAAGATGGCCTGGATCCGCCGCCACCTCACCCGCGACGGCGTCGTCACCACCTCCGACGCCTGGCTGGTCCACCGCCTCACCGGCGCCTTCGTCACCGACGCCGCCACCGCCGGCCGTACCCAGCTGCTCGACCTGGACCGCGCCGAGTGGTCCCCGCGCGCCCTCGACCTCTACGGCCTGGCCGGCGAACGCCTCCCCGAGGTCACCGACACCGCGCAACCGGTCGGCACCACACGCGCGTTCGGCCCGGAGATCCCGCTCACCGCACTGATCGTCGACCAGCAGGCCGCCCTGCTCGCCCAGCGCGTCACCGGGCCCGGCGCCGCCAAGTGCACCTACGGCACCGGCGCGTTCCTGCTCGCCCCCACCGGCGACCGCCCCCGGCGCGGGGACTCCGGCCTGGTGAGCTGCGTGGCCTGGCGGCTCGCCGGACACACCGGCTACTGCCTGGACGGCCAGGTCTACACCGCCGCCTCCGCCGTCCGCTGGCTCACCGACCTCGGCGTCCTCTCCTGCGCCGCCGACCTCGACCCGGTCGGCGGCACCGTCCCCGACAGCGGCGGGGTCACCTTCGTCCCGGCCCTCGCCGGACTCGCCGCCCCCTGGTGGCGCGGCGACCTGCGCGGCTCCCTCACCGGCCTCGGCCTCGACACCACCGCCGGCCACCTGGTGCGCGCCCTGTGCGAGGGCATCGCCGCCCAGGTCGCCGAACTCGCCGAGGCCGCCGCCCGCGACCTGGGCGCCCCCCTGACCACGCTCCGCGTCGACGGCGGCCTCACCCGCTCCGCGCTCCTCATGCAGACCCAGGCCGACCTGCTGCAACGCCCCGTCGAAGTGTCCGCGCTGGCCGACGCCACCGCGCTCGGCGCCGCCGCCCTCGCCCGCCTCGGCGCGGACCCCGGCCTCCGCGTCGCGGACGCGCTGCCCGACGGGAAACCCGCCGCCGTGTACGAGCCCCGCATCCCGGCCGACCAGGCCGCCGAACGCCGCGCCGGCTTCCGCGCCGCCGTCGCGGCCCTCCTCGGCGCGTGACCGTCACCGCGGCCGGGCCGCTGCCCACGACGCCGTACGACGTGGCGATCGTCGGCGCCGGTGTCGTCGGCTGCGCCATCGCCCGCGAACTCGCCCGCCGGCCCCGGCTGCGCATCGCCCTCATCGAGGCCCAGGACGACGTCGGCCAGGGCACCTCCAAGGCCAACACCGCGATCCTGCACACCGGTTTCGACGCGACCCCCGGCACCCTGGAGGCCCGCCTGGTCCGCGAGGGGTACGCCCGTCTCGGTGCCTACGCCGCCGAGACCGGCATCCCCGTCGAGCGGGTCGGCGCGCTGCTGGTCGCCTGGGACGAGGAACAGCTCGCCGCGCTGCCCCGGCTGGCCGAGAAGGCCGAGCGCAACGCCTGCCACGACACCGCCCTGCTGGGCCCCGGGGAGCTGTACGCCCGCGAACCCCGCCTCGGCCCCGGCGCGCTCGGCGCCCTGCACGTCCCCGGCGAGAGCATCATCTGCCCCTGGACGACGACCCTGGCCTACGCCACCCAGGCGGTCCGCGCCGGCGCCGATCTGCACCTCGACACCGCCGTGCGCGAGGTGAGTCGGTCGGACGGCCACCTGCTGACCACCAGCCGGGGCACCCTGCGCGCCCGCCACCTGGTGAACGCGGCCGGACTGCACGCCGACACCCTGGACCGCGCGCTCGGCCACGAGGACTTCACCGTCACCCCGCGCCGCGGCCAGCTCCTGGTCTACGACAAGCTCGCCCGCCCCCTCGTCCGGCACATCCTCCTCCCCGTGCCGACCGCGCTCGGCAAGGGCGTCCTGGTCGCGCCCACCGTTCACGGCAACGTCCTGCTCGGCCCCACCGCCGAGGACCTGCGCGACAAACGGGCCACCGGATCCACCGCCGACGGGCTGGCCGCGCTGCGGGACAAGGGCCGCCGTGTGCTGCCCGCCCTGGTGGAGGAGGAGGTCACCGCCGTCTACGCCGGGCTGCGCGCGGCCACCGGGCACGAGGACTACCGCATCACCGCGCACCCCGGACAGGCGTACGTCACCGTCGGCGGCATCCGCTCCACCGGCCTGACCGCGTCCCTGGCCATCGCCGCCCACGTCACCGGGCTGCTGGCCGACGGCGGCCTCGACCTCGGCCCGGTCCGGGAACCGGAGCCGGTGACCATGCCCAACCTCGGCGAGGCCTTCCCCCGCCCCTACCAGCGGCCCGACCTCATCGCCGCCGACCCCGAGTACGGCACCCTCGTCTGCCACTGCGAGCGCGTCTCCCGCGGGGAGATCCGCGACGCCCTCGCCAGTACGGTCCCGCCCCGCGGTCTGGAGGGCCTGCGCCGCCGCACCCGCGCCCGGGCCGGCCGCTGCCAGGGGTTCTACTGCGGGGCGGCGGTACGGGAGCTGTTCGAGCGGGGGACGAGACCATGACGGCCCCGCGTCACGTGGACGTCCTCGTCGTCGGCGCCGGTCCCGCCGGGCTCGCCGCCGCCGCGCGGCTGGCCGCCGCCGGGGCCGGGCACGTGGAGGTGCTGGAGCGGGAGGCACGGCCCGGTGGAGTGCCCCGGCACTGCGCGCACGGCGGCTTCGGCACCTGGACGCGCCCGCTGACCGGCCCCGGGTACGCCCGGCTGCTCACGGAGGCCGCCGAGCGCGCGGGCGCCACCGTCCGGACCGGCGTGACGGCACTGGACTGGGCGCCGACCGGACCCCGGCTCACCGCCGTCGGCCCCGGCGGACCGGAGACCGTCACGGCACGGGCCGTCGTCCTCGCCACCGGCGCCCGCGAGCGCCCGCGCCCCGCCAGGCTGGTGCCCGGCACCCGCCCCGCCGGCGTCTTCACCACCGGCGAACTCCAGCAGGCGGTCCATCTGTTCGGGCAGCACATCGGCACCCGCGCGGTCGTCGTCGGCGCGGCGGACGTCTCCTACGCGGCGGCGGACACCGTCCGCGCGGGCGGCGCCGAGGTCGTCGCCCTCGTCACGGAACACCCGCGCGCCCAGACCGGCCGTGCCCGCGCCGGGGCGGCCCGGCTGCGCCACGGCGTCCCGCTGCTGACCGGCACCACCGTCACCGAACTCCTGGGCCGCGGACGCCTGTCCGGCGTCCGCGTCCGCCACCGGGACGGCCGTACGACCGTACTCCCGTGTGACACCGTCGTCTTCACCGGCGATTTCGTCCCCGACCACGAACTGGCCCGGCGCGGCGGCCTCACTCTCGACCCCGGCACCCGCGGCCCCGCCGTCGCCGGCTCCCTGCACACCTCGCGCCCCGGTGTCTTCGCCGCCGGCAACGTCCTGCACGCCGTGGAGCCCGCCGGCACGGCGGCCCGCGAGGGCGCCCGGGCGGCCGGCGCGGTGCTGGACTTCCTGGCGGGTGCGCCCTGGCCGGCCCCCGGCGTACCCGTGACCGTCGAGCCGCCGCTGCGCTGGATCGCCCCGAACCGCGTCACCCCGGCCGCCCCGCCCGTTCCCCACGTCCTGCGCACCGGCGCCCCGCTGCACCGCCCCGTCCTGTACGTGCGCCAGGACGGCCGCCTCCTGCACCACGAACGCCCGCGCACCGCCCTGCCCGACCGCACCCTGACCCTCGACCCCCGCTGGCACGGCCGCGTCGACCCCGAGGGCGGGGAGGTGCGGGTGAGCACCCGCTGAGCGCGGGGCCGCCGAAGGAGCGGCGGTTCACCAGTCCGTGAACGACCCGTGCCGTCCGGCACCCGACGCGAACCGGGCGGCACCCTCCGCGCCCTCGGCCAGCACCCCCATGCCCCACCGCAGTTCGCCGCGCAGCGCCGTCCGTTCGTCCTGCCCCTCCTGGTCCAGGACCGACGCCCGGTCACCGCGCAGGCAGGCCTGCGGGAAGCGGGCGATCCGTGCCGCCAGCGCCTCCGCCTCGGCACGCGCGTGTCCGGTGGGGACCAGCCGGTTCGCCAGGCCCATCTCGTACGCCTCGCGGGCCGGGACGGGGCGGCCGGTGAGGATCATGTCCAGGGCCCGGCCGGTGCCGATCAGCCGGGGCAGCCGTACCGTGCCGCCGTCGATCAGGGGCACGCCCCAGCGGCGGCAGAACACCCCGAACACCGCGTCCTCCTCGGCGACCCGCATATCGCACCACAGGGCGAGCTCCAGGCCGCCCGCGACCGCGTGCCCGGCCACCGCCGCGATCACCGGCTTGGACAGCAGCATCCGCGTCGGCCCCATCGGCCCGTCGCCGTCCTCGGCCACCCGGTTGCCGCGCTCCGTGCCGATCGCCTTCAGGTCCGCGCCCGCGCAGAAGGTGCCGCCCTCGCCCCACAGCACCGCCACCCGGGCGCTGTCGTCCTCCTCGAACGCCCGGAAGGCGGCGGCCAGTTCGGCGGCCGTCGGACCGTCCACCGCGTTGCGGGCCTCCGGCCGGGACAGGACGACCGTGGTGACGTACTCCTCGCGTTCTGTGCGGACCGGCACGGCGGGTGCTCCTTCTGCGGGGGCGGCTCGGAGGGCCACTGTGCCTCAGATGACCTTCAGCCGCACCAGTGCGCCCAGCGTCAGCGCCCCCGGCACCAGCGGCAGCCACACGGTGATGATCCGGTAGGCCAGCACCACCGCCGTGGCCACCGCGGCCGGGCCGCCCACCGCGACCAGGGCCACGATCAGCGCCGCCTCCACGGACCCCAGCCCGCCGGGCGTGGGCACCAGGGCCACCGCGACCGTCGCGGCGAGGTAGGCCAGCACCATGTGCGCGGGCGGCACCGGCAGCCGCAGCGCCTGCCCGACGGCCGCGAGTCCGGTCGCCTGGAGCGCGGGGAAGGCCAGCGAGCCGCCCCACAGCGCGAGGGCGCGGGCCGGCCGGGTGTGCACCGACCGGGCCTCGTCCAGGGCGTCCCGCGCGAACGCGGACACGCGCGTGCGCAGCGGCCGTACGAGCGCCGTCACGGCCCCCGCCACGACCACCAGGCCCACCGCGCCCAGCAGCAGCGGCGGCGCCGAGCCGTCCGGCAGCAGGGGGCCGAGCCGCAGCGCGTGCGGGAACGCGATCAGCAGCGCGCCCAGCAGCCCGAGCCGGCCCACGCACTCCGCCAGCAGATACAGGGCGAGCGCGGCCGAGGAACGCGCCGGCGGCACCCCGCACACGGTCATGAAGCGCAGGTTCACGGCGCCCGCGCCGAGCCCGGTCGGCAGCAGGTGGTTGGCCGCGCCCGCCGCGAACTGGGTGGCCAGCAGCCGCCCCTTGGGCAGCGGCTGGAGCACCGCCCCCTGCCGGGTGACGGCGGCGGCGACCCAGGTCAGACAGGTCGCCGTGGCCGCCGCGAGCAGCCACGGCCAGGAGGCGGTGCGCAGGTGGCCGAAGCCCTCGGCGAGAACCGAGCGGTGCCGTACGGCGGCCACGGCGACGAGCACGAGCGGCACCAGGCAGAGCACCTGGCGCACGGGGAGGCGACGGGGCGGGCGCCGGCGGGGGAGGGGGACGGCAGTCACATCGGCACAGGCTCTCCCGGGCGTCCCAACACCGGGTGAACCGTCGCGGACATTGACCTCAACGAACCTTGAGGTTCTACGGTCTCTTCCATGAGCATGGAGACCACCGCCTGGACGCAGCTGCACAGCGTGATGAACGCGCAGTCCGAGCGTCGCCCGTTCGCCCGCGCCACCCTGCGCCGCATCGCCGCCTTCGCCCGCCCGCACCGCGCCGGCATCGCCCGGTTCGTGCTGCTCGGGGTGGTGACCGCCCTGCTCGCCGTCGCGACACCCGTGCTCGCCGGCCGCGTCGTCGACGCGATCGTGGCGGGGCACGACTCCGGCACGGTGGTCCGGCTGTCCCTGCTCATCGCGCTCGTGGCGCTCGCGGAGGCGGGGCTCGGCATCCTCGGCCGCCGACTGTCGTCGACGCTCGGGGAGGGACTCATCCTCGACCTCAGAACGGCTGTGTTCGATCATGTGCAGCGCATGCCCGTCGCGTTCTTCACACGTACGCGTACGGGCGCGCTGGTCAGCCGTCTCAACAACGACGTGATCGGCGCCCAGCGGGCCTTCGCCAACACCCTCTCCGGCGTCGTCAGCAACCTGGTCACCCTGGTGCTGACGCTCGCCGTGATGCTCACCCTGTCCTGGCAGATCACCCTGCTCGCGCTGGTCCTGCTGCCGGTGTTCGTGCTGCCCGCCCGCCGCATGGGCAGCCGGATGGCCCGCATGCAGCGCGAGGCCGCGGCGCTGAACGCGGCCATGGGCACCCGGATGACCGAGCGGTTCTCCGCCCCCGGCGCCACCCTGGTCAAGCTGTTCGGGCGCCCGGAGGAGGAGTCGGCGGAGTTCTCGGCGCGGGCCGCCCAGGTCCGGGACATCGGCGTCCGCACGGCGACGGCCCAGTCCGTCTTCATCACCTCCCTCACCCTGGTCTCCGCCCTCGCCCTGGCCCTCGTCTACGGCCTCGGCGGCTGGTTCGCGCTGCGCGGCACCCTGGAGCCCGGAGCGGTCGTCTCCCTCGCCCTGCTGCTGACCCGGCTGTACGCCCCGCTGACCGCGCTCGCCGGGGCCCGGGTCGAGGTGATGAGCGCGATCGTCAGCTTCGAGCGGGTCTTCGAGGTGCTCGACCTCAAGCCGCTCATCGCCGAGCGGCCGGACGCCCGTGAGGTCCCCGACGGCCCGGTCGCCGTCGAGTTCGACGACGTCCGCTTCTCCTACCCGTCCGCCGACCAGGTCTCCCTCGCATCCCTGGAGGAGGTCGCCGCGCTCGACACCCGCGGCGGCACCGAGGTGCTGCGGGGCATCTCCTTCCGCGCCGAACCCGGCCGGACCGTCGCCCTCGTCGGCTCCTCCGGCGCCGGCAAGTCGACCATCGCCCAGCTCCTGCCGCGCCTGTACGACGTCGACGCGGGCGCGGTCCGCATCGGCGGGGTCGACGTCCGCGACCTCACCTTCGCCTCCCTGCGGGCCACCCTCGGCATGGTCACCCAGGACGGTCACCTCTTCCACGACACCGTCCGCGCCAACCTGCTGCTGGCCCGCCCGGACGCGGGTGACGACGAGCTGTGGGACGCCCTCGGCCGCGCCCGCCTCGCCGACGTCGTCCGGTCCCTGCCCGACGGCCTGGACACGGTCGTCGGCGAGCGCGGCTACCGGCTCTCCGGCGGCGAACGCCAGCGCATGACCATCGCCCGGCTGCTGCTCGCCCGCCAGCGCGTGGTCATCCTGGACGAGGCCACCGCCCACCTGGACAACACCTCCGAGGCGGCCGTCCAGGAGGCGCTCACCGAGGCCCTGGAGGGCCGCACCGCCGTGGTCATCGCCCACCGCCTGTCGACGGTCCGCGCCGCCGACCAGATCCTGGTCGTGGAGTCCGGCCGGATCGTGGAGCGCGGCACACACGAGGAACTGCTGGCGGCGCGGGGCCGGTACGCCGAGCTGTACCGCACACAGTTCGCGGGCCGCGGCGAGCCGACGACACCGGGGACGGCGGCGGCGGGGGTGACGGCGGCGGGGTGAGAGCGTGCCAGTCGCCGCGGGGGCGGGGGTGACGGTGGTGGGGGACGCGACGGTCAACACCAGCTTGCGTCCCCGCGCCGGTGCGGGTCACCGGTGATCCGCGCACCCCTCGGTGAGCAGCGCGTCCACGGCGTTCCGGATCCCCTCGTCCTGGACGAACCCCCGCCGGCCGCCGGAGCCACGCCGCCGCTCGTCGCGGTCGGGCACCGCGCGCAGCAGGTCGGCGGCCGGCCGTGCGGCGGGGCGGATGCGGGCCGGGTTGCCGTATCGCGGGGGCATGACCGGCAGGTAGGCACCCTCGGCCAGGCCCCGCACGGCCGAGGCCGGCACCGGGACCGTGTGCGCGGTGTCGCCGGTCGCGGCCCACAGGGCGTGGGCCGCCTCGACGTGGGCCAAGGGCTCGCGGTCGGCGGTCAGCGCCCGGAGCCGGTCCGCCCAGCGGGCGGCGTGCGCGCCGAGGTCGGCCGGCCGGTGCAGGGCGGGGTGCGGGAGGTCCGCCGTGGCGATGGGTCCGAGCCGTTCCAGGCACGGGCCGGGTTCGCCGGTGACCTTCCAGTACACGCAGGCCGCGAGGTTGGCGTCCGCGCCGTCTCCGGCCGACCGGGCCGCCGGCGATTCACGCGTCGGCGAGCCCGCCCGGCCGATGCACGCCAAGGCCGTCGCGGCAGCCGTCCAGGTCCGGTCGTCCGCCAAGAGGCCGAGCAGCCGTGGCACGGCCGCTTCCCGGACCCCGCGCGGCGACGACCTGGCAGAGCCGGCGCGGCAGCGGAGTCCGTCGCGGTGTCCAGCCCCTCGCGGAGCACCGGCGCCAGCGCCTCGGCGTGGTCCGCGAGAGCCACCAGGACCTCGTCCAGCGCCGGCAGCACCACGGTGGGCCAGTCCGCGGCGGGGAAGTACGCGGAGACCGCCGCGAACAGGACCGTCGCCCGGCCAGGGGCCCGGTCAGGCCGGGCACGCAGCGGGGGTCGTTCCTCCGGGCCAGAGCCCATACGGCGGCCTCGGCGACGGTCTCGCGCACCGGGTGGACCGGGTGCCGGTGTCGTCGAGCAGCGCGGCGACCTCGTCCGCGTACGCGGTGGCGGCCCGGCCGGGACAGGCCAGCAGTTCGGCCGCCCCCTCGGTCCCCGGCGCCATCCGGTCCCCGGTCTCCGGCATCGCCCGGCCCACGGCATTTAGCGCCACCCAGCCCACGGCGTCCGGTGTCGCCCGGCCCTCGGCGTCCGTCGCCGCCCGCTCCCCGGCGTCCGGCGCCGCCTGGTCCTCGGTGTCCGACATGGCCCGCTCCCCGGGGTCCGGCGCCGCCCGCTCCCGGGTCTCCGATGCCACTCAGCCCACGGCATCCTGCGCTGACCGCTCCCCGGCATCCAGCGCCGCCCACTCCCCGGCGTCCGGTGTCGCCCACTCCCTGGCTTCCGGCGCCGACCGGCCCACGGCGTCCGGCGCCGCCCGCTCCCCGGCGTCCGGCGCCGCCTGGTCCTCGGTGTCCGACATGGCCCGCTCCCCGGGGTCCGGCGCTGACCGCTCCCCGGTCTCCGGCGCCGCCCAGCCCATGGCCTCCAACGCCCCCGGTTCCTCCCCGCGCGCCCGACCGCACCGGTGGGGTTTCCCGTTCCGCCTCTTGACGTCAGTGGTCCGGACCTTTAGTTTCACGCCTTAAACAAAGCCCCGCAGGTCCCAACGGCCGAATGTCCCCCGGCTGTTGGGTCTGCGGTCCCCCCACCGAAAGGCCACCCGCCCACATGGCCAGACCCCTCCCGGCGGCAGGCTCGCTCGCCGCACTGTCCCTAGCCGCCACCCTGCTCACCGCGGCGCCCGCGCCCGCCGCCACCGCCGGGGCCGCCGCCCTGCCCACCGGCTTCGCCACGGTCGTGAACGCCGCGAGCGGCAGGTGTCTGGACGCCAAGGCCGCCGCCACCGCCAACGGCACCGCCGTGCAGCAGTACGCCTGCAACGGCACCACGGCCCAGCAGTGGAGCTTCACCGACGTCGGCGACGGCTACGTCCGCATCGGCAACCGCAACGACACCAACCAGGTGGCCGACGTCGCCGACGTCTCCACGGCCGACGGCGCGGCCGTCCACCTGTGGAGTTACGGCGGCGGCGCCAACCAGCAGTGGCTCCCCGTGGACGACGGCGGCGGCGCCTTCCACTTCGTCAACCGCAACAGCGGCAAGTGCCTGGACGACCCCGGCGCCTCGCTCGCCGACAGCGTGCAGTTCGTGCAGTACACCTGCAA
Source organism: Streptomyces canarius (assembly GCF_014650735.1). NCBI lineage: Bacteria > Bacillati > Actinomycetota > Actinomycetes > Kitasatosporales > Streptomycetaceae > Streptomyces > Streptomyces canarius. The sequence goes on from NZ_BMVN01000018.1 coordinate 143,071, forward strand.
CGGCACCGCCGCCCAGCGCTTCCAGGTGGTCCCCGTGACCCAGTCGACGAGCAACCCCGACCTCGGCCCCAACGTCGTCGTCTTCGACCCGTCGATGTCCTCCTCGACCATCCAGGGCAAGCTGGACACGATCTTCAAGCAGCAGGAGACCAACCAGTTCGGCTCCCAGCGCTACGCCGTCCTGTTCAAGCCCGGTGCCTACAACGCCAACGTCAACGTCGGCTTCTACACCCAGGTGCTCGGCCTCGGCCTGACCCCGGACGCGGTGACGGTCAACGGCGCGGTGCACGCCGAGGCCGACTGGTTCCAGGGCAACGCCACCCAGAACTTCTGGCGCGGCGCCGAGAACCTCTCCGTCAACCCCACCGGCGGCGGCGACCGCTGGGCGGTCTCGCAGGCGGCGGCCTACCGCCGGATGCACCTGCGCGGCAACCTCGCCCTGGACGACGGCGGCTGGTCCTCCGGCGGCTACCTCGCCGACAGCAAGGTCGACGGACAGGTCAACTCCGGGTCGCAGCAGCAGTGGCTGACCCGCAACTCCCAGCTCGGCAGCTGGACCGGGTCCAACTGGAACATGGTGTTCGTCGGCAGCCAGGGCGTCCCGGCCACCAGCTTCCCCAACCCGCCGTACACCACCGTCGCGCAGAGCCCGGTCACCCGGGAGAAGCCGTTCCTGTACGTCGACGGCTCCGGGAACTACCAGGTGTTCGTGCCGTCCGTACGCACCGACTCCACCGCGACGAGCTGGGCGGGCGGCAGCCCGGCCGGCAGCTCGCTGCCGCTGAGCCAGTTCTACGTCGTCAAACCCGGCGCCACCGCCGCACAGATCAACGCGGCCCTGGCGGCCGGCCAGAACCTGCTGGTCACGCCCGGTGTCTACCACCTCGACCAGACGCTCAAGGTGACCCGCCCGGACACGGTCGTCCTCGGCCTCGGCCTCGCCAGCTTCGTCCCGGACAACGGCGTCACCGCGATGTCCGTCGCCGACGTCGACGGCGTGAAGATCGCGGGCCTGCTCTTCGACGCCGGCACCACCAGCTCGAAGACCCTGGTCGAGGTCGGGCCGGCCGGCTCCACCGCCTCCCACGCGGCCGATCCGACCTCCCTGCACGACGTGTACTTCCGCGTCGGCGGCGCCGGCGTCGGCAAGGCCGCCACCAGCCTCGTCGTCAACAGCGACAACGTCATCGGCGACCACATGTGGATCTGGCGCGCCGACCACGGCAGCGGCGTCGGCTGGACCAGCAACACCGCCGACACCGGCCTGGTCGTCAACGGCGACGACGTCACCATGTACGGGCTGTTCGTGGAGCACTTCCAGAAGTACCAGACCGTCTGGAACGGCAACGGCGGCCGTACCTACTTCTTCCAGAACGAGATGCCGTACGACCCGCCGAACCAGGCCGCCTGGATGAACGGCTCCACGCAGGGCTACGCCGCCTACAAGGTCGCCGACTCGGTCACCAGCCACCAGGCGTACGGCCTCGGCAGCTACTGCTACTTCAACGTCAACCCGGGCGTGACGGCCGCCCGCGCCATCGAGGCGCCGAACAACCCGAACGTCCGCTTCACCAGCATGGTGACCGTCTCGCTCGGCGGCACCGGCACCATCAGTCACGTCATCAACAACACCGGAGGACCCTCGAACGCGACGACCAACGTCGCGAACCTCGTCCGCTACCCGTGAGCGAAGGGGATGACCTTCCGGACGTGTGAGCCCGGCGTGTCCTGGATACGCGGTGTGCACGGCTCCACCGTCCGTCCGGAAGGTCATCCCCCGCCATGACCAGCGCATCCCACCACTCCGAAGTCACCCTCCGGGTCAACGGCAAACCCCACGCCCTGCGCGTCGACCACCGACGCGTGCTGCTCGACCTGCTGCGTGAGGACCTGGACCTCACCGGCTCCAAGAAGGGCTGCGACCACGGCCAGTGCGGTGCCTGCACCGTGCTGGTCGACGGGCGCCGCCTCAACAGCTGTCTGCTCCTCGCCGTCACCCTCGACGGCAGCGAGATCACCACCGTCGAGGGCCTCGGCGGCGACCGCGAGGAGCCGCATCCGCTCCAGCGGGCCTTCCTGGACCGCGACGCCTTCCAGTGCGGCTACTGCACCCCCGGCCAGCTCTGCTCGGCGGTGGGCATGCTCGCCGAGGCCGCGGCCGGCCACCCCTCCCACGTCACCGACCCGGCGGCCCCCACCGAGGGACCCGTACCGCTGGACCGGCCCGAGATCCGCGAACGGATGAGCGGCAACCTGTGCCGCTGCGGCGCCTATCCGCGCATCGTCGAGGCGATCGAGGACGTGATCTGAGTGAACGGCTTCGGATACCTCAGGCCCGGCAGCGTCCAGGAGGCCGTCGAGGCCCACGCCGCCCAGCCCGGCGCCCGCTACCTGGCCGGCGGCACCAACCTGGTCGACCTGCTGAAACTCGGCGTGGAGCGGCCCGCCCTCCTCATCGACATCGGCCGGCTGCCGCTGGACGGCATCCAGGAACTGCCCGACGGCTCCCTGCGCGTCGGCGCCACCGTCCGCAACAGCGACCTCGCCGCCGACCCGCGCGTCCGGGCACGCTGGCCGGCCCTGTCCCAGGCGCTCCTCGCCGGCGCCTCCGCACAGCTGCGCAACGCCGCCACCACCGGCGGCAACCTGCTCCAGCGCACCCGCTGCCCCTACTTCCAGGACCTGGACAAACCCTGCAACAAACGCGAGCCGGGCAGCGGCTGCGGCGCCCGGGACGGCGTCCACCGCGACCACGCCGTCCTCGGCCACTCCCCGCAGTGCATCGCCACCCACCCCTCCGACATGGCCGTCGCCCTCGCCGCCCTCGACGCCCAGGTCGAGCTGTACGGCACCGACGGCACCCGGCGCCTGCCGGTGGCCGACTTCCACCGATTGCCCGGCGAGCACCCCGAGCGGGACACCTGGATCCGCCCCGGTGAACTGATCACCGGCGTGCTGCTCCCGGCCGCCACCGCCGGTGCCCCGTCCGCCTACCGCAAGGCCCGGGACCGGGCGTCGTACGCCTTCGCGCTCGCCTCCGTGGCCGTCCTGCTGCGGGTCGCGGACGGCGTCGTCGACCAGGTGGGCGTCGCCTTCGGCGGGCTCGCCCACCGGCCCTGGCGGGCCCGGCACACCGAACTGGCCCTGCTGGGCGCCCCCGCCACCCCGGCCGCCTTCGAAGGGGCCGTCGCCCTCGAACTCGCGCACGCCGAGCCGCTGCGGGACAACGCCTACAAGGTGTCCCTCGCCCGCAACCTCGCCCTGGACGTCCTGAACCGTCTCGCCCCGGCCCCGGCAGTGGCCTGAGCCCTCACCGGAGGAGCAGGAGGATCCCATGACCGGCACGACCGGCACCGCCCTGGGCGCCCCCGCCGAGCGCCGGGAAGGGCGCCAGAAGGTCACCGGCGCCGCCCGCTACGCCGCCGAGTACACCCTGCCCGGCCGCGTCCACGCCTGGCCCGTGCCCGCCGCGGTCGCCCGGGGCCGGGTCACCGCCGTCGACACCTCGGCCGCCCTCGCCCTGCCCGGCGTCCTCGCCGTCCTCACCCCCTTCGACGCGCCCCGGCTCGCCGAGCCCGAGGACGGCACGCTCGCCGTGCTCCAGAACCCGGACGTGCCGCACCGGGGCTGGTGCGTGGCCCTGGCCGTCGCCGAGACCCCGGAGACCGCCCGCGCCGCCGCTCGCGCCGTCCGGGTCACGTACGCCACCGCGCCCCACGACACCGGGCCCGTCGAGGGCCACCCGGGCGCCTACGATCCGGACGAAGCGGGCGGCCAGCCCGGCCGGGTCGAGCACGGCGATCCCGAGGCCGCCTACGCCGCGGCCGAGGTCCGCGTCGACGTCACCTACCGGGTGCCGCCGCTGCACAACCACCCGATGGAGCCGCACGCCAGCACGGCCCACTGGGACGGCGACCGGCTCACCGCGTACACCTCCAGCCAGGGCGGTACCACCGTGCGGTCCGTGCTCGCCCAGCTGTTCCGGCTGCCCGAGGAGCGGATCACCGTCGTCGCCGAGCACGTCGGCGGCGGCTTCGGCTCCAAGGGGACCCCGCGCCCGGACGTCGTCCTCGCCGCGCTCGCCGCCCGGCACACCGGCCGGCCCGTCACCGTGGCCTACCCCCGCCGGTACCTGCCCACCGTCGTCGGCCACCGCGCCCCGACCGTGCAGCGGCTGCGGCTCGGCGCGCACCGGGACGGCCGGCTCACCGCCCTGCTGCACGACGTCACCACCCACACCTCCCACGTGAAGGAGTTCGTCGAATACGCCGGGGTGGTCTCCCGCGTCATGTACGCCACCCCCAACCTGCGCAGCGTCCACCACGTGGTGCCGCTGGACGTGCCCACCCCGTCCTGGATGCGGGCCCCCGGCGAGTCACCCGGCATGTACGCCCTGGAGTCCGCCATGGACGAACTCGCCGACGCGCTCGGTGTGGACCCGGTGGAGCTGCGCGTGCGCAACGAACCGGAGCGGGAACCGGGCAGCGGCAAGCCCTTCAGCAGCCGGCACGTCGTGGAGTGCCTGCGCGAGGGCGCCCGCCGCTTCGGCTGGGCCGGGCGCGACCCGCGCCCCGGCGTCCGCCGCGAGGGCCCGCTGCTGATCGGCACCGGCGTGGCCGCCGCCACCTACCCCGTGCAGGTCGCCCCGTCCACCGCCACCGCCGAGGCCCGGCCCGACGGCACCTTCGTCATCCGGGTCAACGCGGCCGACATCGGCACCGGCGCCCGTACCGTCCTCGCCCAGATCGCCGCCGACGCCCTCGGCGTGCCCCTGGAGCGGGTGCGCACCGAGGTCGGCCACAGCGATCTGCCGCCGGCCCCGCTGGCCGGGGGTTCCATGGGCACCGCCTCCTGGGGCTGGGCCGTGCACGAGGCGTGCACCCGGCTCGCCGCCCATCCCGAGGAGGGGCCGACGGTCCGCGCCGACACCACCGGGACGGCCGACGCCGAAAGCCCCTACGCGCGGCACGCGTTCGGCGCGCACTTCGCCGAGGTCGCCGTCGACACCGTCACCGGCGAGGTCCGGGTGCGCCGGCTGCTCGGCGTCTTCGCCGCGGGGCGGATCCTGAACGCCCGCACCGCACGCTCCCAGTTCACCGGCGGCATGGTCATGGGCCTCGGCATGGCCCTCACCGAACACAGCACCCTGGACCCGGCGTTCGGCGACTTCCCCGAGGCCGACCTCGCCTCCTACCACGTGCCCGTCCACGCCGACGTCCCCGCCATCGAGGCCGACTGGATCGACGAACACGACACCCACCTCAACCCCATGGGCAGCAAGGGCATCGGCGAGATCGGCATCGTCGGCACCGCCGCCGCCCTCGGCAACGCCGTCCACCACGCCACCGGCATCCGCTTCCGCACCCTCCCCCTCACCCCCGACCGGATCCTCGCCGGCCTGCTGTCCGAGGGGTGACGGTGACGGGACCGGCGTGGGAGCACCCCTGGGAGTACCCCTGGGAGTACGTCTGGGAGTACGTCTGGGAGTACGACGGCTACCGGCCCGCGGAGGAACGCCTGCGGGAGTCCCTGTGCACCCTCGGCAACGGCTACTTCGCCACCCGCGGGGCGCTGCCCGAGTGCACCGCGGACGACGTGCACTACCCGGGCACCTACGCGGCCGGCTGCTACAACCGGCTCACCTCCGAGGTCGCCGGGCGCCGGATCGAGAACGAGGACATGGTCAACCTGCCCAACTGGCTGCCGCTGCGCTTCCGGCCCACAGGCGGGGACTGGCTCACCCCGGACACCGTGCCCGTCACCGAGCACCACCAGGTGCTCCACCTCGATCCCGGCCTGCTGGAACGCCGTACCCGCTACCCGATCGGACCCGACGCCACCCTCCTGGTCCGGCAGGTGCGCCTGGTCCACCTGGCCGACCCCCACCTCGCCGCGCTGCGCACCGAGTTCACCGCCGAGGGCCACACCGTCGAGCTGGACGTCGAGGCCGCGCTCGACGGGCGCGTCACCAACTCCGGCGTCGCCCGCTACCGGGACCTGGACGGCCGGCACCTCAGTCACATCGAGGCCGGCACCAGCGCGCCCGGCACGGTCTGGCTGCGCTGCCGCACCCGGGTCTCCGACATCGGCTGCGGACTGGCCGCCCGGCTGACCGCCGGGGTGCCGGTCACCCACGCCAACGAGGCCCACCGCGCCGTCCAGCGGCTCCGGTTGTCCCTGCCGCCCGGCCGGACGGCCACCGTCGACAAGACCGTCGCCCTGCACACCTCCCGCGACCCGGCCATCAGCGACCCGCTGCGCGCGGCCGTGGACCGGGCCGGCGCCGCCCCCGGCTTCGACGAACTGCGCGAGACCCACCGCGCCACCTGGGAGCAGCTGTGGCGGCGCACCGCGCTCGACGTGCCCGGCGAGGCGGGCAGCATCCTGCGCCTGCACCTGTTCCACGTGCTCCAGACCCTCTCGCCGCACACCGCCGACCTGGACGTCGGCGTCCCCGCCCGCGGCCTGCACGGCGAGGCCTACCGGGGCCATGTCTTCTGGGACGAACTCTTCGTCCTGCCCTACCTGAACCTCCACCTCCCGGAGGTCTCCCGCGCCCTGCTCCGCTACCGCCACCGCCGCCTGGACGCCGCCTGCCACGCGGCCCGCGACCTCGGCCGGGGCGGCGCGCTCTACCCGTGGCAGAGCGGCAGCGACGGCCGCGAGGAGACCCAGCAGCTGCACCTCAACCCGCGCTCCGGCCGCTGGCTGCCGGACCACTCCCGGCTCCAGCACCACGTCGGCTCGGCCGTGGCCTACAACGTCTGGCAGTACTGCGAGGCGACCGGCGACATCGAGTTCCTGCACGGCGAGGGCGCCGAGGTGCTCCTCCAGATCGCCCGCTTCTGGGGGCAGTCGGCGACCTGGGACGACCACCTCGGCCGGTACCGCATCCGGGGCGTGGTCGGCCCCGACGAGTACCACGACGCCTACCCCGGCGCGGACCGGCCCGGCCTGGACGACAACGCGTACACCAACGTCACCGCCGCCTGGGTGCTCATCCGCGCCCTGGAACTGCTGCACGGCCTGCCCGAGCCGCGCCGCCGGGAGCTCACCGAGCTGACCGGTCTCGGCGAGGACGAACCCGACCGCTGGACGGAGGTCTCCCGCCGCCTGCACATCCCCTTCCACGACGGGGTGATCAGCCAGTTCGACGGCTACGGCGACCTCGCCGAACTGGACTGGGCGGGCTACCGCGGACGGTACGACGACATCCGGCGCCTGGACCGCATCCTGGAGGCGGAGGGCGACACCGTCAACCGGTACAAGGCGTCCAAACAGGCCGACGTGCTGATGCTCGGCTACCTCTTCTCGCCGCTCGAACTCCGCGCGCTGTTCCAGCAGTTGGGCTACCACCTGGACGAGCACATCTGGCTCGCGACCGTGGACCACTACCTGCACCGCACCAGTCACGGCTCCACCCTCAGCGGCCTGGTCCACGGCTGGATCCTGGCCCGCGCCCGCCGCTCCGACGCCTGGAGCTTCGTCCAGGAGGCGCTGCGCGGCGACATCGCCGACCTCCAGGGCGGCACCACCGGGGAGGGCATCCACCTCGGCGCGATGGCCGGCACGCTCGACCTCGTCCAGCGCGGACTGACCGGGCTGGAGAGCCGCGCCGGCGGCCTGTGCCTCGACCCGGTCCCGCTGCCCGAGCTGTCCTCCTACGGCTTCGGCATCCGCTACCGCGGCCACTGGGGCGTCCGGCTGCGCCTGCGCAGCGGCCTGCTGGAGATCGCCGTACCGGACTCCGGCCGCTCACCCATCGACGTCCGCCTGCGCGACCGCGTCATACCGGTGGGGCCGGGGGAGACGGCCCGGCTGGTGCTGCCGGACTGAGGCCCGGCCGGTACCCGCCCGGGGTGACGCGCGCCGGGCGGGGACTCAGCCGTCCGCGACCGGATACCGGTGCACCGGCGGCAGACCCGGCAGCAGTCCCGGCCACACCGTGTCCAGGACATGCGCGCTCGGCGTGAACAGCGGCCGGGCGAGACCGGGCAGGTCGGTGGGCTCGTGCCACTCCCAGCGGCGGACCAGCCGCGGCTCGGTGACGACCGGCTCGCCGGTGAACGCCGCGACCTGGACGGCGGCCGTCACCCGGGGCATGCCGTCCACGGAGTCCATCAGGACCGCCCGCACCCGCGCGCCGGCGGGATCGGCCTTCAGGGACGTCTCCTCCTCCAGCTCCCGCACGGCCGCCGCGGCGAAGTCCTCGCCCGGCTCGTTCTTGCCGCCGGGCAGCTCCCACACGCCCCGCACCGACCAGCCCAGCAGCACCCGCCCCGCCGCATCCGTGACGACGACACCAGCTCCGGTCAGGGCGTGCGGAGCGGGCCGGCCCTTGCCGGCGCAGACCAGCCCGGCGGGAGCGGGGTCGCGCAGGACGAGCAGGGCCAGGCCGTCGGCGTCGTACCGCCCGGCGGACTCCCAGCCCGCACACAGCAGCCCGATCTCCTCCTCGTCCAGCGCCACGCCCCGCTCGCGCTCCGGTACGGCGTCCGCCACCGGGGTGATCACGCAGAGCGCGCCGCCGGGACGCAGCCGCTCCCGCAGCCGGCCGAGCACCCGCGTGCGGTCGCGGACGAACGCCCAGCCGAGCCGGACGGTGATCAAGTCGTAGCTGCCACGGGGGAGTTGGTCCAGGCCGTCGCGTTCGATGTCCAGCTGCCGGTACGTCACCCCGTCCGCGCCGGCGCTCCGGGCCCCGGCGAGCGCGACGGCGGACCAGTCCACGGCGTCCACCAGGTACCCGGACGCGGCCAGGTGGCGGGCGAGTTCACCGAGCCCGCAGCCGACGTCCAGGCAGCGCCCGCCCGCCGGAGCCGGGACGTGCTCGGCGAGCAGCCGGCGCTCGGCGGAGCCCAGGGACCGGAACCGGCCGCCGCGCGCGTAGTGCGCGTCCCACTCCTCGGGTTTCCGCTGTGCCACCGGGCCTCCTCATGACGGTCGATACGCGGACAAGGGGATCATGGCCTGGTCACGGCCGGGACACACCGCCGTCCCCGATCTCGACGGCGCCCCCCGGCGGGACCACCATGGGAGGGCGGTCGAGGACGAGAGGAGCCGCCGCACATGAGGGTGACCGACGCGCCCCTGCGCGTCCTGGCCGTGGACGACGAGGAACCCGCGCTCGAAGAACTGCTCTACCTGCTGGGGGAGGACCCGCGGGTCGGCACCGCCGTGCCCGCCCTGGAGGCCACCGAGGCGCTGCGCCGGCTGAGCCGGGCCATGGCGGAGGGCCCGCGCGGCACGGAGGGCTTCGACGTCGTCTTCCTCGACATCGACATGCCCGGCCTCAGCGGTCTCGAACTCGCCCGGCTGCTGGGCGGGTTCGCCGCTCCGCCACTCGTCGTCTTCGTCACCGCCCACGAGGACTTCGCCGTGCGCGCCTTCGACCTCAAGGCGGTCGACTACCTGCTCAAACCGCTCCGCAAGGAGCGCTTCGCCGAGGCCGTACGACGGGTCGCCGAGCTGATCCGGGCCGGACAGGGCCCCCGCCCGGCCGCCCCCGTGCCGCCCGCGCCCGCGGCACCCGCCCTCGGCGACCAGGTGCCCGTGGAACTGGGCGGGGTGACCCGGTTCGTGCCCCTCGCCGACATCACCCACGTCGAGGCGCAGGGCGACTACGCGCGGCTGCACACCGGCCAGGGCAGCCACTTGGTGCGGATACCGCTGTCCACCCTGGAGGAGCAGTGGCGCTCGCGCGGCTTCGTCCGGATCCACCGCAGCCGGCTCGTCGCCCTCGGCCGGATCGAGGAACTCCGCCTGGACGGGGGCAACGTGAGCGTCCGGATCGGCGACCGGGTCCTCGCCGTCAGCCGCCGCAACGCCCGCGAGCTCCGCGACCTGCTGGCGGGCCGCGCGACCGGCCGGATGCGCTGAAGGGTGCGGGGAAGTGCCGTCGCCCGTCCCGGCCGCCACGCGTGTTACGTTCGTCGGATGAGTGCCCAACACGGCTCGTTCTCCGTGGACATGGACTTCACGGTGCCTCGGTCCGAGGTCTTCCGCGGCTTCGCCGACCCGTCCCTGCGGCGCCGCTGGTTCCGTCTCCCCGGCGGCTCCGCCACCGCCCGCCACGAACTGGACTTCCGGGTCGGCGCCGGCGAGACCGCCCGCAACGTCTTCGTCTCCGGAGACACCGAGGAACACCTCGCCTACCGCTCCCGGTTCCTGGACATCGTGCCGGACACCCGGATCGTCCACGTCTACGAGGCCGAGGTCGACGGCAGCCGCCGCTGGGTCTCCCTCGTCACCGTCGAACTCGCCGACGAGCCCGCCGGCTCCCGCCTGACCTGGACCGAGCAGTACACCTGGCTCGTGCCGACCGGGGACGGCAGCCAGGACGCCGCCCACCTCCGCGGCGGCACGCGCCTGCTGCTCAACGGCCTGTCCACGGTCGTGAACCCCGACCGCCACCACGGCCTGCGCGTACGGTCCTGAGACCCGGTGCCGGGATCATCCGGCCGGCGCCACGACCACGTCCCGCCTGGCGGTGCCGGGGTCGGTGAACTCCAGAACCCGCTCGGCCTCGGCACTCAGCTCCCGCACGGCCTTCGCGGGCAGACGCTCGAACGGGGTGAGGGTCAGGGTCACCGCCGTCCTGCGCCGGGTCGTGGCCCAGGTGCCGGCGACGAACCCGTCCCACAGGAAGGACGCCGGCACCCGCAGGTTCCTGGTGATCAGCCGGGGCCGGTACTCGGTGCGGACGATGCGGCTGCGGTCCTTGTGGGCGAGGACCAGACTGTCGAACTCCGGCAGCAGGCGGACCGGCGCCGGCGTGTCCGGGTCGGGGCGCGGCGCGTCGGGGAGGTCGTACACCACCCGGCCGTCCTCGGTGGTGAACGCGCGCAGCTCCGGGGCGAGCCGCTCGAACACGTCCGCCGCCTTCAGCCAGCCGAACTCGCGCAGGTCGGCGGGGCCGGCCGGGCCGTACGCGGCCAGGTAACGGCGGACGAAGTCCTCCGCCGAGCTCTTCGCGGCCGGCTCAGCGCCGAGCCAGGACCCGGCCATGGTCACCTCGCTGGAGGCGGGGAACGCCCACCGGTGCGCCGTCGGCACCATGACCAGGGGCAGGTTCATGCGCACGCAGTACCCGAGCGCCCGGTCATCGGCGTCGGGGAACTCGCGCCGCATCCGCTCCCGGATCGCCGCGAAGTCCAGCGGCCCGGCGTCGAGGACGCCACGGGCGACGGCCACCAGGCGCTCCTGGTCGATCTCCGGGCCGGCGATCCGCTGGGTGACACCGGCCGCCGCGGCCACCAGGGAGGGCTCCACCAGCGCGCGGAAGGCCAGGTAGTCGCGGGCGCTGAGCAGGTGCAAGGTGGCCCGGACGTAGGTGGCCCGGACGACCTCCCGCTTGTCCAGGGCCGTGCGCAGGTCGTCGGCGCCGAAGCCGGCCAGCCGGTTCCACAGGGCGAGGAACGGTGAACTCGGCTGCTGGGCCTGGAGGGCGAGCAGGCGTTCAACGGCGTCGGCCACGGACGTCCGTGCCCGCTCCAACAGCAACTGCCGGGCGAGGGTGGCCCGGTTCAGCGCGCGACGGCTCAGGACGTCGGTCATGTCGCTCCTCGGATCGGGTGCAGCTCCCAGCGCCAAGCTAGGGCACGAGGGCGTCACCGCGGGAGCCCGCCGCCGGTGACCCAGAGTGCCCGGGCGGCTCCCCCGACGCTGACCGCCCTCCGCAGCCGGCGCCGCCCCCGGCCCGGCTCACCTGCGCCGTCGGCGCGGATGCCGTCCGGCGGGACGGGTGACAGACTGAAGTGTCCGAGCCCGGGCCCGCGGCAGCCGGCCCGGGGCCTGCCCGTGCGCCGGCCGGATGGGAACCCTCATGACTTCCGAGACCTCCGAAGCGCTGTACTCCCCGGACCGAACCGCCCTCCTGATCATCGACCCGTACAACGACTTCCTGTCCGAGGGCGGCAAGCTGTGGCCGCGCGGGAAGGAAGTGGCGGAAGGCGTCGGCCTGCTGGACCACATGCGCACCATGCTCGCCACGGCCCGCGGCCAGGGCTTCCGCGTCTTCATCGTGCCCCATCACCAGACGACGCCGGACGACTACGTCACGTGGGACCACCTGTCCCCGACCCAGCAGCGCATCGTGCGGCAGCAGACCTTCGCCGCGGGCAGCTGGGGAGCCGAGTGGCACCCCGACTTCCAGCCCGGCGAGGGCGAGTTCGTCACGCGGCAGCACTGGGCGTCGAGCGGTTTCGCCAACACGGACCTGGACTTCCTGCTCAAGCAGCACCACGTCCGGAACGTTGTGCTCATCGGCATGCGGGCCAACACCTGCGTGGACACCACCGCACGCTTCGGTCAGGAACTGGGTTACCACGTGACCCTCGTCCGTGACGCCATCGCCGCCTTCAGCTGGGAGGAGATGACGGCGACGTGCGACATCAATGCGCCTCTGTACGCCCACGCCGTCCTCACCACGGACGAGTTCGTCGACATCGTGAACGGCGGTGACAGCCGGTGAGCGTGACCGGAGTGACCGGAGAAGGAACCGGCGGAACGCGCGGAGGGCTGGCCGGGCGGACGGTCGTGGTGGTGGGAGGCAGCGCGGGCATCGGCCTGGAGACCGCGCGCCAGGTACGTGCGGCCGACGGCGAGCTGGTGCTCGTGGCGCGCGACGCCGAACGTCTGCGGCGGGCGGCGGACGAGCTGCACCCGCGGAGCACCGCCGCGTTCGACGCCCGGGACACCGGCCGTCTGGAGCGATTCCTCGGCGAACTGCCCGGGCAGGTCGACCATGTGCTGGTCACGGCGGGCAGCCCGGCGTACACCCCCCTCGCCGAACTCGACCTGACCAACGCGGGGCGGGACTTCGGCGGGCGCATCGCGATGCTGCTCGCGGTGGCACGGGCGAGCCGGGAGAAGGTCAGGGCCGGGGGGACGCTGTTGTTCATCGGCGGTACCGGTGGCCGCCGGCCCGCCCCCGGGATGGCCGTGACGGGCGCCGTCACCGCCGCGCTGCCCGCGCTGACCGCCAACCTGGCACTGGAGGTCGCCCCCGTCCGGGTCAACCTGATCGCCGCCGGGTTCGTGGACACCCCGCTGTCTGCCTCCCTCCTCGGTGACCGACTGGAGGCTCGCCGCGAGGAGTTGAGAAGGACACTGCCCATCGGCCGGGTGGTCGGGCCGGCGGACGTCGCCGCCCTCGCACTGCACATCATGACCAACGGCGCCCTCACCGGCGCCACCTACGACATCGACGGCGGCCAGCAGCTCGTGACCCACTGACGCATCGAGACGGGAAGCGCAAGCCATGGACATGAAACTGGAGATCGTCGTGGTGCCGGTGGCCGACGTCGACCGTGCCAAGGACTTCTACACCGCCCTCGGCTGGAGGCTCGACGGGGACTTCGCCCCCGAGGAGGACTTCCGGGTGGTGCAGGTGACCCCTCCGGGTTCCCCGGCGTCGGTCATCTTCGGACGATCGGTCACCGACCGGCCCCCGGGCTCGGCCCAGGGCCTGTACCTGGTCGTCGACGACATCGAGGCCGCCCACGAGGAGCTGACGCGGTGCGGCGCCGACCCGAGCGAGGTGTTCCACGACGCCGGCGGGATCTTCCACCACGCCGGCACCGGGGCCCGGGTGCCCGGCCCCGACCCGAAGCGCGGCAGTTACGGCTCCTACCTGGCCTTCGGCGACCCGGACGGCAACGGCTGGTTCCTCCAGGAGGTCACCACACGCCTCCCGGGCCGGCTGGATCCCGCGACCACCTCGTTCTCCTCGGCCGACGACCTGGCCGGCGCCCTGCGGCGGGCCGCGGCGGCGCACGGGGAACACGAGGCCCGCATCGGCACGGAGGACCCGGACTGGCCGGACTGGTACGCGCGGCACATGATCGGCGAACGGTCCGGCACGGAACCGCCCTCCTGACCCCGGCCGCCGGTGAACCGGGCGTCCTGGCGTTCGTACGGCTCGCACCCGGCCTGGCAGGATGCACGGTGACACGGAGCGTGGGGAGGCGACGGCTTCGATGGACCCGAGTCCGATCAGTGTGCTGGTGACCTTCGTCGGCGGGCCGGCCGACGGCGGGACCGAGTACCTGCCGCTGTTCGAGGCGACGAGCCGGGTCACCGTGGGCGGGGTGACCTACGGGTGCGACCCGGGCCCGCCTCCGGAGGTGCGCGACACTCCGGAGGGGCTGGCCCAGGTGATGCGACCTGTCTGAGGCACGGGGGTGCGCTCCCGTGGGCGGCGAGCCCGCCCGAGGCATCCGTCAGCCCAGGCAGAAGTCCTTGCGGGCCGCCAGGGACTCCTCGATCGTCCGGGCGGGTGCGCCGGTCAGACGCCCGACGTCGCCGGAAGCCCGGCCGCAGCGGTTCTGCCGGTGCAGGCGGCACATGGTGACGATGTGCTGCTCGACGTGCGGCGGCAGGCCGGTCACGGAGAGCACCTCCCCGCGCCACCGGTCGAGCGGCACGTCCACGTACGACACCGACCACCCCAGCGCCTTCGTCGGTGGGTTGCACCCGACCGCCTGGACCGGGACGAGCGCCCAGGCGTGCCGTGGGGTGGGTGATGTGGAGGAGGTAAGCGTGCCGGACGACGTGTGATCTGCGTATAAAGGCTGCGTGTTAGCCTGCGCGCGGTCACGATCGAACGCGTGCGGGGGAGGCGACGGTGGGCTCGGACGGCTACCAGGTCAAGGCAGGCATGACCGGGCAGGCCCAGCAACTCGACGACGCCGGCTCGGACATGGACGGCGTCAGCTCGGCCGTGAAGTCCCGCACGAGTTACTCGTACGGCGAGGTCGGCGGCCAGGACGCCGCGTCGGCGCTGAACGCGTTCGTCACGGCCTGGGAGGCGGAGGCCAAGACACTGGCGTCGGCGCTGCACGAGCTCGGCGGCAAGGTGCAGTTGGCCAAGAAGACCTACCACGGCACCGACAGCCTGGTGAAGACGCACGCGGACGGCGTCCCCGTCGGCGGCACGAGCGGCCTCACCGACACAGCGGCGCAGGGCGGGCGCACCTCGGTCCTGTCGAGCTACTGAGGAACGGGCCGGTGTCGTTCTTCTCCTCTCCTCTCGACTCCCCTTCCCTCCGCCTCACGTGGCTCGCGGGGCTGTCCAAGAAGATGCTCGCCGCCGGGAGCAAGAACGAGCTCCTCGACCTGATCGACGACGCCCTCTCGGTGCCCGAACCGGGCGGCGACCCGGCCGTGCTGGAGGGTCTGGCGAGCATCTACCGAGGCCAGGTCGACCACGTCGGCAGCGTCTTCGACCAGGTCGACCGGGTGGGCCGCACGGGCCTTCCGGAGGTGTGGGTCGGCGACACGAGTGTCCTCGCCTCCGACGTCGTGAAAGCAGCCGGGCGGTCCGTGAACCGGATGAGCGAGGCGTTCCAGGGCTGCGCGACGGTGCTGCTGACGCTGGCCGACGCGATCGGCGCCGCGCAGCGCAAGGACGAGCAGGGCCGCGGACAGCTGCTGGAGCAGAAGAAGACGCTCGGCGGCAAGGACGGCTTCTTCGACGACCTGCACGAGAACGACGAGGAGGAGTGGGACCGCAAGAACGCCGCCCACTTCGGCTCCTTCGCGGTCGACCTGATGCACGCCGCCGTGGCCGACGCCCAGGAGGCCACCCGCGTCGCGGCCCGGGACCTGAACAAGTGGGCCGCCGAGGCACGGGCCGGGAAGATGGAGACCAGCGAACTCACCGCCGTCGACAAGCTGATGCTCGCCGACACCGGCGTCGCGGGCGCCGACGCCGAACTGAACGAGATCCTCACGGCCGGCGACCTGGAGCGCGCGTCGGCGCGCATGGACCTGCTGAGCCTCGACGACGAGACGGCCATGGAGCGGATGCTGGCGAAGTCGGACAGCCCGCAGGAACGGGCCTACCTGATGAAGGCCCTGGCCGCCGGGCACGGCGTCGCCGAGATCGAGACGTTCCAGAACAAGATCCACGGCAAGGACCCGGCCTGGCTGCGCCGGCACCTCACTCCGGTGGTCACCGCCGCGGACAGCAGGGACGACGAGGGCCTGGCACCGGACGGCTCGAACAACAACAAGGACTACGTCACGTTCGACGGCCAGCGCTGGATCCAGGGCGGCGACGGCTCCGAGGGCACCTGCGTGGCCTCGTCCACCGTCACGTCCCGCGCCATGGTCGACCCCCTCTACGCGCTCGACCTCACCGGCGGCCCCGACGGGCAGCAGGACGACCCCGACGCCTTCAGACAGCGCCTGGTGGCCGAACAGCACCGGCTGCACACCGAAGGCGACGGCGGTGAGAACTGGGGCGGCATGGGGCCCGAGGGGCAGGAACGGATCAACGACACCACCGTCGGCAGCGCCACCGGCACCGACTACGAGCGGCAGGACCTGAACAGCGCCGCCGACCGCAGGGCGGTCCTCACCGAGGTCGAGAAGTCGGTGGCGCAGGGGCGGCCGGTGCCGGTCGACGTCTCGGGCAAGGAGGGCGCCCACGCGATGACCATCATCGCCCAGGAGGGTGACATGCTTCAGGTGTACAACCCCTGGGGCTCGACCACCTGGGTCAGCGAGGACGACTTCATCAACGGCCACATGGGCAAGGCTTCCAACAGTGATCTCCCCAACGCGTACAGCGTCTATCTCCCGCGGTAGCAGGGGCGGTGCCGCGATCGCGGTGGCCGCGCTCCTCGCTCTCGCCACGGGCTGCGGCTCGGGCACCGGCGAACCGGCCGGCGGCTCCACGAGCACCGCGGGCCGTCCGACCAGTCACCCGGTGAAGGACACCAGCATCACCGCCCGGCCGGGTGAGCGCTTCACGCTCACCGTCGACCAGAACGCCTCCACCCGCGAGTACTGGTACCTGGTCGACCCCGCGCCCGACAGCTCGGTGCTGGTCAGCCGCGGCCGTGACTACGCGTCCGACTCCGGCGACGAGCCGGTGGACGGCGCCGGCGGCCGGCTCACCTTCACCTTCGAGGCGAAGGGCAAGGGAACCACCCGGTTCACGCTGCTGCACTGCACGTTCGCCACCTGCCAGGGCAACACCTCCACCCGGCCCCCCGAGACAACCGGCCCCTCCGCCACCCCGACCACGGCGGCGGCCACCCCCTCCCAGACCCCCCAGCGCATCACCTACACCGTCACCGTCCGCTGAGGGACGGGACATCCGAGGCCCCGATGAACGACGACGCCCCGTACCCGCCGGACCGCACGGACGACGAGCTGGCCCGGCTCGACATCACCGTCCTGCTCCGGTACGGCCTCACCGCCGAGCCCGGCAACCGGCGCACCGCCCTGTTCGGCGACGGTGCCGCGGCTGCGGCCGTCATCCTCGACCGCCTCGGCACCGAGCCGCGCTCGGTCGCCTTCCTCGCCGACACCGTGCGCGCCGGCGGACTCGCCCGCGCCGCGGAGCTGCCCGAGCCCCTGCCCCACCCGGAGGCGGCCGTCCTCGTACGGGAGTGGCTGCGGGCCGGCGCCGAACTCGCGGGCGGGATCGCCGCCGACGACACCGCGGCCACCTGGCTGCACGCCGTCGCGACCGTCATCGAAGTGAAGCGGCTGACCCGGGCGCGGGACCGGAGTGCGTGATCAGGGCGACCCGTCCGCGTCCGGCGGTGGCCGTGCCGCGCTCATGCCTCGGGAATGGTGATCCCGAGGCTGAGGGGGTCCCGCTCGTCCGGGTCCGGTCCGTGGCGTACACCGGTGTCCAGAGCGTCGATGCGGGTGATCTCCCCGGCCGACAGTGCGAAGTCGAACACGTCGAAGTTCTCGGCGATGCGCGCGGGGTTGGTGGATTTCGGGATCGCCG
Organism: Streptomyces canarius; assembly: GCF_014650735.1. Classification (NCBI taxonomy): domain Bacteria; kingdom Bacillati; phylum Actinomycetota; class Actinomycetes; order Kitasatosporales; family Streptomycetaceae; genus Streptomyces; species Streptomyces canarius. The sequence goes on from NZ_BMVN01000018.1 coordinate 160,823, forward strand.
AGCGCCCCTGTTGCAGGTGCCAGCGGAGCATGACCTGCGCCGGCGTCTTCCCGTGCGAGTCGGCGATCTCGCGCAGTACGGGATCCGAGAGCGTGCTCCTGCGGTGTTCGCCCCAGCCCGGATAGAACGTGATGCCGCCGATCGGCGACCACGCCTGGGTGAGGATGCCGTACTCGGCGTCGGCCTGCTGCACCTGGGGCTGGGTGAAGTAGGGGTGCAGCTCGACCTGGTTCACGGCGGGCACGACGTCGGTGCGACCGAGCAGCATGGCCAGGTGCCGGGGCATGAAGTTGCTGACTCCGACGGACCGGACCCGCCCGTCGGCGAGGAGCTTCTCCAGCGCCCGATAGGCAGCGATGGTCGCCTCGAACGCCTTCGGAGCCGGCTGGTGGAGGATCAGCAGGTCGATCTGCTCCACGCCGAGCTTCCCGGCGGCCTTGTCGAAGGCGTGCAGGGTCTGCTCGTACCCATAGTCGCTCACCCAGACCTTGGTCTCGATGAACACCTCCGAGCGGTCCAGCCCCGAACGGCGGATGGCCTCGCCGACCTCGCGTTCGTTTCCGTACGCGGCAGCGGTGTCGATGTGCCGGTAGCCGGTCCGCAACGCGATCTCCACCGCTTCGGCGGTCTCCTCGGGGGGTGACTGGAAGACGCCGAAGCCGAGGGCCGGCATCTCGACGCCGTTGTTCAAGGTGAGAGGAGGATTGGTCATGGCGACCACCGTAGGAAGTCCCGGCCCTGCGAGGGAGAGGAAGCCAGTACCCCCCTCGCAGGGAATAGCCGGGACGCCGGGCCGACAGGTGGGTCGTGACGGCAGTCGGCTGCGCTGTCCGCGGGTGCGGTCAGCGGTGCTTGACGCCGGTCCGGGCGGCGGGAGCGAGGGTGGGTTCGGTGACGGGGGCGTCGCCGAGCGCCTGGTCGACGGCCGCCAGCAGGTCGTCGGACAGCTGCACCCCGGAGGCGGCGGCATTGGCGTGGACCTGCTCGGGGCGGGAGGCACCGGTGATCGCGGAGGCGACTTCGCCGCGCCGCAGGATCCAGGCGAGCGCCAGGGTGGGCATGCTCATCCCGGCCTCCTCGGCGATCGGCACGAGGCGCTGGACCGCTTCGAGGGCGGCGTCGCTGTAGACGAGGTCCTGCGAGACCGCCATGTCCGCGGAGGCGAACCGGCTCCCCTCGGGGACGGGCTGTCCGGGCTTGTACTTGCCGGTGAGGACGCGGCCGGTCCCCACCGGCGCAGCAGGCGGACCTTGATGATGCGCCGCTCGGTGCGTGTCGGCGT
>NZ_BMVN01000019.1:0-161368 GCF_014650735.1 Streptomyces canarius
TAGTCGACACCGGTCAGGCACATCACCCGCCACCAGCGCTGTCCCTGGTGCGGGGGCTCCGGCTCGGCGTGGGGTCCGGTGTGGCCACCGCCCTTGCCCATGTCGGACAGGCCCTCCAGCATCCACGCGCGCAGGCGTCTGGTACTGGGAGGGCGCTCGGTCGTGACCATCGGCGTGCTCCTGATGTGCGGCTCAGCTCTTTGCGGCCATCACGCGGACGGCGGCACCAGCGTAAGCAGAGAGTGACGCCTGGGCCCATGGATCACGGCTCGGGCGGCGTCAAGCTTGCGTTAAGAATGGCCCGCGCGGGGCGGAGCCGCACCAAGAAGGGGACGCCGGGGGCGGGTTCGGCCGGGGTGGGGCGAAGCGGATGAGCACGGGGGAACCGGCGGGGGAGCCGCCCGGGTGGCGGCCACCGAGCGTCACTCCAGACCCGACGCCCGGAACACACCGAGGGCCGTCTCACGGTCCACGCGGCGGGCCAGGTGACGCAGCTCCGCCGTGCCGCACAGCAGCGTGCCGGCGGCCTCCGAGCCGCGGGCGCCCTCGTCCAGCCGGTACCACAGCTCCGGGTTGCGGACGAGGACCTCCGGGTCGATCTCGATCCGGTTGCCGAGGGCGTCGCGCAGCACCAGGCGCTGGGTCACACCCTCCAGCGGGCGCACCGCGGTCAGCAGATCGGTGCGGACGCGGCGGGTGCGGTACAGGCGCCGGGTGGCCAGCCAGTTCCGGCCGGCGGACACGCGCACCGGGAACAGCACGAGGAGCAGGAGCAGGGCCAGCAGGAGCCACAGGGCACCGCGCCACCAGGTCAGCGAGCCGGCCGCCCAGTCGACGCACAGCAGCAGGCCGAACAGCGCGCCCGCACAGCGGGCCGACGTGCGCGCGTCCTGGGTCCAGCCGCGGTCGTGCACCACGGTCCCGGTGCCGGACGGGTGGGCGCCGGTCGGCTGGGGGCGGGTGTCGTTGCCGTGCTCCATGGGGAAAACGGTAGTCCGTCGACGGTGCCCCGGCTCTGCCGTTGACGGCGCTCTGACGGCCGGGGGCCGGTTCTTGACGGGATGGCAACGGCCCGGCGCGGCGTCCTCGCCCCACGCGCCGGTGCGTGGCGTGGTCGCCCCCTTCACAGCCCCCGGGTGTCGATGCGCAGATGCCACGTGTTGCGACGGTGGACGGACAGCAGCTCCGACTCCAGCGGGGACGGGGGCACCGCCAGCACCGGGCAGACCGCGTGGGCCAGGCAGTGCCGGGAGACCCGGCCGGAGAAGGCCCGGTGCAGTCCGCGCCGCCCGGTGCCCACGACCAGGACGTCGTCCTCCCGGTTCGCGGTCGCCACCAGCGCCGGGCCGGGGGCGCCGCGGACGACGACGGGCTGCACCGGCACACCGGGACCCTCCGCGTCGAAGATCTCCTCCAGCACCGAGGCCAGCCGCTGCTTGGCGAGCCGCTGCCACTCCTCGACCAGCAGTCCGGCGGCGGGGGAGCGCCGCGCGGCGGAGTCACCGCCCGGTGGTTCCCAGGCCAGTACGGGCCAGAGCTGGGCTCTCAGTCGGCGGGCCAGCGCGGCGGCCCGCCGCAGGGCCGTGACGCTGTTCAGGGAGCCGCTCACACCGACCACCACGCGCGTGGCCGCCGAGCCGTCGTAACCGGACATGACTCATGACTCCACCGTTTTGGACGGGCACCGGAGAGGGTGACACCCCTGACACCCGTGACACCCGAGGGCATGGCCGTTGCGATTCCTCGCTTCCTTCCATCCCACTCCCGTGCCGGTGATTCGACCAGCCGGGCGGCACGAACCCTCCCGTGAACGCTCCTCCGGCCATTAAGATTCGGCGCTCAGAACGAAACTTTCGAGCGCCTCCAGGAGGCGAGCATGCGAACGTACGACAATCCCGTCATCCCGGGTTTCCACCCCGACCCCAGCGTGTGCCGGGTCGGCGACGACTACTACCTGGTGTGTTCCAGCTTCGAGTACTTCCCCGGCGTTCCGCTGTTCCACAGCCGGGACCTGGTGCACTGGCGCCAGATCGGCAACGTGCTCGACCGGCCGGGGCAGTTGGACCTGCCCGACGACCTCCCGGCGTCCGCCGGCATCTACGCGCCGACGATCCGGCACCACGACGGACTCTTCCACGTCGTCACCACCAGCGCGGGCGCCGGCGGCACCTTCCTCGTCACCGCGGAGCGCCCCGAGGGCCCCTGGTCCGACCCGGTGTGGATCGATCTGCCCGGCATCGACCCGGACCTGGCGTGGGACGAGGACGGTTCCTGCTGGGTCGCGATGGCCGGGGTGAGCGTCGCCCGGATCGACCCGCGCACGGGAGGGGTGCTGGAGGGTCCGCTGCCGATGTGGTCCGGCACCGGCCTGCGCGACCCGGAGGCCCCGCACCTGTACCGGATCGGCGACTGGTGGTACCTGCTGCTCGCCGAGGGCGGCACCGCCCTGGGGCACGGTGTCTCCGTGGCGCGCGCCCGCTCGCCGCGCGGGCCCTGGGAACCGGCTCCCGGCAACCCGCTGCTGTCCCACCGCGGCACCGGCCTGCCCATCCAGTGCACCGGCCACGGTGACCTGGTCCAGGCGGCCGACGGCACCTGGTGGATGGTGCTGCTCGGCACCCGGCCCCGTGGCTGGTTCCCGGAGTTCCACGTCCTCGGCCGGGAGACGTTCCTCGTCCCGGTGGAGTGGGCCGACGGCTGGCCGCGGACGGGTCCGGTCCAGGAGCGGCATCCGGCGCCGGCCGCCTGGGCCCCCGTGGAACAGCCGCCGGCGCGGGACGACTTCGAGGGCCCGGCGCTCGCACCGCACTGGATATCCCCGCGGCGCCGGCCCGATGACTGCTGGTCGCTGACCGAGCGGCCGGGCCGGCTCACCCTGGCCGCCACCGGTGGCAGCCTCGACCGGCCCGGGCACACCTTCGTCGGCCGCCGCCAGCAACACCACGACTGCCGGGCGGCGGCGTCGCTGGAGCCCGGCGCCGCGCGGGCGGGGCTGTCGGTGCGCCTGGACGAGGCCCACCACTACGACCTGGAGGTGACCGGGGGTACCGCGGCCGTGATCGCGCGCATCGGCCCGCTGCGGCAGCGCGTCGCCGAACACCCGGTGCCGGCGGAGGCGGTCACCCTGGCCGTCGAGATCCGCGCCACCCGGGACCCCGGGACGCAGCACGGCCCCGACACCCTCGTCTTCTCCGTCGCGACCGCCGAGGGAACCGTCCGGCTCGCCGAACTCGACGGCCGCTATCTGTCCACGGAGGTGGCCGCCGGTTTCACCGGCCGTGTCATCGGCATGTACGTCACCGAGGGCCGCGCGGCCTTCGACTGGTTCGAGTACGCGCCCGCCACGCCGTAGGCGAGACCCTGACGCACCGAGCGATGTCGAAAGTTTCGAAAGGGGTGGGGGGTGCGGGGCTGCTCGGCCCCCACGCCGGACACGCGTCGGGGCCGGGCACACGGGTCATGTGCGGCCGACCCCTCAGGGCACTGTGCCCCTGTTCAGGTCAGGCCGGTGTGCCGTGCCCGGTCAGGTCGCCCTGTCGCCCTCAGGCGGCGGTCATCACCTGCTCCGCACCGAGCGGGCGGTGCGGAGCGATGACGCGGCCGTCCGGCAGCAGCTCACCGGTGTCCTCGAAGAGCAGGACGCCGTTGCACAGCAGGCTCCACCCCTGCTCCGGGTGGTGCGCCACGAGGCGGGCGGACTCCCGGTCGGCGGATTCGGCCGACGGGCACGTCGGTTGGTGCTGGCACATGGGCGGGATCTTTCGCTCTGTCGTGATCATGTCCGTCCCCCGTGGTGATGAGTCGGTCGGAAACCAGTGTTGTCCTCTGGGCGTCGTTCCGCAGGGATTTCACGGCACCGCTTCTCACAGGTTCAGGACGCGTCACCCGCGCGGACGGTTCAGTCCAACTGCACTGTCCCTTCGGGTGGTTCGCAGTAGCCGGATGGGACTAGTCCGGATGGCTCCGGGCGGCGGAGTGCTCGAAAGACAGTCGTACCCCGCTTCCCTCGCGGGAAGCGGGGTACGCGGGCGTCGGTCAGGCAGGCGAACCGAGTAGCGGGAGAGGAGTCGCCCGATGGGTCAGCACCGGAAGCAACTCGGCGACCGGGAACGGACGGTGCGTCGGAATGCCGGGCGGTGCGGGCGCCAGCGGCACGAGCAGATCGGTGGCGGTGGGATGGCCCTCGCTGCCGTCGCCGGAGCAGTCGCCGTGCAGCCACAGGGTGAGCATGTACAGCCCGGGCACGGACAGCAGTCTCGCCTGGTACGGCTGTTGCAGGGCCTCGGCCTGTTGCAGGGCGCGTTCGGTGGAGGCGACGTACGGGCCCTCGAAGAAGTGCGAGAAGGCCCAGCCGTCGGGGGTCAGCATGGTGTCGGCCGCGGCCACCGCGCGATCACCGCACCGGATCAGGAAGCGCCAGCCGGCCAGCCGCGTCGCGGACAGGCCTTGCGCGGTGATCCGGTCCAGCACGTGGACGGGCAGCGGGAGTTCCGGTGTCGCCGGACCCTGCGCGGCGCGCAGGGAGGGAGTGCGCGCCTCACGGACCGCGGTGGGGGAACCGAGGGCGGTGAGGACGGAGCGCAGGGCAGGCGCAGGGGCAGGAGGTACGTGCAGCGGCATGTGGGTCGCCTCTCATTCGACAGGCGCGGCGGCGCGAGGAGGGTGGGGCGGACGGCGCTGTCAGCTCACGGAAGGCCGGAGAGGTGGGGGCCCAGGTCGGTGTGAAAGAGAGTGCGGCTCGGTCTGCCGCCCGTCAACGGGGACGGCAGGAACACCGCGGAAACCAGGACCGAGGACGCCAACCTTCTGCCTTGTGGAGGAAGTTTATACGACGTGTGTTCGGCCGGTGTTTCGGCTATCCGATTTCGGTCGGCCCGACAAGGCGGAATTAGGCCGTCGATTTACGGAAATCATCCCGATTTCCGGATGGGGTCCCCGTCGCTGACCTCGCCATACGCACCGGTAACGGTCGGCCGAATGTCGTCGGCGTTTTTCACGAGGTGTGCGGGGCACCCGAAGGTGCGAGTGCGGCATGCCCCGTGAATGTGCCGCCGGGAACATTCCGACAGACTAGCGGGCGGCGGGCCCGCGCGGGACGTTATCGATCGCTTCGGCTGGGCATCATCCCACCTGACCCGGGAGCCAGGCGGCCGGATCGTCGGCCCGCCCATCCGAGGAGGGACACTTCGATGGGGGAGAAGGTCGTGGCAGGGCAGTTCGACCTGTCCGATCGCCAGCGCTACCGTGAAAAGCTCCAGCAGTGCCTGACGGGACTGGAGCGGCTGCTGCGCGAGAAGCGATTCGACCGGCCCAAGAATCTCATGGGAGTCGAGATCGAGTTGAATCTCGCCGGGTCGGACGGTATGCCGAAAATGTTGAACGGGCAGGTACTGGAGCGCATCGCGAGCCGCGATTTCCAAACAGAACTCGCCATGTTCAACCTGGAAGTCAACATAGCCCCACACCGACTGGGCGGCCGGGTATTCGACCGGCTCGCCGAGGAACTGCGCACGTCGCTCGCCTATGCCGACCGGAAGGCCGGCGAGGTGGACGCGGGCATCGTGATGATCGGCATCCTGCCCACCCTCGACCGGGACGACCTGGTCTCCTCCAACCTCTCCGAGGTCGACCGCTACACACTCCTCAACGACCAGATCGTCGCCGCGCGCGGGGAGGACTTCCGGCTCGACATCGAGGGCGTGGAGCACCTCGTCTGCACCTCGAAGTCGATCGTGCCCGAGGCCGCGTGCACCTCCCTGCAACTGCACCTGCAAGTCACCCCGGGCCGGTTCGCCGACGTGTGGAACGCGGCCCAGGCGGCCTCCGCCGCGCAGATCGCCGTCGGCGCGAACTCACCGTTCCTCTTCGGGCACGAACTGTGGCGCGAGTCCCGGCCCCCGCTGTTCCAGCAGTCCACCGACACCCGGCCGCCCGAGCTCCAGGCGCAGGGCGTACGGCCGCGCACCTGGTTCGGCGAACGGTGGATCACCTCCGCGTACGACCTGTTCGAGGAGAACCTGCGCTACTTCCCGGCCCTGCTGCCGATCTGTGACGACGAGGAGCCACTGGAGGTCGTCGAGGCCGGCGGGGTGCCCAAACTCGCCGAACTCGTGCTGCACAACGGCACGATCTACCGCTGGAACCGGCCGGTGTACGGCATCGCGGACGGCGTCCCGCACCTCAGGGTGGAGAACCGGGTGCTGCCGGCCGGGCCCACCATCACCGACGTGATCGCCAACGCGGCCTTCTACTACGGCCTCGTCCGCGCCCTCGCCGAGGAGTCCCGGCCGGTGTGGACGCGGCTGCCGTTCGCCGCGGCCGAGGCGAACTTCGACGCGGCGTGCCGGTACGGCATCGACGCGCGCTTCGTGTGGCCCCGGCGGGGGCGGTACGGCGGCACGGGCGAGGTCGACGCGGTCACGCTGGTCCGCGACGAGCTGCTGCCGCTGGCCTCGACCGGACTGGACGCGTGGGGTGTGGAGGCCGCGGACCGGGACCTCTACCTGGGCGTGATCGAGGAACGCTGCCGGCGCCGCGTCAACGGGGCGTCCTGGCAGGCGGCCACCTTCCACCGGGCGCTGGAGCAGGGGCTGTCACGGCAGGCGGCCCTGGCGGCTACGACCCGGAGGTACGCCGAGCTGATGCACGTGGGGGAGCCGGTGCACACGTGGCCGGTGGGGCTGCCGGAGCCGGTACCGCTGGGCTGAGCGCCGGGCTCCGCCGGGCCGCTGGAGGGGCCGAGCGCCGGAGCGGCGGAGCAGAGGGGGCGGCGGACCGAGGCGGGTGGCGGGGCGTGGTCCAGGAGCCGGTCGCGGGCGTCCGGCAGCCCGCCGTAAGGCCACGGCGGGCTGCCGTAAGCCCGCGGCGGGCTGTCGTATGGCCGCGGCGGGCTGTCGTAGGGTCACGAGAGAGCCCCTGCCCTTCGGGGGCATGCCGCGCCCTCCACAGCTCCTTCTGCGATCCTTGCCGGGCGAAGGGTGGGCCAGGGGCCCGTGAGCCGGCTGGAGGCAGGGGTGCAGGTGGAGGCTGACTCGGTGGCCGATTCCGCGGCGCGGGAGCGTGACCCGCGACGGATGCTGCGGGACGAGACGCTGCTCGTCCTGGCGCTCTCGCTCGGGGCGAGCGGGGTGTCCGCGCTGATCAGCTTCATCGGCTCGGTCACCAAACCGGGCGGGCTGAAGGACCAGGCGGCCACCCTCAACGCCTCCGCCGCACCGGGCCGCCCCTGGCTGGACCTGGCCTGGCAGCTCTTCGGCATCGCCACCGCGCTGGTCCCCGTGGCACTCGTCGCCCACCTGTTGCTGCGCGAGGGCGCGGGCCTGCGCACCCTCGGCTTCGACCGCACCCGTCCCTGGCCCGACCTCGCCCGGGGTGCCGGCATCGCGGCCGTGATCGGCAGCACCGGCATCGCCTTCTACCTCGCCGCCCGCGGCCTCGGCTTCAACCTCACCGTCGTACCCGAGGCACTTCCGGACGTGTGGTGGAAGTACCCGGTGCTGATCCTCTCCGCGTTGCAGAACGCGATCCTCGAAGAGGTCATCGTCGTGGGCTACCTGCTGCGCCGGCTGGGGCAGTTGGGCTGGACCCCGGGGACCGCGCTGGCGGCCAGCGCGGTCCTGCGTGGCTCGTACCACCTCTACCAGGGCGTCGGCGGCTTCCTCGGCAACATGGTCATGGGCGTGGTGTTCGTCTACCTGTACCGCCGCTGGGGCCGGGTCGGGCCGCTGGTCGTCGCGCACTCCCTGCTCGACATCGGCGCGTTCGTCGGCTACGCCCTCCTCGCGGGCAGGGTGGGCTGGCTGCCGACCGCCTGAGCACGCCCTCAGGCGCGCAGTTCGCCGTCGACGACCGTCACCGCGAAGCCGGTGAGCAGGGTGCGCTCGCCCCGCAGGCCGGTGCGGACCAGCCCGGTGCGGCGGGAGGCCTGGAGCCCGGTGAGGTCGTCGCGGCCGAGGCGGGCGGACCAGTGCGGGGCGAGCGCGGTGTGGGCGCTGCCGGTCACCGGGTCCTCGTCGATGCCGACGTTCGGGAAGAAGCAACGGGAGACGAAGTCGTAGCCTCGGGACGGCTCGTCGGCGCGGGCGGTGGCGATGATGCCGCGTGAGGAGTAGGCGCCGAGGGCCCGGTGGTCGGGGGAGAGGCCGAGCACGGTCTTCTCGTCGGCGAGTTCCACCAGCAGGTCACCGACGTTCGGACCGGTGTCGAATGCGGCGACCGGCCGCGCACCGAGCGCCTCGGCGACCCCGGCCGGGATCTCTACCGGGGTGAGCGGGGCGGTCGGGAAGTCCAGGGTGACCGAGCCGTCCGCGCCGGGCGTGGCGATCAGCACGCCGCTGCGGGTGGCGAACCGCACCGGGCCCTCGTGGGCGCCGGTGGTGTGCAGGACGTGGGCCGTGGCGAGGGTGGCGTGGCCGCACATCGCGACCTCGGTGACGGGCGTGAACCAGCGCAGCGCCCAGTCCGCCTCGCCGCCCTCGGGCAACCGGTGCGCGAACGCCGTCTCGGCGTGGTTGACCTCCATGGCGACGTTCTGGAGCCAGTCGTCGTCCGGGAAGACGTCGTCCAGGAGCAGGACTCCGGCCGGGTTGCCGGCGAAGGGGCGGTCGGTGAAGGCGTCGACGATTCGGATGCGCATGGCCCGACGCTAGCGGCTGCGACGGCCCTCGGACCAAGGCCAATTCAGGGCTGCCGGACTGGTTCCCGGCCCGGCCGGCCGCACGTGACTCGACTCAGTGGACTTCGACTGTTCTCACTGGGTTGCGGAAGGGGGCGGGACGACGCCGGCCACACCTGTACGGGCCTTCGGTGACGAGGCGCCTTCGGTCTTGAGCCGGACTGGAGTTCGCGGGCTGGTACTACGCGGTGACGGTCGGCGATCTGCTCAGGGTCAGAGTCCGCCATGCTCAGGGCACACAGGGCACACCGGGCCGCTCAGCGTCGGTCGCCCCACGTGCGGGGATTGTCAGGCGATCGGTTCCGATATATCGTTGAGGCATCGCGAACGATATGCGATACGGACGCGACAGATCAAACGATGGAATGGAGTGATCGCGATGCGCACCCACGGTTTCGAGCGTGGACATCGGCACGAGGGCCCCGGCCGACGGGGTATGGGTGGGTTCGACGGGCGGCGGGCCGCCTTCGGGCCCTTCGGTCCGGGCGGTCCGGGCTTCGGTCCCGGTGGACCCGGATTCGGACCGGGCCCCTGGGGGCCGCGCGGGCGGGGCGGTCCGCGAGGGCGGGCACGGCGCGGTGACGTACGCGCCTCGATCCTGGCCCTGCTCAAGGACCGGCCCATGCACGGCTACGAGATGATCCAGGAGATCGCCGAACGCAGCGGCGGCGCCTGGAAGCCCAGCCCCGGTTCGGTCTACCCGACCCTCCAGCTGCTGGAGGACGAGGGCCTGATCGCCAGCGAGAGCGAGGGCGGCAAGAAGCTCTTCGCCCTGACCGAGAGCGGACGCGCCGCCGCCGACGAGGGACCGGACGCCCCCTGGGAGGAGGCCTCGCGCGGGGTCGACTGGGAGGCCCTCACCGAGATCCGCCAGGCCGGCTTCGGGCTGATGGAGGCCTTCGGCCAGGTGTGGAAGACCGGCAGCAAGGAGCAGCGCGAGAAGGCGCTCGCCGTCATCAACGACGCCCGCAAGAAGCTGTACCTCATCCTCGCCGACGAGGACTGAGCCCCCTGGACGAGGGCCGCGGCGCCCCGCGCTTCCGCGCGGGGCGCCTTCGTCTGTCCCGGCTCAGGCCACCAGGCCGTCCAGCTTGCGCAGCGACTCGTTCAGGGCGGCCGTCGCCGAGTCCTTGAGCTTACCCGCCATCAACGACACCGCGGCCCCGGTGAACTCCCCGTCGATCCGGAGCGTCGTGGCGTCCCCGTCCGGGGTCAGCGTGTAGCGGGTGGCGACGGTCACCGCCATCGGGCCCTTGCCGCGGATGGCGAACACCCGGGCCGGTTCCAGCTCCTCGATGGTCCAGTCGACCTCCGCCGGAAAGCCCATCAGCTTCATGTTCTCCTGGAACGTGCCGCCCACGGCCAGGGTCTTCGGGCCGCCCCGCGGGAAGCTGGTGTGGGTCGCGTTCCACGCCCCGTACGAAGGCCAGTCGGTGAGCTGGGCCCACACCTTCTCGGCCGGCGCCTGGATGCGTGCCTCGGCGCTGACTTCGGCCATGCGACCACCCCTTCGGATCGGGCGTATCGGGCTACGATGTCGCGGAACGTAGCCGCGGTGGCGCGAACATTCAATACTGATGAACTGTCAGGACCGTTGCGGGGGTGTGCCGTCCGTGCGCGGGATCGGTCTGATCTCCTCCGTAAGGATGAGATCCGGCTCGGCGATGTCCACTCCGCGTGGGACGCGAAGATGGTTCCCCTCGTGGATGCCTCGTCCCGTTGCGGCTGATGAGGTAGGGGATGTGCAACCCCGTACAGCCCACCGGACCGCCGATGACGGAGCGGTTCCGTACCCGGACGGCGCTGCCGGGCTCGGTGTCGAGCTCGCGGCGGTGGTCTCCGCTGCCCGCCGCAGGGCCGTCCGGGACAGGGACCGGCACACCGACACCGCCCATCTGCTGCACGCCCTGCTGGAACACGATCCCGAGGCCCGCGCCGCCGTCGGGGGCCCGCAACGGCTCGCCCGGGTCCTCGGTTACCTGGTGCAGCGCAGCATCGGCTACGGACTGCGCTGGCAGAGCCGGGTGGAGGACTCCGGCACGATGCCCCTCGTCCCCGCGCCGGCCGGCCCCGCCGACGCCGCGGGTCTCGCCGGGCCTGCCGGCCCCATGGTTCCCGCCGGTCCCGGCGGTCCGGGCAAGGGCGCCGAGGGCTGGTCGCCCGCCGCGTCCGCCGCGCTCGCGGACGCCCGCGCGCGTGCCCGGCGGCGGGGCGCGCCCCGCGTCGGCGGCACGGACCTGCTCGCGGCGCTCGCCGCGGACCCGCGGTCCCGGGCGGTCGAGGTCCTCGAACGCGCCGGCGTCCCCGCCCGCGAACTGTCCGCGCGGATCGAGGCGGGCGCGGACGTGTACGCCGACGACGGCGGGGCGGCCCGCTGACCCCCTGGTCCCGCCTCCGGCCGCCGTCCATCAGCTGAGACAGGTGTCACCAGGGGTGACGCTCCTGTCGTCGCCTGCCATCATGTGCCGGTGCGTACGTCTGTGAGTAGTAAGGACAGCCCCGGCAAGGGAGCCGGGCTCGGTCTCGCGCTCGGCTCGGCGCTGGCCTTCGGCGGGTCCGGAGTGGCCGCCAAGCCGTTGATCGAGGCGGGGCTCGACCCCCTCCACGTGGTGTGGCTGCGGGTGGCGGGCGCCGCCCTGGTCATGCTGCCGGTCGCGATCCGGCACCGGGCGCTGCCGCGCCGCCGGCCCGCGCTGCTCGCCGGGTTCGGGCTGCTCGCCGTCGCCGGTGTCCAGGCCTGTTACTTCGCCGCGCTCTCCCGCATACCGGTCGGCGTGGCCCTGCTCGTCGAGTACCTGGCCCCCGCCCTGGTGCTCGGCTGGGTGCGGTTCGTGCAGCGGCGGCCCGTCAGCCGTGCCGCCGCGCTCGGCGTCGTCCTCGCCGCAGGCGGGCTCGCCTGCGTGGTCGAGGTCTGGTCCGGCCTGAGCTTCGACGCGCTGGGCCTGGTGCTGGCGCTCGGCGCCGCCTGCTGCCAGGTCGGCTACTTCGTGCTGTCCGACCAGGGCAGCGACGCGGGTGGGGAGGCGCCGGACCCGCTCGGTGTCATCGCCTACGGGCTGCTCGTCGGCGCCGCCGTGCTGACCGCGGTGGCCCGCCCCTGGAGCATGGACTGGCCGGTGCTGGCCGGCTCCGCCCGCCTGAACGGCACCGCCGTACCGGCCGTCGCCCTGCTCGCGTGGATCGTGCTGGTCGCCACGGTGATCGCGTACGTCACCGGGGTGCTGTCCGTGCGCCGGCTGTCGCCGCAGGTCGCCGGGGTCGTCGCCTGTCTGGAGGCGGTCATCGCCACCGTGCTGGCCTGGGTGCTGCTCGGCGAGCACCTGTCCGCGCCGCAGGTCGCCGGGGGTGCGGTCGTCCTGGTCGGCGCGTTCATCGCGCAGTCCGCCACCCCGGCCGAGGGCTCCTCCACGCCGGTCGCCTCGGGTGGCGCGGAAAGGGAGTTGTCCGCGCGGGGTACGGCCGCCTAGGCTCCGGATCATGCCGCACCGCGCGCTCGTCCTCCCGCCCCCGGCCGCCTGAGGCGGGCCTCCGGGTCCCGCCCGGTGCGTGCGCGCCGGGCCGGGCGGTGCTGCCCGCAGATGAAGTCCACGTGCCCCGCCCGAGCGGGACGCTCCCGAACTTCCGCACGTCCACGTGCGCTTCTGCGGAGAGATTCCTTTGCCGACCTTCTCGCACCCCGCTTCAGGCCTGCCCGTCGGGCGTGGCCTGCTCTACCTGATCGTCACCGGTGCCGCCTGGGGCACCGCGGGCGCCGCCGCCTCGCTGGTCTACCGGACCAGCGACATGGGCGCCTTCGCCCTCTCCTTCTGGCGCTGCGCGCTGGGGCTCGCCCTCCTGTCGGCCGGCCGGCTGCTGCGGCCACGCGACCGCCGTCCGGCCCCGGCCCGGCGCCTGCGCCGCACGCTCACGAGGGCGCCGGCCACCGGGCTCGGCCTGGCCGTCTTCCAGACCGCGTACTTCGCGGCCGTGGCGTCGACCGGGCTGGCCGTGGCCACCGTCGTGACCCTCGGCGCGGGTCCCGTGCTCATCGCGCTCGGCGCCCGGCTGCTGCTCGGGGAACGGCTCGGCGCCGGTGGTGCCGCGGCGGTCGCCGGCGCGCTCGCCGGACTGGCCGTGCTCACCTTCGGCGGCTCGGCGGCGACCGTACGGCCGGCCGGGGTGCTGCTGGCCCTGGCCTCGGCGGCGGGCTACGGCGTGATGACCCTGCTCACCCGCTGGTGGGGGAGGGGCGGCGGCACCGACGCCGCCGGCACCACGGTGGGCGCCTTCGCCGTGACCAGCCTGTGCCTGCTGCCGTTCGCGGCGGGGGAAGGACTGTTCCCGCACACCGCCCACCCGGCCCGGCTGCTGTGGCTGCTGCTGTACATCGCCGCCGTACCCACGGCCCTCGCGTACGCGTTCTACTTCGCCGGAGCCGCCGTCGTCCGGTCCGCGACCGTCTCCGTGATCATGCTGCTGGAGCCGGTGACCGCGGCCGTGCTCGCCGTCGTCCTGCTAGGCGAGCGGCTCACGGTGACCACGGCGGCCGGCACCCTGCTCATGCTCGGCGCGGTCGCGGGCCTGGCGGTGAGCGAGGCCCGCGGGGCCGGCCGGCGGGAACCCGCCCCGGTGTGACCCTCGGCCGCTACCGCGCCGCCAGGTAGTCCGGCAGCTCGACGCCGGGCGCCAGGTCGGCGTTGCGGACCGGTGTGTCGTAGCCCTTGCGGAGCGGGACGACCCCGGCCCAGTGCGGCAGGTCCATGTCCTCGGGCTCGTCGTTGGCGTCGCCGGTGCGGACCTTGGCGGAGACCTCCTCCAGGTCCAGGCGGATGACCGCGGTGGCGGCCAGCTCCTTCTTGTTCCCGGGCCGGGAGTCGGCGGCCCGGCCCGGGACGACGTGGTCGACCAGCGCGTCCAGGGCCAGCCGCCGCTCCTCGGGGTCGGTGACCTCGTACGCGGTGCCGTGCACCACGACCGAGCGGTAGTTGATCGTGTGGTGGAAGGCGGAGCGGGCCAGCACCAGCCCGTCGACGTGGGTGACCGTCAGGCACACCGGCAGACCCGGGTCGGCCTGGCCGGTCATCCGCAGCGGCCGGGAGCCGGTCGAGCCGTGCACGTAGAGCCGCTCGCCGACCCGGCCGTACAGCGTGGGCAGCACCACCGGGGCGCCGTCCCGGACGAAGCCGAGGTGGCAGACGTACCCCTCGTCCAGGATCGCGTGGACGAGCTCCCTGTCGTAGGACGCCCGCTCGGCGGAGCGCGTGGGCACGGTCCGGTCGGTCGGCGTGTAGGCGGCGGCCCGTGTGTCCTCGGTCGTGCCCTGCATGTCGTCCCCTCCAGTGGCGGCGAGTTTTGTACTAGTGCATAATGCTGTTTGTGCTAGGAGAATATCGGATCGCCGGGCGCGGCGCAGCCGAGATCGCGGCCGGCGTCGAGCAGGCGGTCGGCACCGGCGAGCTGCGACCGGGCGAGGCCCTGCCCCCCATGCGGGAGCTGGCGGCCCGGCTCGGAGTGAACGCGAACACGGTTGCCGCCGCCTACCGCATCCTGCGCGAACGCGGCGTGATCGAGACGGCCGGCCGCCGGGGCAGCCGTATCCGCCCCAAGCCGGCCACCACGGGCCGGGAGCAGCTGCGCGTGGAGGTGCCCCCCGGCGGCCGGGACCTGTCCACGGGCAATCCCGACCCGGCCCTGCTGCCCCTCCTGGCCCCGGCCCTCGCCGCTGCGGCGGAGCAGGGCGACCGCGTGCCCGTCCGCTACGGCGACGACCCCGTGGACGAGGACCTCGCCCGCCTCGCCCGCGCCGAACTCGACGCCGACGGCGTCCCGGCGGGCCCGCTGACCGTGACTTCCGGCTCCCTCGACGCCGTCGAACGCGTGCTCGCCGCGCACCTCAGGCCCGGCGACACGGTCGCCGTCGAGGACCCCGGCTGGGGCAGCCTCCTCGACCTCGTCCCCGCGCTGGGCCTGCACACGGCCCCGGTCGGCGTGGACGACGACGGGCCGCGCGCCGACGACCTGCGCCGCGCCCTGGAGGCCGGGGCCCGCGCCCTGATCGTCACCGACCGGGCCCAGAATCCGACCGGCGCCTCGGTCACCGCCACGCGCGCGCGTGCCCTGCGCGCGGTGCTGCGGGACCACCCGGGGACCCTGCTCATCGAGGACGACCACGGCCACGGCATCGTCGACCTGCCGCTGCACCCCCTCGCGGGCGTCACCCACCACTGGGCCTTCGTCCGCTCCGCCGCCAAGGCCTACGGCCCCGACCTGCGCCTCGCCGTCCTCACCGGGGACCCCGTCACCGTCGACCGGGTCCGCGGCCGTCAGCGTCTGGGCCCCGGCTGGGTGAGCCTCCTGCTGCAACGGGCCGTGGCCCACCTGTGGACCCAGGGCGCGGTCGACCGGGCGGCGGTGGCGGAGGCGTACCGGGCCCGCCGGACCGGCCTGGTCGACGCGCTGGCGGAGCGGGGGGTCGTCGCGCACGGCCGCAGCGGCATGAACGTCTGGGTCCCGGTCCCCGACGAGACGGGCGCCATCGCCCGCCTGCTCCACAGAGGCTGGGCGGTCGCCCCGGGCGCCCGCTTCCGCCTGGCCTCCCCGCAGGCGGTCCGCATCACGATCTCACCGCTCGCCGAGGAGGACATCACCCCGCTGGCCGACGCGGTGGCGGCGGCGGTGCGCCCGTCCCCGGCCCGCGCCTACGGCTGACGGTGACGGCGTACGGGGTACGGGGCGCGGTGAGCCACCATGGACCCGCACCCCGCACCCCGCCCCTCACGCGCCCTTGCCCCGCACCTGTGTGAGCGCGGCCCCCGCCAGCACGATCACCGCCCCGACCGGCGTGGTCCACCGCAGGGTCTCCCCGAGGATCGCCACCCCCGCGGCCGTGGCGATGACGGGGATGAAGTACGTGACCATCTGGGCGGTGGTGGGCCCGACCTCGGCGACCAGCCCGTACTGGATCAGCACCGCCAGTCCGGTCCCCAGCGCGCCCAGGGCGGCGACGGCCAGCAGCGGAACGACGGCGAAGTGCTCCGGGACGCTGGTGAACAACGGCGTCACGACGGCCAGCTGCACGGTCGCCAGCAGCAACTGGCCCCCGGTCATCGACAGATGGGAGTTCCCCGTGCCGGCCAGGGTCCGCCGCACGTAGATCCAGCCGACCGGGTAGCTCAGCGAGGCCAGCAGCGCCATCGCGGTACCCGTGGCGTCCAGCCCGTGGAAGCCCTGCCAGGCGCCGAGCACGGTGAGGACGCCCAGGAAGCCCAGGCCGAGCCCGGCGACGCGCACCCGGGTCGGCCGGTCCTCGGACAGGGCGACCAGGGACAGGGCCATGCCCCACAGGGGGGACGTGGCGTTGCAGATGCCGGCCAGGGTGGACGGGATCGTCAGCTCGGAGTAGGCGAACAAGGAGAACGGCAGGGCGTTCAGCAGGAACGCGGCGACCGCCATGTGCCCCCACAGCCGGGCCCCGCGCGGCAGCCGCTCCCGCTTCACCGCCATCGCCGCCACCAGTACCGCCGTACCGAACACCAGCCGCCCGAGGGTGACCTGGAAGGGCGCGTACCCCTCGGTCCCCACCTTGATCAACAGGAAGCTGAAGCCCCAGATCAGGGACAGGACGCCGAAGCGGAGCCGCCAGTCGAGGCGGGCGCGCGGCCGGGCGGGGGCGGGCAACTGGGACCGGGTTCGGGTCGCTGCGGTGACCGTGCTCATGGGCTCCACGATGCGGGAGACCACCTCGTAGCACAATCGAGATTTCTCACCTGGTACCTCTTAGAATCGCTTACATGTTGAACCTGGAGCGCCTGCGCACCCTCGACGCCCTGGCCCGGCACGGCTCGGTCAGCGCCGCCGCCGACGCGCTGCACGTCACCACGTCCGCGGTCTCGCAGCAGCTCGGCAAGCTGGAGCGGGAGGTCGGCCAGCAGCTCCTCGCCAAGAACGGCCGGGGCGTACGGCTCACGGACGCCGGCCGGCTGCTGTCGGAGCACGCGGCGCGCATCCTGTCCCAGGTCGAGCTGGCCCGGTCCGACCTGGAGGCACAGCGCGGCCAGGTCGCCGGCGAACTGAGGCTGTCGGCGTTCCCGACCGCCGCCCGCGGCCTGTTCCCCGCCGCGCTCGGCGCCCTGCGCACCGAGCATCCGGGACTGCGCGTGCGCTCCAGCGAGCTGGAGCCGGAAGCGGGCATCGCCGGGGTCGTGCGCGGCGATCTCGACCTCGCGGTGGTCCTGGACTGGTACAACAAGCCGATGCCCGTGCCCGACGGCCTGGTCAAGGCGCCCCTGCTGGACGACCCGGCCGAGGTCGCCATGCCCGCGACGCACCGGCTCGCGGACCGGGACGAGGTGGACCTCACCGAGTTCGCCGAGGACGAGTGGATCACCTGGGGCGAGGGCGAGTTCTGCCACGAGTGGCTGATGTTCACCCTGCGGTCCAAGGGCGTCGAGCCGATCGTCGGCCACCGCGCGGGGGAGACCCACACCCAGCTCGGGCTCGTCGCGGCCGGGCTGGGCGTGTGCATCGCGCCGCTGCTGGGCCGGCACCCGGTGCCCGAGGGGGTGGTCCTGGTGCCCCTCAGGCAGCGCGTGCGCCGCCATGTGTACGTGGTCTGGCGGGCGGACGCCGACCGCAGGCCCTCCATCCGCGCGGCCGTCGAGGCGCTGCGGACGGCGGCCCGGAAGCTGGGCTGAGACCCGCGGTGCGGGCTACGCCCCGCCCAGCTTCCGGAAGTCCCACGACACGATCTTGTCCGGGGTCAGCCGGGCCCAGGCGTGCCGGCCGTCGTGCGGCATCTCGTCCAGACCGAAGTTCTTGCGCGCGAACAGCGTCTCGGCCGTGTCCAGTTCGGCGCACAGCTCGCCCCGGCGCGGCACCTCGCCGACGAACTCCACCCGGCCGGACAGCTCGACCCCGCGCAACTGGTCGTACTCCTCGCCGGAGTCCACCACGACGGCCACCCGGGGGTCGTGGCGCAGCTGCGCCCAGCGCCGGCTGCGCACCACCGAGTACAGCCACAGCGACGTGCCGTCCCAGGCGAACCACAGCGCGCTGACGTGCGGTGCGCCGTCGGCCGAGACGGTCGCGACCCGGCAGGTGCGCTGGGCGGTGAGGAACTCGTCCAGTTCGCCGGGCGTCATCATGATCTTCCGGCCCCGGCGCTGCTGTGTGACGGTCATGCGGCCCCCTCTTCTCCCACGTCGTGTCAGAAAACTATGGTGATCCTCTGACATCACGTCAGAAAAGAGAAGCCGTCGTCTTCAAGGGGGCGCTGCCATGCCGTCGTACGAGCGACTCGACGACCTCCTCGATCCCGCGAGCACCGTGCTGCTCACCGTGGAGTGCCAGCAGGGGGTCGTCGGCCCGGACAGCGCCCTGCCCGAACTCGCCCGCGCCGCACGCACGTCCGGCGCCCTGCACAACGTGGCCCGGCTGGTCGCCGCCGCCCACGACACCGGTGTGCAGGTGATCCACGCGGTCGCCGAACGCCGCCCCGACGGCCGGGGCGCGAACCGCAACGCGCGCCTGTTCCGGGCCGCCGAACGGCTTCCCGTGCAGCAGCTGACCGGCAGCACGGCGGTCCGCGTCGCGCCGCCGGTCGAGGTCGCCGAGCAGGACTTCGTCGTACGGCGGCTGCACGGGCTGTCGCCGATCCACGGCACCGAGGTCGACGCCCTGCTGCGCAACCTCGGCTGCCGCACGCTGATCGTCAGCGGGGTCTCGGCCAACGTGGCCGTTCCCAACGCGGTGTTCGACGCCGTCAACCTCGGCTACACCGCCGTCGTCCCGGCCGACGCCATCGCGGGGGTGCCCGCCGACTACACCCCCGCGCTGATCCGCAACACCCTCGCGCTGGTCGCCACGGTCGCGACCACCGACGAACTGCTCGGCTGCTTCGGGCGGGCGCGCGGACGGCGCTGAACCCGCTCAGGCCAGTGCGATCTCGTCGCCGGAGACCGTGATCTTCGCCGCGGGCAGCGGCTGCGTCGCGGGCCCCTTCTTCACACTGCCGTCCGTCACGGAGAACTCGCTGTTGTGGCACGGGCACACGATCACGCCGTTCGCCACGCTGCCCACCGCGCAGCCCTGGTGGGTGCACTGGGACGAGAACGCCTTGTAGGTGCCCGCCGACGGCTGGGTGACCACGACGCCCTGGTCCTTGAAGATCTTGCCGCCGCCCTCGGGGATGTCGGCGGTCCTGGCCAGCGCGGCGCCGGCGCCGTCCTGCGCGGACCCGCCGGATCCCGAGCCGGTGCCGGCGGTGCCGGACGAGTCGTCGCCCGAACCGCAGGCGGTCAGCGCGGCGGCGAGCCCCGCCGCTCCGGCCGCCGCCATGACGGTACGGCGGGCCGGTCCCGCTGCGGGGTGGAGGGATGCGCTGGTCATCTGAGCGTGTCCTTTCGCGGAGCTTCTCGTGGTCCGTCAAGGGGTACGGCCGGAAGAGGGCGGCCGTTCAGACGGGCGCCCGGATCCTTCCCGTCCGGTGACGAACCGGAAACCGCGCGACGGGGCTCCCGCCCCCGGGCGGCCCCTCAGGGGGGCACCGAGCCGGGAGCGGGAGCCTCGGGTCAGGACGGGGGCTGGAGAACCGCGTCGATGACGTAGATGGTGGCGTTCGCGGCCTTGATGTTGCCGCAGACGATGTTCGCCTTGCCGTTGACCTTGAAGTGGCTACCCGAGCCCGAGGTCGTCAGCTTGCTGCCCTCCACCGTGGTGAAGGAGCCCTTGGAGAGTTGGTCCGGGGCGATCCGCTGGTCCACGACGTGGTAGGTCAGCACCTTTTTCAGCTGCCCCTCGTTCTTCAGGAGTGCGGCAAGCTGCGAGGCGGTCACCTTCTTGAACGCCTGGTCGTTGGGGGCGAAGACGGTGACGTCGGGTTTCCCGTCGAGGGTACCGCCCAGCCTGGCCCGGACCGTGGCCGCCACCAGCTGGCTGAGCTCCGGGTAGGCGGCTGCCGCCTCCACGACCTTGTCCCTGGCCGTGTCGGCCTTCTGCGAGAGCGACGAGCAGCCGGGACCGAACGTCCCCGACGGGCTGGGAGACGCGTCCTGTGCGTGGCTCTGCGACGTCAGACCTCCGAGTGCCAGTGGAACGGCGACCAGAGCCGCCCAGGTGGCCCTTGCTGTACGCATGCGGGTGAACCTCATCGCAACCTTCCTCCCGTGGAGGTGTGAGCACTGCGACGGAGTGGACAGCGGAAGTTCTCGTTTCCGCTGGGCGGGGCGGGGCGACTGCTGCGCCAGGCCATGGGCCGTTCCACCCGGCCACTCAGCGAGCGTAACCAGCAGGTGCGGATGGCCGCATCTCGAAGCCCGGCCCCTGGGAGAGCCGGGTCGCCGGTCCGTTCGCGGGAACACGTCATCGCGGCCGTGGACCCTGCCGGACGAACTGTGGTCTCCCGCTGGGTCGTCGGGACCCCGCCACTCGACCGACCGCGTGCCCGTCTGCGGGCACAACGGGTGACGCGTTCGGTGTGGACCGCCGTACCCGCCGCCGCAAGCCGTTCACTGACAGGTGTGATCAGGCTTGGTACGGCGCTCGTGGGCCTCGGCGGAGCGCTCGGCGGAGGCTTCCTCGGAGCGACAGCCCACTACGTGGTCAGAACGCTGGGACAGCGCCGCAGAGACGAGCGATCGGGACTTCAGGCCCAGCGGCAAGCCGTGCACCAGCAGTTCAGACAGGTGTGCGCGGCAAGGGACTGGGTGGCTGGGCTGCCGCGGTCGATCAGCGCGTCGGACTCACCCGAGCAACGGCACCGGACCAAGGCCGAAGCAGTCAGGCTCAGGGACGAGTGCCGCAGCGTCTGGGACAGCGCCCAAGCCGACATCGACAGTGGCGAGGTCCGCTCGGCCATGGCCGGCCTCGAAAGGGAGGTCGCGACCGTCCTGGGCCAAGTGGCGAAGGGGAACTTCGCCCCGGACACGAACCGGCTTCAACAGCGTCTCGACGAGCTGACGGCTGCCGCGAAGCACCGGCTGACGACCCGTCTCGGCGTACGGCCCTCCGAACTGACACGCCTTCGGAGGGGCGGCGAGGCCGACGGTCACCACGAGCCCCGGCGATCCGGAAGGTAAGCTGACATCACAGGGCGCCGTCCTCACTGTCCACCGGCGCTCGTCACGGCTAGCGCCGGGGAGACATCCGGTCCTTGCTGTGCCCAGGGCGGTTCTGCCCTTCCTGCGTCGTCCACAGGGCGACGATCGAGGTGGTGAGGAGCATGGCCGTACCGGACGGGAACGGACGGGCGCCGACCGCATCACATGCCGATCCCCGAGGGGACCCGTTCCTGCGGACGCAGTTCGCCGTACCGGCGCGTCCCGTGACGTTCCTGCGGCGCGACCGGCTGGCCGAGCACCTCGACGAGGCCCTGCTGACCCCGTTGACGGTGGTCCACGGAGCCGCGGGAGCGGGCAAGACCCTGCTGGCCGCCGACTGGGCCTCGACCCGGGACGAGCCCGTCGCCTGGCTCACCGCCCAGGTGGCGGACAGGGGAGGCGGCACCTTCTGGGCGTACCTCCTGGAGGCCCTGCGCCTCGCCGGCGTGACGACGTCCGCCGACGTCGGCCTCCCCGCCGAAGCGGGCCGCGCGGACGACAGGCTGCTCACGCGGCTCGCCGCCGAACTGAGCGCCCGGACCACCCCGGTGATCCTGGTCGTCGACGAATACGACCGGGTGACCGACCCGGAGATCGCGGACCAGCTGGAATTCGTCCTCCGTCAGGCGGGCCACGGCATGCGCCTGGTTCTCGTCACACGCACCGAGCCCCTCCTGCCGCTGCACCGCTACCGGGCGGCCGGCACCATCACGGAGATCAGGAACGCCGAGCTGGCCTTCACCCCGGGCGAAGCGTCCGCTCTCCTGGCGCTGCACGGCCTGCGTCTCCCGGCCGACGACGCGGGCGCGCTGGTGGAGCGCACCCGTGGCTGGGCAGCCGGACTGCGCCTGTGCGCCCTGGCGGCACAGGGAGAGCCGGATCCGCGGACGTTCCTCAAGGAGTTCGAGGCCGACCGCACCACGATCGCCGACTTCCTGCTGGCCGAGGTGCTCAAGCGGCAGACAGCCCAGACGCAGGACCTGCTGCTGCGGGTCAGCGTCCTCGAACGCTTCTGCCCCGATCTCGCCAACGCCCTCACCGGGCGCACCGACGCCGAACGGGTCCTGACCGCTCTGCACGGCCAGAACGCCTTCGTCGAGTACCTCGGGCACGCCTGGTTCCGTCTCCATCCGCTGTTCGGGGAGATCCTCCGCGCCTACCTCCGGGTGCGCTCCCCGGAGCTGGAAGCCGAGCTCCACCGCCGCGCGGCACGCTGGCTGCGGCGCTCGGGGTCCCTCGGCGAAGCGCTCGGCCACGCGGCCGCGGCGGACGACTGGGAGACCGCCGCCCGCGCCGTCATCGGCGACCTCGCCCTGGGAGAGGTCTTCACCGGCCTGCACTGCGACGATCTGTCCCGGCTGTTCTCCCGCATGGGGCCCGAGCCCGCCAGTGCGGCCACGGACCTCGTCCGCGCCGCCTGCGAACTGTCCCGCTGTGAGGTCGCGCGCGGCTCTTCCCGACTGCGACGGGCGGCACAGGCCCTGGCGGCACAGGCCGGATCGGCGGACGGCGATCCGGCCGACCTGGCCGCGACCCGGCTGAGCTGCGCCTTCCTGGAGACTCTGGTAGCGCGCCTGACGGGTGCGCCGGGACGAGCCGAGAGGGCGGCACGGTTCGCGGAACAGGTGCGGCGCGACGTTCCGGACGCGCTTCTCGAGGCGCACCCCGAGCTGATCGCACTCCTGCTCACCCACCTCGGCTCGGCACGACTGTGGGCGGGCCGGGTCCGCGATGCCCGAGCGGCCCTGACCACGGTGGTCGACTCCAGCGGGACGGGGGCGACGGAGCAGGCACGTCGGGAGTGTCTGGGCCACCTGGCCCTGATCGACTATCTGAAGGGCTGGCCGGGCAGAGCCGAGCGCAAGGCGTTGGCCACGGTCACCGCGGCGGACCGCGGCGGCCCGCCCCCGGCGCCCGGGCCGGGGCTGGCCTCGCTGGTCCTGGCCGCGGTGGCCGTCGAACGCGACGAGCTCGACCGGGCACAGGCGCTCCTCGACGCCGCGGTGGACGCGCGGCACCCGCCGCCGGACCCGGTGACGCAAGCGGGGCGGGCCATCGTCACCGGGCGGATCCTGCTGGCCCGCGGCGACACGCAGGCGGCGCTCGAAGCGGCGGACCGGGCCGTCGTGGCCGATGTGGCGTCCCCCTGGGCCGAAGCGCACACGGCGTCCGTGGCCGCCGCCGCTCACCTCGCCGAGGGCCGGCCGGAGATGGCCGTCAAGCTGCTGGAAGACGCGCCCGGCGACGAGCCGGTGTGCCTGGTGGGGGCCGCGCAGGCGGAACTGGCCGCGGGCAGACCCGAGGCCGCGGCCGAACTGCTCGACAGAATGCGGCCACAGGGCGACCTCGGTCCCGCCCTCACCGTACGGGCCGCACTGGTCAGGGCCCAACTGGCAGGCGAGGACGGTGACTACGCCGCCCGGCGCGGCCTCGTCTCGCGGGCGTTCCGGGAAGCCCGCCGCGAGCGGCTGCGACGCCCCTTCGCGGACGCCGGGCCGTGGCTGCGCACCCTGCCCTTGGGAGCACTGGCCGAGGGCTGGCTCCCCTGCGGACCCACGCGGCGCGGCTCTCCGGCGCGCACGGGGGAGCAACCGGCGCTGCCGGTGGTCGAGGAACTGAGCGGACGGGAACGCGACGTCCTGCGCCGGCTGGCCCAGATGATGTCCACGGAGGAGATCGCAGCCGACCTGTACGTCTCGGTGAACACGGTGAAGACCCATCTCAAGAGCGCCTACCGGAAGCTGGCCGTGAACCGGCGTCACGACGCGGTGCGCCGCGCGCGCGAACTGGGGCTCCTGTGACGGCACGCCTCGCGAGCGGGCGGGCCGGACGCACGTGGTCGGGCGCCCTCGTGACAGGCGGTCTCACCTCCCACGGGCGAAGCGGTGCGAGGGACGGAGCCGGAGGATCGCACGGACGGGGACCGGCGGTCCCCTCGGGGAGACGTGGGGAGAGCAGCTCATGCGCTACGAGATTCGCGTCGACGGACGGATGACCGAGACGCTGGTCAAGGCGTTCCCCGAGCTGGACCACGTCCTGATGGCCGGCCAGACCATCCTCTTCGGAGCGGTCGTCGACGAGGCACACCTGTACGGGCTGCTGGCCCGCTGCCAGTCCCTGGGGCTGAGGGTGCTGGAGATGCGCCAGATGCCGTCCTGACCCGGCCGTCGGCCTCACTCCGGTGTGCCCCGCCCCTGGCGCCGAAGACCGGCGCGGACGGCGGCCCCGAGCACCCGTACGGCGAGACCCACGATCAGCAGCGTGCATGTCATCTGGCACATCACCAGCACCCTTCCCGTCTCGGAGATCGCGAAGATGTCACCGAAGCCGGCGGTGCTGAACGTGGTGAGCGTGAAGTACAACGCGTCGGTCCTGCTCAGGTGCTCGTTGAAGGATCCGGGCACCGTGCGTTCGAGCAGGTAGTAGCCGCTCGCGAAGAGGACCAGATACAGCGCCACGGTGGCCGCCACGGTCTCGACGGCCTTCAGCCGCGGCCAGGGTGAGCGCCTGATGAGCCACACCTCCCAGCCGAAGAACAGGCCGGCCGCCAGCAGGCCACCGACGAGGGTCAGTGCGGCGAGGTCCTCGTGGTGCCGGTCCAGCGGCAACAGGTAGTACGCGGTGACGAGACCGGCCGCGACACCGGCCGAGCGGGTGACCGAGACGGCCATCGCCCAGGCACCCGGCCGGAGGGCACGTGCCGTCCCCGCCGGCGGGTCCGGCTGCTCGCCCGCAGCCACTGGATCGGTCATCGCGTGCCTCTTCGTCCGCTCCGCCACGGGCCGGCCGCCGGCCCTCCGCACCACCTCATCGTCCCGGCCCTCCGCTCGGATCACCCGCCGTGGGTGACCCCCCGGCGACCGGTCGGCGCCACTCTGGCCCGGTGAGGTGCCCGCACACGGCCCCGTCGGCCCTGCGGAAGAAATCCGCCGATCGCGTGAGGAGGAGCCATGACCTGCTCCCGCGGTCACGAGCCGTACGACCGACCGCGGCGGCTCGCCGGCGGGGCCCCTCCCTCAGGACCGCCGGCCCGGGTCACCGGCGCGGTCGGGCCCACGAAGGCCACGCGCCCCTCCGCCCGGCGAGCCGCACGGCCCGGACCGGGCTTCCCGGGCCGGCGTGACCTGGGCACGGACGATGCGCACCCGGACGTCCGCGAGCTCCCGGAGGGGAAACCCTCCGCGGGCCGGGCCCCCGACGCCGCCGACGACACTCCCTCCGAAGGAGGACCATGGATTCCGGCACCGCCTCCGGACCGTCCGGCCCGGAATCGCCCGTACCGGCCGGTCATGCCCTGACCGCCGAGGAACACGCGGAGTACCTGCGGCTCCAGCGCGCCGCGCGGGTACGCCACCGGCGTCTGCGTCGCCTGGGCGCATCGGTCCTGCTGGTCCTGACGCTCGTGCTCGCCCCGCTGGCCGTCGTCGCGGTCTGGGTCCACGACACGGTCGCCGACACCGACCGGTACGTGCAGACCGTGGCGCCGCTCGCCTCGGAGCCGGCCGTCCAGAACGCCCTCGTGAACCGGTTGACCGACCGCGTGGTGAGCCAGGTCGACGTCCAGGCCGTGACGTCCTCGCTCACCAAGGTCCTGGCGGACAACGGGGCGCCGCGCCGTGTGGTCGACGCGGCCGGGGAGCTGACCGGCCCGCTGCGCTCCGCCCTGCGGTCGGTCGTGCACCGGGTCGTCCACCGCGTCGTGACCAGCGATGTCTTCGAGCAGGCATGGGTGGCGGGCAACCGGCGGGCGCAGTCCTCGGTGGTCGGCATGCTCACCGGAGAAGGGCAGGGAGCGCTCCGGGCGAAGGGTGACACCGTCCAGCTGGACATCGGTGTGGTGATCGACCAGGTGCAGAAGCGCCTGGTGGACGCCGGATTCAAGCACGCCTCCGCGATCCCGCAGATCGACCGTTCGGTCACCCTGTTCCAGACCGAGAAACTGCACAAGGCCCAGAACGCGATGCGGCTGCTCGACATCCTCGGCGTCTGGGTCCCCGTCCTGGCTCTCGTCGCGGCCGTCGCGGCCGTGTGGACCGCTCCGGGACACCGGCTGATGCTGATGGTCACCGCTCTCGGTGTCGGTTTCATGATGGTCGTGCTGCTCGTGGCACTGGTCGTCGTACGGCGTGTCTATCTCGACTCGGTCCCGCCGGCCACGTTGCCCCCCGACGCGGCGGCGGCGATCTTCGACACCTTCGTCCGTTTCCTGCGGGACAGTGTCCGCACACTGATCGTCGTCTCGTTGATCACGGCACTGGCGGCCTGGCTGTACGGGCCGAGCCGCGCGGCCCGGGCCGTGCGGTCCGCGGCGCAGAAGGGCACCACGGCGGCGGGACGGGAGCTGAGCGGCGTCGGGGTGCGCACCGGCCACTTCGGTCAGTGGCTGGCCGTTCACCGGTCCTGGACCACCGGTGTGATCATCGGGGCCGGCGTCCTGTCCCTCGTGCTGTGGAACCACCCCACGGTGGGCGCGGTGGTGCTCGTCCTGGTCCTGGTCGTGGTCGTGCTCGCCGTCGCGGCGGTCCTGTCCGCGGCGACGGGACCGATGTCCGACCGGGTGAACCGATCGGTCCCATGACGGACGTTCACCCGTACCGGGTGAGGTGGCCGCGGCCCGTTCCGCGCACGCTGGGCGTACGGAACGGCTACCGGGCGCGGACCTGGGACGGAGGGTGAGACATGAGCACGCACATCCGCCTCGCCTATGACTATCCGGCGCTGAGCGTCTTCTGGTCCATGCTGGTGTTCTTCGTGTGGATCATGTGGTTCATCCTGCTCTTCCGGGTCGTCACCGACATCTTCCGTGACGACGACCTGGGTGGCTGGGGCAAGGCGGGGTGGCTCGTGTTCGTCGTCGTCCTGCCCTTCCTGGGCGTCTTCGTCTACCTGATCGCCCGCGGCAGGAACATGGGCCGCCGGGAGGTGCAGCAGGCCCGCGCGCAGCAGCAGGCCGTCGACGACTACATCCGCCGCACCGCCCGGGCGGACGCCCCGCTGAGCAGTGCCGACGAGATCGCGAAACTGTCCGCGATGCGCACGCACGGAGACATCACCGACGACGAGTTCCGGCGCGCGAAGGAACTGGTCCTCGCCGGCGGCGGGCCGTCCGGGCCTTCGGACGGAGCCGCCTCCGCCTCAACGCGCTGAACACGGCGCACAGCACAGAAACGAGGTCGCACCATGCCCGCCGCACACACCGCTTCCACACAGACCGCCAAACAGCAATGGGCCACCGGCCTCACGGCCTTCGCCGCCGTCATGCTCGTACTCGCCGGGATGCTGGACGTCTTCCGCGGCATCATGGGGATCGCGCACGACGACGTCTTCCTCGCGACACGCAGCTATGTCTTCCGGTTCGACCTCACGGGCTGGGGCTGGATCCATCTGATCCTCGGCGCCGTCGCGCTGCTGGTGGGCTTCGGTCTCTTCGGGGGCGCCCTGTGGGCGCGCGTCGGCGGAGTGGTCATCGCCTCGCTGGTCATCATCGCGAACTTCCTCTCCCTGCCGTACTACCCGGTCTGGTCGATCGTTCTGATGGCCTTCTCCGGCTTCGTCATCTGGGCCCTGTGCGTGGGGCGGCAAGGTGCCTCCGGCATGTTCGACTGAGGGCCACGCACGCCGGGCGCGGGCGAGGACCGCGGTGAGGGCGCCATGATCGTGAGGATGGTGTCGATACCGGAGGGGGCCACCACGCGCCTCTCCTTGGCGGAGGCGCGTCAGCGGCTCGCCCTCGACCCGTTCCTGCTGCTCGACGTCGAGCTGCCCGTGGAGGAGGGCCCGGCGGGCGAGCCACTGGCCCACCGGCTCGGACTGGACGCCCGGGAACTGGCCTGGTTCGGCAGGAAGGGGGAGTCCGCGCGGGCCGAATTCCTGGGTGACATCGCCACGTTCGTCGTTCCGGTGGTCCATGGCGACCGGGTCGCCCATCTCCACATGCTGGCCGGTGAACGCCACCTGGTCGTCTCCCACTGGGGCCGGGCCGTCCTGGCGGCGGACTGGACCACGTCCCTGCGGCGGGAGAAGCCGCACGATGCCGTGGCCGCGCTGTTCCTGGTGCTCCAGGAGGCGCTGACGACGTTCCGCCGGGCCGCGGTGGGCGCCCGGCTCAAGGTGGAGGAGCTGGAGGACGACATGTTCGCGAAGCGGCGCCCCGAGCAGATCTACCGTCTGTCCCACCTGCGCCGCCGGGCCGCCCTCCTGCACCACTCGCTGCTGCCGTACTTGCAGGTGGTCGAGGAGATGATCACCCGCAGGATGATGAGCCCCGACTTCCCGGTGGAGCGGCAGCGGCTCGCCCAGGAGTTCCAGCGCGCGGCCCGGCTCGTCCTCGCGGACATCGAGTCCTTGCAGGAGGCCACCCGCCGGGCTTTCGCCAGCTACGGGTCCCTGATCGCGGGCGAGCAGAACGGTGTGATCAACCGGTTGGCCATCGTGTCGGTGATCTTCCTGCCGTTGTCGTTCCTGACGGGCTTCTTCGGCATGAACTTCGCGTTCATGACGGACGAGTTGGAGAGCAGGGTGGTCTTCTGGCTGCTGGCCATAGGGCTCCAGGCGGGCGTCCTGCTCGTCTCCCTCTACGTACTGCACCGCACCCGCGCCTGGCGAAGACTGCGGGACCAGGCCTGACGCCCTTCACCGACGATCACCCTCGGTTACTATGCTCACTTCATGCCGGAGGCCGGAAGCAAAGGGGCGAACGGCCCTTGACGCAAGGCTGAAGAGACGGGCTGCCTGGGAAAATGCTGAAAGAGGTCACCGCGACCCGCTATATCACGCCCCTGCGTGAGGGAGGCTCGCTGCCGGGGCTCGTCGAGGCCGACGACTTCGGGACGTACGTCATGAAGTTCACCGGCGCCGGACAGGGCCGCAAGACGCTGGTCGCCGAGGTGGTGTGCGGCGAACTCGCCCGGCGCCTCGGATTCCGCATGCCCCGCCTGGTCACCGTCCGCCTGGACCCGGTCCTCGGGCTCGGCGAGCCGGAGCAGCAGGTGCAGGACCTGCTCCGGGGCAGCGGCGGCACCAATCTCGGCATGGACTTCCTGTCCGGCGCCCTCGGCTACGACCCGCTCGCCTTCCCGGTGAGCCCCGAGGAGGCCGGCCGGATCGTCTGGTTCGACGCGCTGATCAACAACGTCGACCGCTCCTGGCGCAACCCCAACCTGCTCGTGCACCAGGGCGAGCTGTGGCTCATCGACCACGGCGCCACCATGATCTGGCACCACAACTGGCCCGGCGCCGAGGCCTCGGCGGCCCGTCCCTACGACGCCTCGGACCACGCCCTCGCCGGTTTCGCCCCGGACGTCACGGCCGCCGCGGCCGAGCTGGCCCCCCGGGTCACCGAGGACCTGCTCGCCGAGGTCACCGCCGAGATCCCCGACGTCTGGCTCGCCGACGAGCCCGGCTTCGACACACCGGACGACCTGCGCCGGGCCTACGCGCGGCCGTTGCTCGCGCGGGCGGCCGGCATCGCCGAGCGGATCACCGGCATCGGCACCGTCAGCGGCTCCGTAACGGGGGAGGGCAAGTGAGCGAGCGCCACATCCACATGGCCGGCCATGTGACCGAGCGGCACATCACCCGGGCGGGCCAGGGCGGCGACCGGGACGTGTTCGAGTACGCGCTGCTGCGGGTCGTGCCCCGGGTGGAGCGCGGGGAGTGCATCAACGCGGGCGTGGTCGTGTACTGCCGCGCCCGGGACTACGTCGGTGCCCTCACCCATCTGGACGAGGCCCGGCTGCGCGCGCTGGACCCGGCCGCCGACGTCGCCGGGGTGCGGGCCGCGCTGCGTGCGATCGAGTGGCACTGCGCGGGCGGTGACCAGGCCGGGCAGGCGGCGGGCGACGACGCGGGGCGCCGCTACCGCTGGGTGATCGCACCCCGTTCCACCGTGGTCCAGCCCGGCCCGGTGCACACCGGCCTGACGGCCGACCCGGCGGCCGAGACGGAGCGGTTGCTGGACCTCTTGGTGAGGTAATGGATCACACCGGGCGGATGTGCCGTTGACACCGGGTGCCAGGGCTTCTAGCGTCACGGGTGCTGAAGGTACTAAGCGGTCGCTCACCGCACCAGGGGGTCCTCTCCGAGGGCCCGACAGGTTCTCTCAAGGGCGAGGAGACACAGCAATGTCCACCACTGAACAGCGGGTCGCGGTCGTCACCGGCGCGGCGCGCGGCATCGGCGCCGCCACCGCCGTACGACTGGCGGCGGAGGGCCGCGCGGTCGCCGTGATCGACCTGGACGAGGCCGCCTGCAAGGACACCGTCGAGAAGATCACCGCGGCCGGCGGCAAGGCCATCGCGGTCGGCGCGGACGTCTCCGACGAGGCGCAGGTCGAGGCGGCCGTCGCCCGGATCGTGGAGGAGCTGGGCGCCCCGACCATCCTGGTCAACAACGCGGGCGTGCTGCGCGACAACCTGCTGTTCAAGATGAGCGCCTCCGACTGGGACACGGTCATGAACGTGCACCTGCGCGGCTCCTTCCTGATGACCAAGGCCGTCCAGAAGCACATGGTCGACGCCGGCTGGGGCCGCGTCGTCAACCTCTCCTCCTCCTCGGCGCTCGGCAACCGCGGCCAGGTCAACTACTCGGCCGCCAAGGCGGGTCTCCAGGGCTTCACCAAGACCCTCGCCATCGAGCTGGGCAAGTTCGGCATCACCGCCAACGCCGTCGCCCCCGGCTTCATCGCCACCGAGATGACCAAGGCCACCGCCGACCGGGTCGGCATGGGCTTCGAGGACTTCAAGAAGGCCGCCGCCACCCAGATCCCGGTGCAGCGCGTCGGTGAGCCCGAGGACATCGCCAACGCCATCGCGTTCTTCACCGGCGAGGCGGCCGGCTTCGTCTCCGGCCAGGTGCTGTACGTCGCCGGCGGACCGCTCAACTAGGGATCCAGGGGTAACACGGACATGACTGAACTCCCGGAGCCGTCCGGCAGGGTCGCGATCGTCACCGGCGCCAGCCGCGGTATCGGCTACGGCATCGCCGAGGCGCTGATCGCGCGTGGCGACCGCGTCTGCATCACCGGCCGGGGCGAGGACGCCCTGAAGGAAGCCGTCGAGAAGCTCGGCGCCGAGCGGGCCATCGGCGTCGCCGGCAAGGCCCATGACCTCGACCACCAGAGCGAGGTCGTCGAACGCGCCGTGGAGGCCTTCGGCCGGGTCGACTTCCTCGTCAACAACGCGGGCACCAACCCGGTGTTCGGCCCGATCGCGGACCTCGACCTCAACGTCGCCCGCAAGGTCTTCGAGACCAACGTGATCTCCGCGCTCGGCTTCGCCCAGAAGACCTGGCACGCCTGGCAGAAGGACAACGGCGGCGCGATCGTCAACATCGCCTCCATCGCGGGCCTCGCGCCCTCGCCCTTCATCGGCGCCTACGGCGTCAGCAAGGCCGCGATGATCAACCTGACCCAGCAGCTCGCGCACGAGTTCGCGCCCAAGGTGCGGGTCAACGCGATCGCCCCGGCCGTCGTCAAGACCAAGTTCGCCCAGGCCCTGTACGAGAACCGTGAGGAGGAGGCCGCGGCGGCCTACCCGCTCGGCCGGCTCGGAGTGCCCTCCGACATCGGCGGAGCCGCCGCGTTCCTCACCTCCGAGCAGTCCGACTGGATCACCGGTCAGACCCTCGTCGTGGACGGCGGCATCTTCCTCAACGCCGGCGTGGGCTGAGCCGCGCATCTCTTCCGGGCGTCGATTCTCGGACGGATCGGCGCCCGGAAGGCCGTCCAGGGTCCGCACAGCGGAATGACAACGTCGTCACCGCTCAGTCGATCAACACAGCCTGAATTCGGGCAGGTTCAGGCTCCCGGACGCTGCGGTATGGTCTGCCGACCCTTGGTACGGCGGATCGAGGAGCGTGCGCGTGTTCAACCGGAGCCGATGCCTGCGGAGAGTCGCGGCGATCGCGTCCCTGTCGCTGGTGGCCGGATGCAGTCTGCTGTCCGACGGCGACCCCGACAGCCAGGGGCCGATCGTCGTGGGTACCACCAGCGCTCCCAGCACCCTGGACCCGGCCGGCGCCTGGGACGGTTCCTGGGAGCTGTACCGGAACGTCTTCCAGACGCTCCTCGCCTACCCGAACGGCGCCACCACCCCTCAGCCCGACGCCGCCGAGAGCTGCTCCTTCACCGACTCCACGAGCCGCACCTACCGCTGCAAGCTGCGCGCCGGCCTGAAGTTCGCCGACGGCGACCCGCTGACCGCAGAGGCCGTCCGGCACTCCATCGACCGCATCCGCGCCATCGACGCCCCCGGCGGCCCCGCCGGGCTGCTCGGCAGCCTGGACAACGTCCGGACCAGCGGCGACCGCGAGATCGTCTTCCACCTCGACCGGCCCGACGCCACCTTCCCGTTCGTGCTGGCCACCCCCGCCATGTCGATCGTCGACCCGGACGACTACCCCGCCGACTCCCTGCGCGAGGACACCACGGTCCACGGCTCGGGCCCGTACGAGCTCCGGTCCTACGAGGAGGGCGGCAAGGCCGTCCTGGTGCGCAACGACACCTACCAGGGCTTCGCCAAGCGGCAGAACGACGCGGTGACCATCCGGTACTTCAAGGACTCCGCCGGCATGGTCAAGGCACTGCGGGACAAGCAGATCGACGTCACCTACCGCGGCCTGGCCGCCGACGACATCCTCGCCCTCCAGGAGCACGCCGGCGAGGACCTGCAACTGGTCGACGGGGCCGGCACCGACATCAGCTACCTGGTGTTCAACCCCGAGGACCCCTGGGCCAAGCAGCCCGCCGTGCGCAAGGCCATCGCCCAGATCGTGGACCGGGGCGCCATCGCGCACAAGGTCTACAAGGACACGGTCGACCCGCTGTACTCGATGGTCCCCAAGGGCCTGACCGGCCACGCCACCCCGTTCTTCGACGACTACGGCGAACCGAGCGTCCCCAAGGCCCGTGAGATCCTCTCCGGCGCCGGCATCACCCGGCCCGTCCCGCTCACCCTCTGGTACACCACCGACCGCTACGGCTCCGAGACGGCCCTGATGTTCCGGGAGCTGAAGCGGCAGCTGGACGGCTCCGGCCTGTTCAGCATCACCCTCAGGAGCCGCCCGTGGAAGAGCTACGTGGTCGGTTACCAGAAGGGCGAGTACCCGGTGTTCGGACGCGGCTGGTTCCCGGACTTCCCGGACGCCGACAACTTCATCGCCCCGTTCGTCGGCGAGCACAACGCGCTCGGTACGCCCTACCCGGCCAAGGAGATCACCGACCGGCTGCTGCCCCACGCGCGCGCGGAGAGCGACCGCGCCCAGACCGTCAAGGACGTGGAGGCGGCCCAGCGGATCATGGTGGACGACGCCCGGCTGATCCCGCTGTGGCAGGGCCGGCAGTTTCTCGCGGCCAGCGTCGACATCTCCGGCGGTGAGCAGGCCCTGGACCCCTCGACGATCATGATGATGTGGACGCTGCACCGCAAGACCAGCTGGTGAGCCCGGCTGCGGGCTCGGCGGACGGTCCTCGCGGCACCGGTTGTCAGTGGTCGCCTGTAGGTTCGAAGACCTGAAGTGACCGCACGCCGTAGTTGATCGACATCGTGAGGACGTTGACGTGACCGACATCGCCATGCTGCCCGAGTCCTGGCGCGGGGTTCTGGGCGACGAGCTACAGCAGCCCTACTTCAAGGAGCTGACCGAGTTCGTCGAGGAGGAGCGGGCGAGGGGTCCCGTCTACCCGCCGCGCGAGGAGGTCTTCGCCGCGCTGGACGCCACGCCGTACGAGCGGGTGAAGGTCCTGGTCCTGGGCCAGGACCCGTACCACGGCGAGGGCCAGGGCCACGGCCTGTGCTTCTCGGTCCGCCCCGGCGTGAAGACCCCGCCCTCCCTGCGGAACATCTACAAGGAGATGCAGGAGGAGCTGGGCCTGCCCGTCCCGGACAACGGCTATCTGATGCCGTGGGCCCGGCAGGGCGTGCTGCTGCTCAACGCGGTCCTCACGGTCCGGGCCGGCGAGGCCAACTCGCACAAGGGCAAGGGCTGGGAGAAGTTCACGGACGCGGTGATCCGCGCGGTGGCCTCCCGGCCCGACCCGGCCGTCTTCGTCCTGTGGGGCAACTACGCGCAGAAGAAGCTCCCGCTGATCGACGAGACCCGGCACGTGGTGGTCAAGGGCGCGCACCCCTCGCCGCTGTCCGCGAAGAAGTTCTTCGGCTCCCGCCCGTTCACGCAGATCAACGAGGCGATCGCCGCGCAGGGGCACGAGCCGATCGACTGGCGCATCCCGAACCTGGGCTGACGGCGGCCGGGGCCCGGGGGAGCGGCCCGCGGGGGCGCGGGGCCGCGTCGAGGCGCGGCTCCGCCGCGCGGGCGCGACCCGCCACCACGGGCCCGCGGCCGACCACCGGCCGTCGGCACGACGGCGCCGCCTGTCCGGGAATCCGGTGCGCGACGGTTAGCGTCAGCAGCGGACCATTGCCGACGGCCCGGAGGGACCCCGTGGCGGAGCGACAGGAACAGGCGGCGCCGGACGCCGTGCTGACGCGGATCGGGCAGGTCGTGATGCTGCACCACGGAGGCGACCGCGAAGAGGCCCGCAGTCGCTTCCTGGACCTGTGGGCGGAGGTCGGCGAGGAGGGCGACCCGCTGCACCGCTGCACCCTGGCCCACTACTTGGCCGACACCCAGGACGACCCGGCGGACGAACTCGCCTGGGACCTGCGGGCGCTGTCGGCGGCGGAGGAGGTCGCCGACGGCCGTGTGGGCGCCGACCCGTCGAGCGTGCGGGGCTTCTTCTCCTCCCTGCACCTCAACCTTGCCGCCGACTACGCCAAGCTGGGCCGGGTCGAGGCCGCCCGCAGCCATCTGCGCCGGGCCCGCAGCGCCGCGCGGTGCCTGGCCGACGACGGCTACGGCGCGGGTGTCCGGTCCGAGATCAGCCGTCTGGCCCTGCGGCTGGGGGAGGACGGCACGCCGGGCGAAGAGGGCTGGAGACCGCCGCGCCAGGGATAGGCCCTGTCGTTTGGATCATCCCGGCGTCGCGGGGCCTGGCACGCACATCTGCCGCGTTGGCGCCGGTTGCCGACTCCCCCATGCTCGGCCATCGCGTCGGCGCCCTCCTTTGCCTTGCGGCTGCACGCACCAGGCCCCGCTCGGCTCGGCTCGACGGCACCGCTCCTCGTAGCCGGATTGCTCCCAACGACAGGGCCCAAGGCCTGTGAGTTCACCGTCTTCAGGGCGGCGGTCAGTGGCCGTACGCCTGTGCGCAGATCCGGGCTTGGGGGCTGTCCTTCCGCCAGCCGCCGTACGTCCTGCCCAGGGCGCAGACATCCGGAGGACGGGTCACCGCCGGGGGTGGGAGGGGCACGGGGGTGTGCGGTCGGCGGGAGGGAGCCGGGAGCGGGAGCCCGGGTGGGGCCGGCGGGCGGTGGGTGACCTCGGGTGCGGCCGGGGCCCGGTGCCGGGCGGGCGGTCCGGAGCGCTCCGGGCGCCCGGACGGGCCCGTCCTCTCCAGTGCCTCGCGGGCCGGTGCCTGCACCACACGGGGCTCCGCGCTGCCGTCCGGCCGGGTCGCCGTCGGCCGCGAGGGCGCGCTGCCCGGCGGCACCGCGTCCCGCACCGTCACACAGCCGGAGAGGGCCGAGACGGCCACGGTGACCAGAAGCGCTGCGGTGGTCGTCGTTCGATGCACCCGCGCAACTCTGCTGGGCCGGCAGCCGGTTCGGCACCGGGGAAGCCGGATCCGATGCCCGTACGGGTGACCGCATGCCCCCCGTCGAGGGACGCGCCGTACCGGAGCTGACGTCCAGCCACCGCCGGCGCCGTACCGAACCTGGTCGCTCCTCCCTCAGGGCATCGACGGCATCGCCGCCCGGTGGCCCCCGTATGCTTCCGGCAGGAACACGCGGTCAAGCCGTAGGGGAGAGCACGTGAAGGTCGGCTGCATCGGACTCGGGGACATCGCGCAGAAGGCGTATCTGCCGGTGCTCGGCACGCAGCCGGAGGTCGACCTGCACCTGCACACCCGCACGCCCGCCACCCTCGACCGGGTCGGCGACAGCCTGCACCTGCCCCGGGAGCAGCGGCACACCACCCTCGACTCCCTGCTCGCCGCCGGCCTCGACGCGGCCTTCGTGCACGCGCCCACCACCGTCCACCCCGAGGTGGTCACCCGGCTGCTGGAGGCCGGCGTGCCGACGTACGTGGACAAGCCCCTCGCCTACGAACTCGCCGACTCCGAGCGGCTGGTCGCCCTCGCCGAGCGGCGGGGCGTCTCGCTGTTCGTCGGCTTCAACCGCCGGTACGCCCCCGGGTACGCCCAGTGTCTGGACCACCCGCGCGAGCTGATCCTCATGCAGAAGAACCGGGTCGGGCTGCCCGAGGAACCGCGCTCGATGATCCTGGACGACTTCATCCATGTCGTCGACACCCTGCGGTTCCTGGTGCCGGGCCCGGTCGACGACGTCACCGTGCGCGCCCGTGCCGAGGGCGGGCTGCTGCACCACGTCGTGCTCCAGCTCGGCGGCGACGGCTTCACCGCGCTCGGCGTGATGAACCGGCTCAGCGGCTCCACCGAGGAGATCCTGGAGGTGTCCGGACAGGACACCAAGCGCCAGGTGGTCAACCTCGCCGAGGTGATCGACCACAAGGGGCAGCCGACCGTGCGCCGGCGCGGCGACTGGGTGCCGGTGGCCCGCCAGCGCGGCATCGAGCAGGCGGCCCTCGCGTTCCTCGACGCCGTGCGGGCCGGGAAGCTGCTCAGCGCCAGGGACGCGCTGGCGACTCACGAACTGTGCGAGCGGGTGGTCCGAGCGGTTCAGGACCGCTGCGGCGCAGCCTGAGCGCCCGCGCCCCCTCGGTCACGCACAGCGTGGCCAGCACCAGCAGCGCCCCGTCCACAGGCCAGTCGCCATAGCGGACGTACGGCGTGACGCCGTGCGCGAGCGGTACGTCGTACACGCGCGCGGCGCTCGCGTCGGTGGTGAGCCACGGGCCGAGGCGCTGACCGGCCGGGCCGTACACCGCCGAGACGCCCGTGAGGGTGGCGTGCACCATCGGACGGCCGGTCTCCGCGGCGCGCAGCGCGGCCAGCGAGGCGTGCTGCTCGGGCGCCCAGCTGTGCTGGAAGGACGAGGTGGACGACTGGCCGAGGAGGACGTCCGCACCGTCCTCGGCGAGGTGCCGGCTCATGTCCGGGAACGCGGTCTCGAAGCAGATCAGCGGGCCGATCCGCAGCCCGTGCCCGACGTTCATCACGGTCTGTTCGCTGCCGCGGTGCCGGTCCTCGCCGGCCGCCCGGCCCACCGAGGTGGCCCAGCCGAGCAGCGAACGGGCCGGTATGTACTCGCCGAACGGGACCAGCCGCATCTTGTCGTACCGGTCGCCGGTCGGTCCGTCCGGGCCGACCAGCACCGAACTCTTGTATATGCCGGGCCGGTCGGAGCGCCGGGCGTCCACGTTCACCAGCACATCGGCGCCGGTCTCGCGGGACAGCGCGGCGAGCCGCCGGGACAGGTCGGGGCGGTCGTCCAGGTCGAAGCCGACGCTGGACTCGCCCCACACCACCAGGTCGGCGCCCTGCCCGGCGAGCCGCCGGGTCAGCCGCTCCTCCTGGTCGAACCGCTTGTCGCCGCTGTCCTGCCCGGCCACGATCCCCGGCTGTACGACGGCGATCCGCACCCGCCCGTCGACGTCCGGGCGCGGCGCCCAGGCCCACGCGGCCGAGGCCGCGGCAGCCGTGGCGACCAGTGAGGCCACGGCCGGCACCCGCGACGCGCGGACGGCGAGCAGCACGGCCACGGCCACGTTGACGGCCACCACCAGGAAGCTGAGCAGCCAGACCCCGCCGACCGAGGCCAGCCGCAGCGCCGGGCCCACCTGCCACTGGCTGGCGCCGAGCATGCCCCACGGCCCGCCGAGCCCCTGCCAGGACCGGACCAGTTCCACCGCCAGCCAGGCCGACGGGAGCACCACCAGGGCGGCGGCACACCGGCTCGCCGACGGCACCCCGCCCAGGAACCGGCGCACCAGCAGGCCCCACGGCGCCCACAGCAGCCCCAGCAGGGCGGCGATCAGGAAGATGAACACGTGCAGGCTCGGCAGCAGCCAGTGGTGGACGGCTATGAGGAATCCGATGCCGCCCCACCAGCCGTCGTAC
Source organism: Streptomyces canarius (assembly GCF_014650735.1). Lineage (NCBI taxonomy): Bacteria > Bacillati > Actinomycetota > Actinomycetes > Kitasatosporales > Streptomycetaceae > Streptomyces > Streptomyces canarius. The sequence continues at coordinate 37,847 of NZ_BMVN01000019.1, forward strand.
GCGGCCCTGCGCCCGGTCGGCGCGGAGCGGGCGAGCAGGATCCACGGCACCAGCGCGATGTAGGCGAACCACCACAAAGAGGGAGCCGGGAACGAGAGCACCGGCAGGGCACCGGCGAGGGCGGCGGCGGCCGAGCGGCGCCAGGGGGAGGTCAGCCAGCGGTTGATCGTCCTCATAGGGAGCCTCCCTACCCAGCGATAGGTCCAGTGTGCGCGGTGAGCGGGAGGCCGTGTCTCTTCTGGCCAGGGCGGGGGCGGTCGTACGGCGTCCGCGGGCGTGCGGGGCGCGCTGCCGAGCCGCGTGTCGGTACGCCCCCGCGCCGCTCAGGGGCTCCCGGCGTTACGGGGCGCCCGGCCCGCGGCGCCACTTCTCGTGTACGACGACCTCGCTCAGGCGCCAGCCCTCGGCGGTGCGCAGGAGTCCGAAGTCGTAACGGCCGCCGCACACCAGGTCCGGGGCGGCGGAGCCGTCGGGGCCGGTGAAGCGCATGGTGTTGAGGTAGTCGGCGCGGACACGGGCGGTGTCGCCGGTGTCCTGGTCCAGGACGCCGAAGCGGACCTGCCGGTTGACGATCAGGTGCTGGCGCACGGCGAACAGGGTCAGGCTCCCGGCCAGCCAGGCGGCGACCCGGTCGGCGTCGCCCTCGATACCGCCCGCCGAGCGGTAGTCGGCGCGTCCGTCCGCCGTGAACAGCCCTCGGTACCCCGTCCAGTCGCCGTCGTCCACCGCCACCGCGTACGCGGTGACCAGGTCGTCCACGGCCAGGCGGTCCCTCACGGTCGCGAACTCCGCACGCTGGGTCATCGGCACAGTGTTGGGCACGGCGGGCGCTGAGCCAAGAGGTGTGCGGGGTGAATATTCGGTGGTGCCGGGTGGGCCGCCCGGCCGAACCTGTCCCGGTGAACGAACAGAACGAACAACTCGCCGGCACCGAGCCCAGGTTCCGCGTCCGCGCCCGGCACACGGAGACCACGGTCACCGTCTACCAGGCCTACCGCCCGGGGATCGGGCGTGTCGCCGCACGCACCGGACGCTTTCCCTCCGCCTGGAAGCGGGACCGGATGACGTGGATCAAGCCGTCGTTCCTGTGGATGATGTACCGCTGCGGCTGGGGCACCAAGGAGAACCAGGAGACCGTCCTGGCCGTCGAGATCCGCCGGGACGGCTTCGAGTGGGCCCTGCGCCACGCCTGCCTGTCCCACTACGTGCCCGCGCTCCACGAGGACCAGGCCGCCTGGAAGGCGGAGCTGGCGCGCTGCCCGGCCCGGGTGCAGTGGGACCCGGAGCGCGATCTGCGCTTCGCCCCGCTGCCGTACCGGTCGTTGCAGCTCGGCCTCGCCGGGGAGGCGGCGGCCCGGTACGCGGACGAGTGGATCGTCGGCATCGAGGACGTCACACCGCTGGCCGCGGAGATCCACGGGCTGGTGCGGGCGGGGGAACCGGAGCGGGCGAAGGGGCTGCTGCCGAAGGAGCGGCCGTATCCGGTGGCCGATGAGGTGCTGGCGCACCTGCGGGCGTAGGACGGCGGCGGGATGCCCGCGGGGTGGGGTGCCGGACGGGGTGCGCCGGGCCGGGTCAGGCCGCCTCGATGACCTGACAACGGATCGCCTCGGCCCACTCGATCACCAACAGCTCGTACTCCGCGCGCTCCTGGGCCGACAGGGTGCCGCCCGCACGCAGCCACAGCGCCCGGATCTGCTCGTTCACCTCGGCAGCAGAGCGCACGGAACCAGGGGGCAGGGATTCGGGGGACATGCCGAACAGCCTAGGGGCAAGGTCTGACGGTGCGCTACCACGCGGCTACGCAGAAGGTATGGGGTTGGTCACCAACGCCGCCCGGTCATCCGTCCGTGGCCGCGAACAGCCCGGCGCCCGCGGGGCGTTGCCCAGGTCCTGGGCGGGCCGCCGCGGGCGCGAAGATGTCCGAAACAGAGGTGGTGGCGCGGGCCGTCAGCCCGCCGACTCCGCCGCGTGGGGGCTCAGCACGCCGGCACCGACCAGGGCGATGATCGCCACGCCGAGGGCGATGCGGTACCAGACGAACGGCATGAAGCTCTTGTTGGAGATCCACTTCATGAACCACGCGATGACCGCGTATCCCGAGGCGAACGCGATCACCGTCGCGAACAGGGTGGGCGGCCAGTCCACATGGCCCTCGCCCAGCGAGTCCTTCACCTCGAAGGCGCCGGAGGCGAGGACGGCCGGGATGGCGAGCAGGAAGGAGTAGCGGGCCGCGGCCTCGCGCCGGTAGCCCATGAACAGGCCGCCGCTGATGGTCGCGCCGGAGCGGGAGACGCCGGGGACGAGGGCGCAGGCCTGGCACAGGCCGAAGATCAGGCCGTCCTTGACGCCGAGGTTCTCCAGGGTCTTGCGCTGCTTGGGCGCCCGGTGCCGGCCGCCGGTCTCGTCGCGCGCCGCCATCCGGTCGGCGATGCCGATGACCACGCCGATGACGATGAGCATGGTGGCGGTGATCCGCAGATCGCGGAACGGCCCCTCGATCTGGTCCTTCAGCGTCACGCCCAGCACCCCGATCGGGATGGAGCCGACGATCACCAGCCAGCCCATCTGCGCGTCGTGGTTGTGCCGCATCGCCTTGTCGAACAGCGAGCGGAACCAGGACGAGATGATCCGGCCGATGTCCTTGCGGAAGTAGATGAGGACCGCGGCCTCCGTGCCGATCTGCGTGATGGCCGTGAAGGCCGCCCCCGGATCCTTCCAGCCCGAGAACGCCGCGGTCAGCCGCAGGTGCGCGCTGGAGGAGACGGGCAGGAACTCGGTCAGCCCCTGGACGAGTCCGAGGACGAGGGATTCAAACCAAGACATGAAGGTATGGCGTCCAAGCGCTGAAGGGAGAAGAGGTGATCATATGACGGAGGAAGCGTAGCGGGCCCCGCCGACAGCGCGGCGGCGAGGTCCCTCCTATGCGGCCGACGGCCCGGTGACGGTCCAGCCCGGGGTCTGCGGACGGGCCGTCAGGTCCTCGTGGCGCACGGGATCGCCGCAGGCCTGGCACGTGACCACCGGCACCAGTTCCTCGCCGCAGCGGTGCTCGACGGCCATGGGCAGGTCGACGCCCTTGCGCAGATGCCGGTCGCCCCACTCCTTGAGGGTCATCAGGACGGGCTCCAGCTCCAGCCCGGCCTGCGTGGGCCGGTACTCGAAGCGCTGCGGGCGCTCGCTGTAGAGGCGCTTGGTGAGGACGCCGGCCTCGACGAGGCGGCGCAGCCGGGTGGACAGGATGTCGCGCGGGGCGCCGATGTTGCGCACGAGCTGGTCGAAGCGGCCGTTGCCCAGGCACACCTCGCGCAGGACGAGCAGGGAGTACTTCTCGCCGACGATCGCGAGGGCGTCGGCGATGGAGCAGGGGCGCGAATCCTTCGTGGCGGCCATGGGCCCAGTCTAGAGGAGGGTTTGAATTTCCAACCCAAGGGGTTATGGTGAGTTCGCATTTCCTACTCACCGGTAGCTCGTCCGATCAAGCTGGAGGCCGGCGCCATGCGAGACGCGGTCATCGTCGAAGCCGTACGCACCCCCGTCGGCAAGGGCAAGCCGAACGGCTCCCTCGCCCACGTCCACCCCGTGCAACTCCTCGCCCACACCCTGCGCACCCTGGTCGAGCGCTCCGGCGTCGACCCGGCGTTGATCGACGACGTGATCGGCGGCACCGTCGACCAGGTCGGCGAGCAGGCCATGAACACCACCCGGTACGCCGTGCTCGCCGCCGGCCTCCCCGAGTCCGTCCCCGCGACCACCGTGGACCGCCAGTGCGGCTCCTCCCAGCAGGCCGTCCACTTCGCCGCGCAGGGCGTGATCTCGGGCGCGTACGACCTCGTGGTCGCCTGCGGTGTGGAGTCGATGAGCCGGGTGCCGATGTGGTCCAACGTGCCCGCCGGCAAGGACCCGTTCGGGCCCGGCGTCGCCGAGCGCTACCCGGACGGCCTGGTGCCGCAGGGGATCAGCGCCGAACTCATCGCCGCCAAGTGGTCCCTCACGCGCGCGCGGATGGACGAGTTCGCCGTCTCCTCGCACCACAAGGCCGCCGCCGCGTGGCGGACCGGGCTCTTCGACGCCGAGGTCGCCCCGCTCGACGGCGTCGCGCGCGACGAGTCCGTCCGCCCGGACAGCACGCCGGAGACCCTCGCCGGACTCAAGCCCGCCTACTACGACCCCGGCTTCGCCGAGCGCTTCCCGCAGATCGAGTGGAACGTCACCGCGGGCAACGCGAGCCCCATCAACGACGGTGCCTCCGCCGTCCTGATCACCTCCAGCGACACCGCGGCCCGGCTCGGCCTGCGCCCGCTGGCCCGTCTCCACAGCTTCGCCGTGACCGGCTCCGACCCGCTGCTCATGCTGACCGGGGTCATCCCGGCCACCGAGAAGGTGCTGCGCCGGGCCGGGCTGAAGCTGGACGACATCGACCTGTTCGAGGTCAACGAGGCCTTCTCCAGCGTGGTGCTCGCCTGGCAGCAGGAGACCGGCGCCGACCTCGCCAAGGTCAACGTGCACGGCGGCGCCATCGCCCTCGGTCACCCCCTCGGCGCCAGCGGCACCCGCCTGACCACGACCCTGGTCCACGCGATGCGCGAACGCGGCGCCCGCTACGCCCTCCAGACCATGTGCGAGGCGGGCGGCCTCGCCAACGCGATGATCCTGGAAGGCGTCTGAGCCGGGGCTCCGGCCGGGGGACCGGGCGGGCGCAGGGCGGCGCCGAGCGGTGTCCCGGCGCCGCCGGGCCGCCGGGCACCACGCCATGACGCCGGTCACCAGGCCGTGACCCGCCCGGCGGCGACCGGCTCGTCGACGAGCGGAGTCACGGGCTCGAACACGACGGGGGCCGCCTGCCCCGCCGGTCGGGCCGGGGACGCTCCGGGGCCGCAGACCGCGACAAGGGGCGGTCACGGGGGAGCGGGCCGCGTGGGACGCCGACCGTGCCGCCTCGGTGGCGTCCTGCTCGCGCCGTCCAGGCGAAGGTCCTCACGGTGCCACAGGGCCGCCGGTGGTCACCCGGGGCCGCCACCAGTTCGTCCAGCGCCCCGTGCGGTGCCTCGGCCCTCGCTCGGCGCGGGCGGCCCGCTCACGCCGGGACTGGCGCGGTGCGGTGGACGCGCCGCCGAGCGGCGTGCCGGCCACGGCGATGACGCTGGACCCCATGAGAGGCCCTCCCCGGCGGACGGGCGACCGCGCTCACCGGCCGCGCAGCTGGTGGCGTTTGCGCCAGGCCACCGCCGTGCCCGCCAGCGCCGGTACGGCGATGCAGGCCATCGCGATCAGGAAGGCGGGGGAGGTCGGCGCCGAGGCGCGGGCGCCGGCGACGGCGTAGGCGGCGGTGTTCGGGACCGAGCCCAGACCGGTGGCCAGCAGGAAGGGCAGCCAGCCCATGCGGGAGACGGCCGCGCAGTAGTTCGCCGCCCAGAACGGCACTCCCGGGAAGAGCCGCAGGGCCAGCATGGACCGGAGCCCGTGCCGGCTGAGCTGCCCGTCGGCCGCGCGCAGCCAGCGCCCCCGCAGCAGCGGGCGCAGCGCGTCCTGCCCGAGCAGCCGGCCCAGCCCGAAGGCCACCCCGGCCCCGAGCACCGTGCCCGTCAGTGCCGTCGCCAGCCCCACCTGCGAGCCGAACAGCGCGCCCGCGGCCAGGTTCAGCAAGGGACGCGGCACGAACGCCACGGTGCACAGCCCGTACGCCGCCGCGAAGACGACGGCCGCCGCGGCCCCGCCGAGCTGCGGCGGCCAGCCGTGCGTCAGCAGCCGCTGCGGCTCGAAGAGCAGCACGCACGCGGCGGCACCCACGAGCAGGGCGACCAGCAGCGACAGCCGTGCGTACGGGGACAGCAGTACGCGGGTGCAGCGGGCGGCCAACCCCGTGGGGGGCAGGGGAAGAACGGGGGCGACGAGCTCCTGGGCGGCGGCCCGGGGAGAGGCCGTGGCGGTGCCAGAGCGGTTGGCATCGAGCATCCGTCGACAGTAACCGACGAACGTGTGTGATCGCCGTCAGCTGTGTCCCGTGACCGTCACAGCACGGCACCGGCGCCGACGGGGCCGGTGGACGGGAAGGCGAACGAGAAGGGGTCCAGGCGTCCGTGACGCCTGGACCCGTGCCTCACGCGGCGAGCCGGACCGCGTGCCTCATGCGGCCAGGGCGTGACCAGGGTGCAGGACCACCTTGGTATAGCCCTCGATCCGCTTGTCGAACTTCTCGTACGCCTGCGGCGCCTGGTCCAGCGGCAGCTCGTGGGAGACCACGAAGCTGGGCTTGGCCCGCCCGGCGATGATCATGTCGCGCAGCTGGCGGTTGTACCGCTTGACGTTGCACTGACCGGTGCCCATCTGCTGGCCCTTCTCGAACATCCGGCCGATGGAGACCAGCAGCTGGCCGTGCTTGGCGTGCTCGTCGGGGCCGCCGGGGTCCGAGGGCACGTACAGACCCGGTACGCCGAGCATGCCCGTCGGCCGTACCGTCTCGACCAACTCGTTGAGGACGATGGCGGGTTCCTCGTGGCTGGCGTCGTGGCTCTGGGCCTGGTAGCCGACGGCGTCGACGCCCTTGTCGGTGCCCTCACCTCCGGTCTGTTCCTTGATCTGCTCCGCCGGGTCGCCCTTGGTGAAGTCGATGGGGATGGCTCCCATCTCCTCCGCCTTGGCCAGCCGCTCGGGCACCCGGTCGACGGAGAAGACCTTCGCCGCGCCGCGCAGCAGTGCCGAGTACGCGGCCATCAGGCCCACCGGTCCGGCGCCGTAGACGGCCACGGACTCACCGGGGGACACCAGGGCGAGTTCGCAACCGTGATAGCCGGTCGGGAAGATGTCGGCGAGCAGCACGAAGTCCGTCTCGAACTCCTCGCCCGGAGGCAGTTTCAGGCAGTTGAAGTCGGCGTACGGCACCCGCAGCCGCTCGGCCTGGCCGCCGATGAACGGCCCCATCGCCACATAGCCGTAGGCCCCGCCGGCGAATCCGGGGTTGACCGTCAGGCAGAAGCCGGTCTTCCCGACGAGACAGTTCTTGCAGAATCCGCAGGCGACGTTGAACGGCATCACGACGCGGTCGCCCTGGGACAGGGAGGTCACGCCGTCGCCGACCTCCTCGATGATGCCCAGGTTCTCGTGTCCGAAGACGATGCCCGCCGGGGCCGCCGTGCGTCCCTCGTACATGTGCAGGTCCGAGCCGCATATGGCGGTCGACGTGACCCGTACGAGGACATCGTTGGGGTGCTGGATCTGAGGGTCCTGGACCTCCTTCACCGTCACGCTGAAAGGCTCTTCGTAGACGACGGCTTTCACGTCTGTCACCTCCGCGTCGAGCGTCACCCCCTCTTCCAGGGAACGCCCGTCCGGAAGGGGTTGCAAGCCACGTCGAGAACGATCGATGTATCGAGCATCGAAATCGCGGACGCGAACGAATCCGAAAACCATTCGACGCCGGACGTGCCGTCGGCGATGATCGACGGCATGTTCCGGTACGCCTTCCTCGTCGCCGCATCCGCCGTCGCGGATGCTCCGAAGGCTGCCGTCCCGCACCTCGTGGCCGCCGTCGACGGCGCCCGAAGCTGACCCTCTCCGGATCGTCCGGCGGACCCCGCAGGGGGAGGGTCGGCCGGTTCCCGGGGTCCCGCGTCTTCCGTCACGGCTGAGAGGCTTCGAGGTACAGCCATGTCCAAAACGGCCTACGTGCGCACCAAGCCGCACCTGAACATCGGCACCATGGGTCACGTCGACCACGGCAAGACGACCCTGACCGCCGCCATCACCAAGGTCCTCGCCGAGCGCGGCACCGGCACCTTCGTACCGTTCGACCGCATCGACCGCGCCCCGGAGGAGGCCGCCCGCGGCATCACCATCAACATCGCCCACGTCGAGTACGAGACCGACACCCGGCACTACGCCCACGTCGACATGCCGGGCCACGCCGACTACGTCAAGAACATGGTCACCGGCGCCGCCCAGCTCGACGGTGCCGTCCTGGTCGTCTCCGCGCTCGACGGGATCATGCCGCAGACCGCCGAACACGTCCTGCTCGCCCGGCAGGTCGGCGTCGACCACATCGTGGTCGCGCTGAACAAGGCCGACGCGGGGGACGAGGAGCTGACCGACCTGGTCGAGCTGGAGGTCCGCGACCTGCTCACCACCCAGGGGTACCCGGGCGACGCCGTCCCCGTCGTCCGCGTCTCCGGGCTGAGGGCACTGGAGGGCGACCCGCGCTGGACGGCGTCCATCGAGGCGCTGCTCGACGCGGTGGACACCTACGTGCCGGTGCCGGAGCGGTACCTGGACGCGCCGTTCCTGCTGCCGGTCGAGAACGTGCTGACCATCACCGGGCGGGGCACGGTCGTGACCGGCGCCGTGGAGCGCGGGACCCTCCGGCTGGGCGACCGGGTGGCCGTGCTGGGCGCGGACACCGACACCGTGGTCACCGGGATCGAGACCTTCGGCAAGCCGATGGAGGAGGCGCAGGCCGGCGACAACGTGGCGCTGCTGCTGCGCGGGGTGCCCCGGGACGCCGTCCGGCGCGGACACGTGGTCGCGGCGCCGGGCAGTGTGGTGCCGAGCCGGCGGTTCTCGGCGCGGGTGTACGTGCTGTCCGCGCGCGAGGGGGGCCGTACGACGCCGGTCGTCAGCGGCTACCGGCCGCAGTTCTACATCAGGACGGCGGACGTCGTGGGCTCCGTGGACCTCGGCGAGGTGGCCGTGGCCCGGCCCGGGGACACGGTCGGGATGAGCGTCGAGCTGGGACGGGAGGTGCCGTTGGAGCCGGGGCTCGGCTTCGCGATCCGTGAGGGCGGGCGGACCGTGGGAGCGGGGACCGTCGTCGCCGTGGGGTGAAGGGACGGGGACGCGGACACCGACAATGGAGAAGTGAACGCATCGATACCCGTCACCCGCACCACCGACCACGGCACCGCGAAGCTGATGCCCGACGTCGACCGTGAGCGGGCCTGGCTGCTCACGGTCGACGGGGCACCGCAGTCGTACGTCGATCTCGACGAACCGGAGTACCTGGAGTTCGAGTACGCGCGGCGGCTGGGATACGTCCTGGACGCCGTCGCCGAGGCCGGGCGGGCGGTGGACGCGGTGCACCTGGGCGGGGGTGCGCTCACGCTGCCGAGGTACCTCGCAGCCACCCGCCCCGGTTCCCGCCAGGACGTCGTCGAGGCCGACCGGGGGCTGCTGGAGCTGATCACCGAGCGGCTGCCGCTGCCGGACGGCTCGGGCATCGCGCTGCACGCCGCCGATGCCCGGGCCTGGCTGGAGGGCGCGCCGGACGACCACGCCGATGTGCTGGTCGCCGACGTGTTCGGCGGGTCCCGGGTGCCGGCGCACCTGACCACGCTCGCCTACGTCCGTGAGGCCGAGCGGGTGCTGCGGCCCGGCGGGGTGTATCTGGCCAACCTGGCGGACGCGGCGCCGTTCGCGTTCCTCCGGTCCCAACTGGCCACGCTGGCGGCCGTTTTCGAGGAGCTGGCGCTGATCGCGGAGCCGGGCGTGCTGCGCGGGCGGCGGTTCGGGAACGCGGTGGTCGTGGCCTCGCACCGGCCGCTGGACACCGCCACGCCGGCCCGGCGCGCCGCGGCGGACGCCTTTCCGGCGCGGGTCGAACACGGGGCGGCGGTCCGGGAGTTCATCGGTGCGGCGCGGCCGGTCGAGGACATCGACGCCGTACCGTCACCCGAGCCCCCCGACGGGGCGTTCGGCATCGGCTGACGGCGCCGGGGAGCCGGCGACCGGGTGCATGCGGCGGGTGAGGTCCCGGACGTCCGGGACCAGCAGCACCAGGGCGGTCACCAGGACCACCAGGCCGGCACACCCCCACAGGGCGGCCGGGCGGCCGACGGCGGCCTCGGCCGGGCCGGCCAGGGCCGTGGCGAGCGGCATGAGGGAGACCGAGCCGAACCAGTCGTAGGCCGAGACCCGGGAGAGCTTGTCCTCGGGGATCTCCTGGTGCAGCGCGGTCATCCAGGAGACGCCGAACACCTCCACCGTCGTACCCGCGACGAACATCACCCCGTACAGCACGCCCGCCGGCACCGGCACGGCCAGCGCGGCCCCCGGCAGGGCCAGCGGGAAGACGCACAGCGTGCCGGCGAGCAGCAGACGGCGGGGCTTCCAGCGGGTCATCAGCAGGGCCCCGGCCACCGTCCCCGCACCGAAGGCGGCCAGGGCCAGGCCCCACGGGCCCGCGCCGCCCAGGCTGTCCCGGGCGACGAGGGGGCCGTAGACCGCGTCGGCCGCGCCGACCACCGCGTTGGCGATCGAGAACTGCACGACGATGGCCCACAGCCAGGGCCGGCCGGTGAACTCCCGCCAGCCCTCGCGGAGATCGGCCAGCATGCCCCCGCCCGGCGCGCGCGGCGGGATGTGGCCGACGTCGAGGAAGGAGCGCAGTGCGGCGGCGACGGCGAAGGCCGCCGCGTCGAGGGCGAGCACCCAGCCGGGACCGACGGCCGCGACCAGGGCGCCGCCCAGTGCCGCGCCGCCGAGGGCCGCGCCCTGGGTGGCCATGCGGAAGACGGCGAACGCCCGGCCCGCCTGTTCGCCCTCGACGGAGGACATCAGCATGCCCTCCGCGGCGGGGCCGAAGAACGCCTGACCGGTGCCGCCGAGCGCGGTGAGCAGCATCATCTGCCACAGCCGGGGCTCACCGGCGAGGACGAGGGCCGCGAACGCCGCCTGGGAGAGGCAGTTGAGCGTGTTGGCGGCGACCATCACCCGGTGCCGGGGGAGCCGGTCCGCGACCGCGCCGCCGATGAGCAGGAAGACCACCAGCGGCAGGGTGCGGGAGGCGGCGACCAGGCCGACGTCCCCGCCGTCGCCGCCCGACTCCAGCACGGCGAACGCGGCGGCGATCAGCGAGCCGTTCGCACCGAGGCTCGTCACGATGGCCGCCGCGGTCAGCAGGGAGTAGTTGCGCCCCGCCCAGGCGGGTCCACGGGGGCGGGCGGGGGAGCCGGAGGTCTGGGTCACCGGCCGACTATCCCCGCCCCGCTTCCGCTGTGCCAAGTGGTTTCGCGGACGTCGTGGGCGGGTCGCCGACGCCGTGGTGGTCAGTCCACGATCGGGTCGCCGTGCAGCCGCACCGTGCTGAGGATCTTGTTCATCGTCGCGTCGGGCACTTCGTCCTCGACGCCCTTCGCGCCGTAGAACGTCCACGAGACGAAGCTGCCCGTGGAGTTCTTGAAGGCGAAGGTGGTGGCCTTGCCGTCGGTGTCGCACTTGTTCTTCTTCGGCACGCCGACGACGTACGACGTCGCGACGCTGCCCTGCACACCCGAGGCCGTGGTGAAGGGCTTCGCCTTGCCGATCCGCAGGTACTTCTTGGCGGCCTCCGACTGGTCGGTGTAGCCGCCGAAGGCGAAGGTGGCCGAATCGCCGCGGGCGATGCTCGCGGTGTCCTTGGCGCCGTTCTCGCCCTTCGTGCCGCCGGCCGCGAGCGCGTGCGACTCCTTGGTGCCGCTGTCGTCGGAGGTGCAGTAGTCCGGCTTCAGGAGCGTGGCGCCGGAGAAGCCGATGTACGCGGAGCCGTCGCCCTTCGTCTCGTCCTCGAAGAAGGAGAAGACGCCGGGCCGCTCGACCTCCCAGTCGGCGGGCACGTCGAAGGCCGTGCCGTACTTGGGGTTGACCACGACCTTCCAGCCCGCCACGGTCGGCTTCTCGCTCTCGTCGCCGCGCGGGTCGCCGGTCGCGGACGCCGTGGGCGAGGCGGGCTCGGTGCCCGTCGGCGACGGGCTCGTGTGCTGTCCGCCCTTGCCGTCGGCCGCCTCGTCGTCCTTCGAACCGCCCAGCACCAGATAGCCGGTCACGGCGGCGGTGACGACGACCGCCGTGGCCGCGACGATCGCGACGAGCTTGGTGCGACCGCCACCGCCCTGCGGGGGCTGGGGCACGGGTGCGCCGGGGGGCTGCCCCGGCTGTCCCCACTGCGGCTGCTGACCGTACGGGCCGCCCTGCGCCTGCTGACCGTAGGGGCCGGCCTGCGGGTACTGCTGGTAGCCGGGCTGCTGGTACGGGTTCGGCTGCTGGTAACCAGGCTGCTGATACGGGTTGTTCTGCTGGTCGTTCTGCGGGTTGGGCGCGCCCCCTGGCGGCTGCTGATCTGGCCACATGGCCAGTAACCCTAGTGGCTTCCCTGGTCAGGCCCGGCTACTCGTGAGTAACATGACGCCCATGAGCGCAGACCAGATGTCGATCGGCGACATGCTCGCCGCCACCGTGCCCATGGCCCGGACCCTCAACCTGGAGTTCCTTCAGACCGCGCCCGACAAGGCCGTGGTCTCCCTGCCGGACCAGAGCGCCTACCACAACCACGTGGGCGGCCCGCACGCCGGCGCGATGTTCACCCTCGGGGAGTCGGCCAGCGGTGCCATCGTGCTGGCCGCCTTCGGGGACCAGCTCTCGCGCGCCGTGCCGCTCGCCGTGCGGGCCGACATCGCCTACAAGAAGCTGGCCATGGGCGTCGTCACCGCGACCGCGACGCTGGGCCGCCCGGCCGCCGAGGTCGTCGCCGAACTGGACGCCGGGCAGCGCCCCGAGTTCCCGGTGTCGGTCGAGATCCGGCGCGCGGACGGCGCCGTGACCGGCGAGATGACCGTCGTGTGGACCCTGCGCCCGAGCGACCCGCAGAAGTGAGCACCGCGCCCCCGCGGAAGGTGGCGCGGTAGGCGCTGGGCCAGGTGCCGGGCGCCGCGCGGACGTGCTGCCGCGGACGGGCGCGGGCCTCTTGGGAAGCGGGTCTCTCGACAGACGCCGCTCAGTCGAGACAGAACTCGTCGCCCTCGATGTCCCGCATGCCGATGCACGCGTCGGTGGCGTCGTACAGGAGTCGCTCGCGTACCGCGCCGAGCGCGACCAGTCGTGCGCCCTCCGCCTCGAGCGCGGCCAGGCGCTCCTCACCCACGAGCCCGGTACCGACCCGCACGTCGAGATGCACCCGGTTCTTGACGACCTTGCCCTCGGGGACGCGCTGGAAGAACAGGCAGGGGGCGAAGGCGGACGGCATCGACGTCCAGGCGTGAACGTGACGGGTCGGCGAAGCAGAGGTGGGTGCTGGAAGCGGGCGCGGTGGCGCGTTCCGGCGCCGGACCGAAGGGGGGAGGTGCCGGACCGAAGGGGGAGGTTGCCGACGCACTCACCTCACCGGTCACGGACACCGCCACCGGCACCGCCACCGGCACCGGCGGGGCCGTGCCGGCGGCCCTCCGGAGGATGCTCGGCTGACAGGCGGCCGGCGCGCCGGCGAGGCGGGCGCCGGGGGAGGACTCCTCACCGGGTGCCCCTGCCGCCCGTCCAGGTGGTGCCGGGCAGGCTCAAGGGCGCCTCGTGCAACGCCCGAGTGGGTGGCAGAGCCGGGCTCGTCGGGCCGCCGGTGCCGGTCATGGTGCGCTCGGCACGCGCACGCTCGACGGGGCCCCGCCCACGCCCGAGTCGGGTGCGTGGGCGGGAAGGCCGGTTCACAGCACCTTCGCCCGGATCAGTGCCGACAGCACCAACGCCCCGGGCAGCAGCGGCACCCAGTCCGACAGCACCCGGTACCCGATCACCGTGGCCGTCGCCACCGCGGGTCCCGCGCCGAACGTGACCAGCGTCCACACCAGCGCCGCGTCGACCGCCAGCCCGCCCGGCGCCGGCACCGCCCCGACGGCCGTGCCCGCCGCCAGATGGGCCAGCACCACCTGCTCCCACGGCAGCCCCAGCCCGAGCGAGGCCCCGACACAGGCCAGCGAGCCCGCCTGCACCAGCGGCATCGCGACCGCCCCGCCCCACAGGGCGAGCACCCGGCGGGGACGGGAGTGCACCGCGCGCACGTCGGCCAGGGCGGAGCGCAGCAGCCCGGTCACCGGCCGACGTAACGGCCGTACGACCGTCAGCAGCACCCCCGCCACCGCGACCGCCCCGCCCGCGACGGCTGCGAGCGGCACCAGCAGCCGACCGTCCGGGACCAGGTCCCCGAGGCGCCGCCAGGCCGGTGACACCGCCAGGAACACCAGCAGGACCAGCGTCTTCGCCGTGGACCTGGCCAGTGAGTACAGCCCGATCGACGCGGTCGCCCGCTCCAGCGGCACCCCCCGCCCGCGCAGGAAGCGCAGGGTGACCGCGTGGGCACCGAGCCCGGCGGGGAGCGCGTGATTGGCGGCGCCGGCGGCGAACTGCGAGGCCAGCAGCAGCCCCGGCGGCAGCCGGTCGGTCAGGGCGCCCTGCCGGGCACAGGAGGCGGCCACCCAGGTCAGACAGGTGAAACCGGCTCCGGCCAGCAGCCACCCCGGGTCGGCCGCGACCAGCCGCCGCACCCCCTCGTACACCACGGGCCGGTTGGCCACGGCCCAGCCGGCGGCGAGCAGCAGGGGCGCCAGGCACAGGGCCAGCCGTACCGGCCGGGCGGACATGCGGGACGCCGGCCGGGCCGTGGCCGTGGTCCCGGGACACGCCCCGGTGACCGACGGGGCCGGTGCGGCGCACTCGGGGCGGGCAGCCGCGCCCGGGGGCAGCGAGCCGGACGGGGACAGTGAGGGCACGGGGACGTCGTCCTTCCGCGGCGGGCCCCACGGGGGCCTGGGGGGAGGCGGGCCGGGCGGAACCGCGGAGAGCCTTCCCCTCCCGCGTGACACCGGGATGGCCGGAAACGTAAGGGGCGGGGGCGGGACGGTGCCGCGGGCCGGGCGCGGGCAAGCGGCCGTTCACCGCCGACCAGGTAGCCTTCCCTTGGGGCGCGCTTTACATGCGGCGACCCGACGGGCAGGGACAGCGACAGGGGAGGACCGGCGGTGCACGTCCAGGAATGGCTCGACTCGGTGCCGGCGGTCGCCGTGTACGCCGTGGTGGCTCTGGTGATCGGTCTGGAGAGCCTGGGCATCCCGCTGCCGGGGGAGATCATCCTGGTCTCGGCGGCGCTGCTGTCCTCCCAGCACTCGGATCTCAACCCGGTCGTCCTCGGTGCCTGCGCGACCGCGGGCGCGGTGATCGGCGACTCCATCGGCTACGCCATCGGCCGCAAGGGCGGACGCCCGCTGCTGGCGTGGCTCGGGAAGAAGTTCCCACGCCACTTCAGCGCGGGCCATGTGGCCACCGCCGAGCGGTCCTTCGAGAAGTGGGGCATGTGGGCGGTCTTCTTCGGCCGCTTCGTCGCTCTGCTGCGCATCTTCGCCGGCCCCCTCGCGGGCGTCCTGCACATGCCGTACTGGAAGTTCCTCATCGCCAACGTCCTCGGCGGCATCTGCTGGGCCGGCGGCACGACGGCCGTCATCTACTACGTGGGCATCGTCGCCGAGGACTGGCTGAAGCGCTTCTCGTACGTGGGCCTGGGAGTGGCGGTGCTGATCGGCCTGGCCTCCATGCTGATCCTCAGGCGCAAGGCGAAGAAGGCCCAGGCGGACCAGCGAGAAGCGGAACCGGTGGGCGCCGGGGAGTGAAGCACCCGGCACCCACCGCCGCGGGCGTTCCTACTGGTGCACGTCCTTGTGCGCCTTGCCCAACTCCGCGTAGAGGGTGCCGTTGAGGGTGACCCCCTCCCGCTCCTCCTCGGAGAGGGGCCGCTTCACCTTCGCCGGCACCCCCGCCACCAGCGAGCCGGCCGGCACCACCATCCCCTGCGGCACCAGCGCCTGGGCCGCGACCAGCGATCCCGCGCCGATCACCGCGCCGTTGAGCACGGTCGCCCCCATCCCGATGAGGCAGTCGTCCTCGACGGTCGCCCCGTGCACCACCGCGTTGTGCCCGATGGACACCCGCTCCCCGATGGTGACGGGGAACCCGGCATCGGAGTGCAGGGTGACGTTGTCCTGCACATTGGCCTGCGCCCCCACGGTGATCCTCTCGACGTCGCCGCGCAGCACGGCCCCGTACCAGACACTGGCCTCCGGGTGCAGGACGACGTCCCCGATCACGGACGCCGTGGGCGCCACGAACGCCTCCGGATCGACCTGCGGTTCCTTGCCCCCGATGCCCACGATCAGCGCCTTGTGCGTCATCACCGTCTCCTTGTGTCAGCCGTACACGGCACCGTACGGCACCCGGTGGGGCAAAGATCACAGCAGCCCGCCCTCTGCGCCGGAAGCAACCGGTGAGTAACGTGACCCCGTGCCGAAGCGCAAGAACACGTTCTCGTCCTGGCGACAGGGCCTCGCCCAGCGAGCCGTTCACGCGGCCTGGTCCTGGATGCAGCGCAACGGGTCCGTCACGGCCGAGCGCCCCGCGGGCTTCCGTTTCGGCTCCATCGGCGAGGCCACCCGGCTGGCCTTCCCGCTCGGCACGGTCTTCGGCGAACCCTGGATCCGGCTCGGCTCCCACTGCATCATCGGCGAGCAGGTCACCCTCACCGCCGGCCTGATGCCCGACCTGGACCTCGGTCCCGAGCCGATCCTGCGCATCGG
The DNA here is from genome assembly GCF_014650735.1 of Streptomyces canarius. Lineage (NCBI taxonomy): Bacteria > Bacillati > Actinomycetota > Actinomycetes > Kitasatosporales > Streptomycetaceae > Streptomyces > Streptomyces canarius. The sequence goes on from NZ_BMVN01000019.1 coordinate 54,202, forward strand.
GGACGGCGTGGTCCTCGGCCGCGGCAGCCATGTCATCGCGGACACCACGGTCACCATCGGCAGCGACTGCTACTTCGGCCCGTACGTCTACGTCACCTCCACCAACCACTCCTACGACGACCCGCACGAGCCCATCGGCAGGCAGTGGCCGCGGATGGAGCCGGTCGAGATCGGCCCGGGCTGCTGGATCGGCACGGGCGCGATGATCCTGCCGGGCGCGCGGATCGGCCGGAACGTGGTCGTGGCGGCCGGCGCGGTGGTGCGGGGCACGGTGCCCGACCACGCGGTGGTGGCGGGCGCGCCCGCCAGGGTCGTACGGCGCTGGACGCCCGACGAGGGCTGGCAGCCGCCGTTGCGGACCCCCGCGCCGGTGCCGATCCCGGACGGTATGACGCCGGGGCAGCTGCGGGCGCTCGCGGATCTGGACGAGGACGCGGTGGCCCGGCTCGCCGCGCTGGAGCCCGAGGGCTGACGCGGGCCGGGTCAGCCGGTCGCGAGCAGCAGTGTGCCCAGCAGGGCCAGGCCCGCTCCCGCCGCCTGGATCGCGCGCAGCCGCTCGCTGAGGAAGCCGCGCGCGGCCAGCGCGGTCACCACCGGATACAGCGAGGCGAGCACGGCCGCGACGGTGACCGGGCCGCTGCGGGCGGCCACGGCGTACGTGCCGTTGGCCGCCACGTCGGCGAGTCCGACGAAGGCCAGCGCGGGCAGCGAGGCCCAGGGGAAGCCGCCCTCCGGGAGGGCGGCGCCGCCGCGCCGGACCGAGACGGCGAGCGCGGCCCCGCCCACCGCGACATTGGTCAGCCGCTGCGCGAACAGGGCGAGGAACAGGCCCGTGACATTGGTCGAGGCCTCCGTGATCAAGGTGAAGACCGTGCCGAAGCCGAGCGCCGCGACCAGCGTGAGCAGGATCGCGCGCCGCTGCACGGCCGCGCCCCGCAGCTGCGGGCCGCCGGCCAGGACGACCCCGGTGACGGCGACCGCGATGCCCGCGACCTGGAGCAGCCCCGGCCGCTCGCCCAGGGCGAGGCCGACCCCGAGGGGGACCGCGACGCTGAGGGTGGCGAGGGGGGAGACGACGCCCATGGGGCCGAGGGCGAGGGCCTGGTAGAAGGAGAGCAGGGCCACCGGTCCGACCAGGCCCGCCGCGAACGCGAACCACAGCCGGGGTCCGGCCTCGCCCCAGCCGCCCGTGGCGAGCACGATCGCGCCCAGGACGGCCGCCGCGATGGCCTGCGAGACCACCACGACCGTGAGCGCCGGGATGCGTCGGGTCAGCAGTCCGCCGCCGAAGTCGGCCAGCCCCCACAGCAGGCTGGTGGTCAGGGCGAAGAATGCTGTCACGGCCGGCCTCGCAGTACAGTGCGGTGAACGATCAGGTGCACCTCACCGTAATGCAGTTCATTGAACTGAGTCATCAATTATATTGAACTTCCCGGATATTGGACCCAACGTGTCGGACCTCGACCTGCTGACCCAGTCCCTGGCGCGCAACGTCAAACGGTGGCGCACCGAACGCGGCTTCACCCTGGACACGCTCGCCGCCCGCGCGGGGGTCAGCCGCGGCATGCTCATCCAGATCGAGCAGGCCCGGACGAACCCCAGCATCGGAACCGTCGTCAAGATCGGCGACGCGCTCGGCGTCAGCGTCACCACGCTGCTCGACTACGAACAGGGCCCCAAGGTCCGTATCGTCCCCGCCGACCAGGCCGTACGGCTGTGGCACACCGAGGCCGGCAGCTACAACCGCCTGCTGGCGGGAACGGAAGCGCCCGGCCCGCTGGAGATGTGGGACTGGCGGCTGATGCCCGGCGAGCAGAGCCCGTCCGACCCGCATCCGGCGGGCACCGTGGAACTCGTCCACGTCACCGCCGGTGAACTGACCCTCACCGTCGACGGGGTGAAGCACCTGGTCCCCGCCGGGGCGAGCGCCACGTTCGAGGCGAGTACGCCGCACACGTACGGCAACGAGGGTGCGGAACCCATGGAGATGGTGATGGCCGTCTCGGTGCCGCCGGTGCGCTGAACCGTGCCGGAAGGGGCTGCTAGCGTGCGGCCATGCGCGCACCCATCGGAGACTTCGACACCGCCGTTCCGGCGCCGCACCGCCTGGACGAACTGACCGCCCCCGTCGCCGACGCCGTACGCGACTGGCAGGGTGCGGTCCCGGCCGACCGGATCCTGTACGTCGACACCGAGCCGCAGTGGGCCGACACGGCCGTCTTCGTGGAGCACTACGGCCGGGACCTGCTGGAGCGGTCGGCGAACTGTGTCGTCGTCGCGGGCAAGCGGGCCGGCGAGACCACGCTGGCCGCCTGTGTGGTGCTCTCCACCACCCGGGCCGACGTCAACGGGGTCGTCCGGCGCCAACTGGGCGCCCGCAAGGCCTCGTTCGCCTCGATGGAGACGGCGACCGGCGAGACCGGCATGGAGTACGGCGGCATCACCCCGCTCGGCCTGCCCACGGGCTGGCCGGTCCTGCTGGACTCGGCCGTCGTCGACCTGCCCTACGTCCTGGTGGGCAGCGGCCGTCGCCGCGGCAAGCTCCTGGTCCCCGGCAAGGCCCTGGCCGAGCTGCCCGGCGCGGTGGTGCTGGACGGCCTGGGCATCGCCTGACCGCTCGGCCGGCCCGTCGCTCGGCCCCCCCCCGCCGGCGCGGCTCACGTCGTCGCGTGGTGGGCCAGTGCCAGGTGCGGGTCCGCCTCTCCGGGGATCGGCGCCGGGTCGGCGTGGACCAGGGCGGCCGTCAGGCGGGGTACCGCGTGGAGCAGGGCGTGTTCGGTCTCGACGGCGATCGCGTGGGCCTGGCGCAGTGTCGCCTCGCCGTCCACCACCACCGTGAGCTCGGCCCGCAGCCGGTGACCGATCCAGCGCAGGCGCAGTTCGCCCACCGCACGCACCCCCGGTACCCGGCGCACCGCGTGCTCGGCCCGGTCCACCAGCGCCGGGTCGACGGCGTCCAGCACCCGCCGGAACACCTCCCGCGCCGCGTCCCGCAGCACCAGCACGATCGCGGCCGTGATCGCCAGCCCCACGAGCGGGTCGGCCAGGTGCCACCCCAGCGCCGACCCGCCGGCGCCCAGCAGCACGGCCAGCGAGGTGAAACCGTCGGTACGCGCGTGCAGCCCGTCGGCGACGAGCGCGGCCGAGCCGATCTCCCGGCCCACCCGGATCCGGTACCGGGCCACCCACTCGTTGCCGGCGAAGCCGAGCAGCGCGGCCAGCGCGACCGCCGGCACCTGCGCGACCGGGCGCGGGTCGAGCAGCCTGCCGACGGCCGCCCACGCGGCGAACGCCGCCGACGCGGCGATGGTCAGCACGATCACCAGCCCCGCGAGGTCCTCGGCACGGCCGTACCCGTAGGTGAACCGGCGGGTCGCCGCCCGGCGGCCCAGCACGAAGGCGATGCCGAGGGGTACGGCGGTCAGCGCGTCGGCCGCGTTGTGCACCGTGTCCCCGAGCAGCGCCACCGATCCGGACACGGCCACCACGGCCGCCTGGGCCAGCGCGGTCGCCCCCAGCACGGCCAGCGAGACCCACAGCGCGCGCATGCCGCGCGCCGAGGACTCCAGCGCCGGATCCAGTTTCCCGGCGGTCTCGTGGGAGTGCGGGGTGAGGAGATGGCGCAGGCGATGGCGCAGGCCGGGGGTGCCGTGCGCATGCCCGTGCGGGCCGTGCTCGTGCGGGCCGTGCTCATGAGGGTGCCGGTCGCTCACGTCGATCCCCTTCCGGTGGGCGGGAGTGGACGCACGGCGCCCACGGAGCCATTATGTGCGTATGAGCGCACGCATGCACCTGTCACCTGCGCACCATGCGCACGAGCGCAGCCCGGGCGAGGAGCAGTTCGCGCTCGCCGCCGAACTCCTCGCCCTGCTCGGCGACCGCACCCGGCTCGCCCTGCTGCACACCCTCGCGGCCGGCGAGGCCGACGTCGGCACGCTCACCGAGGCGTGCGGCGCCGCCCGGCCGGCCGTCAGCCAGCACCTGGCCCGGCTGCGGCTGGCCGGAGTGGTGGACACCCGCAAGGAGGGCCGCCGGGTGATCTACTCACTGCGCCACGGACACCTGCGGCGCCTGGTGGAGGAGGCTCTCAGGACGGCCGACCACCGCCTCGCCGAACGGGGCGGCGGGGCGGCGCGCTGACCGGATCAGCACGCGCCGGCCGTCCCGAGGTACTGCTCGGCGAAGGCCGCCGCCGCGACCGGTGAGGTGAATATCCGGCGCAGCCGGGCCGGCGTGGTGCCGGCGCGGTAGGGGTCGCCGGAGGAGGTGCCGTGGTAGATCTCGGACAGCCACTCGGCGAACACACCGTAGGCCAGCGGCGCTCCCGCGTACATCAGCACGCTCGCCGAGGTGATGAAGCCGACCAGCGTCTGCCAGCTCGGGAACGGCAGGAAGCAGATCACGCCGGTGACGAACGAGACGATCAGGCCGAACCACGGCACGCCGCGCTTGTCGGTCCGCGTGAACAGCTTCGGCGCGTAGCCGTTCTTCGCGAGGCCGTACGACACCCGGGAGGTGGCCGTCGTGTAGATCAGCCCCGTGCCGCCGGGCGAGATCACCGCGTCGATGTACAGCACCACGCTCAGCCAGCCCAGGCCGACCACGGTGGCCAGGCCCGCCCACGGGCCGCTGATGCCGGGGAAGTCCAGGTGGGCCCAGCCGTGCGCGAAGGAGGTGTGCGGCAGGGCGGCGATGAAGACGATCTGGAGCAGGATGTAGATGGCGGCGCCGATCGCGACCGAGCCGAGGGTCGCGCGCGGCAGGTCCCGCTGCGGGTTGCGGCTCTCACCGGCCAGCTGGATCGCCTGCTCGAAGCCCAGCAGGGCGAAGATGATGCCGCTGTCGCTGATGGCGCTGAGCACGCCCTTGGCGCCGAACGGCGCGAAGCCCTCGGAGGTGAAGTTGCCGGGGTGGAAGTTGCCGATCGCGATGATGAAGATCGCCGCGAGCGGGACGGCGATCTTCCACCAGGTGGCGGCGCTGTTGGTGTGCGCGAGGGCGCGGACGCCGAAGAAGTTGACGCCGACGAAGACCAGCATGAGGACCACGGCCACGGCGAGGCCGCTCGGGGTCAGCGTCTGGTCGTGGTGCTGGAGGCCGTCGGCCCAGTGCCAGTGCTTGGCGTAGCCGATCATGGCCTCGACCTCGATCGGGGCCACCGTCGCCGCCTGGAGCCAGGAGAACCAGCCGAAGGACATGCCGGCCAGACCGCCGAACGCGTAGTGCGGGTAGCGGGCCGTGCCGCCCGCCACCGGGAACATGCCGCCGAGCTCGGCGTGCACCAGTGCGAGCAGCACGATCGCCACCGTGCCGATCAGCCACGAGATGATCGCGGCCGGGCCCGCCGCGACGACCGCCTTCTCGGCGCCGAAGAGCCAGCCGGATCCGATGATGGAGCCCACCGAGGCCCACATCAGACCGATGAGCCCGGGCGGGATTGACGAGCAAGGAGGCCACAGATTAGGGACGATTTCCGCGCCGACAGAAGACTGATAACCAAGTTTTGACTCGGGATCTCCGCTGTCTTGGTCGAGTCTTCGCACAGGTCAGCGCGGTACGGGAATGTCAATATTCAGTGCCGAATTGTGAGAAGAAGGTGAGACAGGCTAGTTCAGGCGGGGAATTTCGATCGCCGGGCACCGGTCCATCACCATCTCCGCACCCGCCGCCCGGGTCCGCTCGTAGGCGCCCTCGTCGACGACCCCCAGCTGGAACCACACCGCCCGCGCGGCCTTGGCCACGGCCTCGTCCGCCACCGCGCCCGCCAGGTCGCTGTTGACGAAGACGTCGACCACGTCCACGTCGAAGGGGATGTCCGCGAGGGAGGCGTAGCCCTGCTCCCCGTGCACCGTCTCGGCCTTGGGGTGCACCGGCACGATCCGCTTGCCGAACTGCTGGAGCACCCGCGCCACCCGGTAGGCGGGCCGGTTCTGGTTCGAGGACAGGCCGACCACCGCCCAGGTGTCGCCCAGCTCGGTCAGGATCCTGCGGATCGTCGCTTCGTCGCCGTACATCGGCCGCCTCCTCGGGCTGCGGGGAACTGTGCGTCGGGGCAACATCGCCGCGACGGGTGCGGATTCCCGCCCTACCCCGCCACGCTGTCCGGAATCGGCGCAAGCCGCTGCATACGGCCGCCCGCCCGCCTACGCTCGCCCCGTGCTGCGCATTCTCGACACCCGAACCGGTGAGCCCGTCCCCGCCGCGCCCGCCCGCCGCGGGCTGACCCGCATCGAGGCCCACGCCTCCGGCCTCGACCCGACGGCCCTGCGGGTGCTGCTCACCGCGGACCTGCTGGTACGGGCGCTGGAACTGGGCGGCACCCCCGTCTGGACGATCCTCACGGCCCCACGCGACCAGCCGGAACTCCGCACAGCCGCCACCCACCTCGCCATCCGCCCCTTCGAGGACGACCGCGACGTCGCTTCCGGCTTGGGCGAGGCCCAGGTGATCCACGTCGCACGATGGCCTACGACGGGCGGGCGGGAGGTGGCGCCGGAGGAGCGGGGCGAGGGGCCGTTGGCCGCGGTCGCCCCGGTGGAGTGGGCCGGGTCGCAGCCGTCGCTTCCGGCCCTGCTCGCCGACCCCGCCGCGCTGCGGCTCGCCCTGCTCTGCGTCCCCCGGCACCAGCCCGCGCGGCTGGACGGCAGCGCCCTGGACCGGGCCGCCGGGCAGCTCGCGGACTGGCGGCGGGCCGTGGCCGGATGGGCGCGGCACCCCTCACGACCGGTGCCGGAACCGGTGCGCGGACGGTTGCGGGCCGCCTGGGAGGACGATCTCGACCTGCCGGGGGTGCTGGACGTGCTGCGGGACGTGGCGTGCGCCCCGGACCTCACCGACGGCGCCCGCTTCGAGACGTACGCCTACGCCGACCGCCTGCTCGCCCTCGACCTCGCGCGCGACCTCGGGACCCCCGCGTGAACGCGCCGACCGGTGCTGTCGCGGCGGGCCGGGCCCGGGTGGCCTGGGGGTGTCGGGGGGCGCGGTGGGTTGCCGGTGCCGCGTGGTGTCGGGAGGCTCGCGTGAACGCGTCTGCGGGTGCGGGTGCGGGTGCGAGGGTGGTCGCTCGTGCGCTGTCGTGTCCGGAGGCCCGCGTGAACTCCGCGGCGGCTGCGGGTCGGCTGCGGCGGCGGGCCGAGTCGGGGTGGTCCGGGGGGCCCGGGGGCCGCGGTGGGTCGGTTTGTGCCCCGTGGCGTCGGGAGCTCCGCGTGAACGCGTCGGCGGGTGCGGGTCGGCTGCGGCGGCGGGCCGAGTCGGGGTGGTCCGGGGGGCCCGGGGGCCGCGGTGGGTCGGTTTGTGCCCCGTGGCGTCGGGAGCTCCGCGTGAACGCGTCGGCGGGTGCGGGTCGGCTGCGGCGGCGGGCCGGGTCCGGGTGGCCTCGGGGTGCCGGGGGCCGCGGTGGGTCGCCGGTGCCGCGTGGTGTCGGGAGGCTCGCGTGAACGCCCCGGCGGGTGCCGGTCCGCTGCGGCGGCTGGTGGTGTTGCGGCATGCGAAGTCCGCGTGGCCCGAGGGGGTCGAGGACCACCGCAGGCCGCTCGCTCCGCGGGGGCTGCGGGACGCTCCGGCCGCCGGGCGCGCCCTCGCCGCCGGCACGCTCCCCGACCTCGCCCTGTGCTCCACCGCCGTACGCGCCCGCCAGACCTGGGAGCTGGCCTCCGGCGAGTGGGCCACGCCGCCGCCGGTGCGCTACGACCGGCGGCTGTACGCGGCCGGCGTACCCGAGTTGCTGGAAGTCGTGCGCGAGGCGCCGCCGGAGGTCCGGACGCTGCTGCTGATCGGCCACAACCCCGGCCTGGAGGAGCTGGTCCTGACACTGGCCGCGGACGGCCTCGACGACTCCCTGGACCGGGTACGGGCGAAGTTCCCGACCAGCGCCATCGCCGTGCTCGCCTGGCACGGCACCGACTGGCCGGCCCTCGCCCCCGGCGTGGCCCTGCTCACCTCGTTCACGGTCCCGCGCGGGAGGAAGAAGCGCTGACCGGGGGCGTCCCGGCGCTCGCATAGGCTGGCGGGATGCAGGACGAGTACCGCACAGTCGCCCGCGCGGGCGTGCACGAGACCGAGATCAACCGCTCCCGCTTCCTGTGCGCCCTCGCCCCGGCCGCCACCGAGCAGGAGGCCCAGGACTTCATCGCCGCCGTGCGCAAGGAGCACGCCGACGCCACCCACAACTGCTGGGCGTACGTCATCGGCGCCGACGCCTCCGTACAGAAGGCCAGCGACGACGGCGAACCGGGCGGCACCGCCGGCGTGCCCATGCTCCAGATGCTGCTGCGCCGCGACATGCGGTACGTGGTGGCCGTCGTCACCCGCTACTACGGCGGCGTGAAGCTCGGCGCCGGCGGACTCATCCGCGCCTACGGCGGCTCGGTCGGCGAGGCCCTGGACGCGCTCGGCACGATCACCCGGCGCCGCTTCCGGCTGGCCACCGTGACCGTCGACCACCAGCGCGCGGGCAAGGTCCAGAACGACCTGCGCGCCACCGGACGCGAGGTGCGGGACGTCCGCTATGGCGAGGCCGTCACCATCGAGATCGGTCTGCCGGACGCCGACGTGGACGCCTTCCGCGCCTGGCTCGCCGATGTGACGGCGGGCACGGCCGGCTTCGAACTCGGCGGCGAAGCCTACGGAGACGCCTGACAATGGGAGTGAATCGGGCATAACGGGCCTGCGTTGCGAGGGTCGTGACGGGCTGGTACGGGAGTAACCGCCCGTGATGTCAGACCCGGCCGTTAGTCTCGGGGATCATGAGAGTCCTGCACACGTCCGACTGGCACCTCGGCCGGGCCTTCCACCGGGTGAACCTGCTCGGGGCCCAGGCCGAGTTCATCGGTCACCTCGTCGCCACCGTGCGTGAGCGCGAGGTGGACGCGGTGGTCGTGTCGGGCGATGTGTACGACCGCGCGGTGCCCCCGCTCCCCGCGATCGAGCTGTTCGACACCGCCCTGCACCGCCTCGCGGACCTCGGCGTGCCCACGGTGATGATCTCCGGCAACCACGACTCGGCCCGCCGCCTCGGCGTCGGCGCCGGGCTCATCGGCCGCGCGGGCATCCACCTGCGCACCGAGCCGTCCGCCGCCGGCACCCCGGTCGTGCTCCCGGACGCCCACGGGGACGTCGCCTTCTACGGCCTGCCGTACCTGGAACCGGCCCTGGTCAAGGACGAGTTCGGCGTCGACAAGGCCGGCCACGAGGCCGTGCTGGGCGCCGCCATGGACCGCGTCCGCGCCGACCTCGCCACCCGCGCGCGGGGCACGCGTTCCGTCGTCCTCGCCCACGCCTTCGTCACCGGCGGCCAGGCCAGCGACAGCGAGCGGGACATCACCGTCGGCGGGGTCGCCGCCGTACCGGCCGGCGTCTTCGACGGCGTCGACTACGTGGCGCTCGGGCATCTGCACGGCTGCCAGACCCTCACCGAGCGCGTGCGCTACTCGGGCTCGCCGCTCGCCTACTCCTTCTCCGAGGCCGGCCACCGCAAGAGCATGTGGCTGATCGACCTGGACGCGGACGGCTCCGTCACCGCCGAACGCGTCGACTGCCCGGTGCCCCGCCCGCTCGCCCGTATCAGCGGCGCTCTGGACGACCTCCTCGCCGACCCGGAGCTGACCCGCCACGAGGACGCCTGGATCGAGGCCACCCTCACCGACCCCGTCCGCCCGGCCGACCCCATGGCCCGGCTCACCGAGCGCTTCCCGCACACCCTCAGCCTGGTCTTCGCCCCCGAGCGCGCCCCGGACGACCCCCAGGTGTCGTACGCCCGCCGCCTCGCCGGCCGCAGCGACCAGCAGATCGCCCAGGACTTCGTCGCCCACGTGCGCGGCGCCGGACCCGACGAGCACGAGGAGACCGTGCTGCGCGAGGCGTTCGACGCCGTGCGCGCCGACGACGCCGTGCGGGAGGTGGCCCGGTGAGGCTGCACCGGCTCGACATCACCGCCTTCGGGCCCTTCGGAGGCGCCCAGAGCGTCGACTTCGACGCCCTGTCCGCCGCCGGACTGTTCCTGCTGCACGGCCCCACCGGCGCCGGCAAGACCTCCGTCCTGGACGCCGTCTGCTACGCCCTCTACGGCTCCGTCCCCGGCGCCCGGCAGAGCGGCCAGGGCATCACCCTGCGCAGCGACCACGCCCGGCCGGGCACCCGTACCGAGGTCCGCCTCGAACTGACCGTCGCCGGACGCCGGCTGGAGATCACCCGGCAGCCCCCGTGGGAGCGCCCCAAGCTGCGGGGCACGGGCACGACCGTCGACAAGGCCCAGACCTGGCTGCGCGAGTACGACGGCACGGCCGGCGTCTGGACGGACCGCAGCCGCTCCCACCAGGAGATCGGCGAGGAGATCACCCAGCTGCTCGGCATGAGCCGGGAGCAGTTCTGCCAGGTCGTCCTGCTGCCCCAGGGCGACTTCGCCCGCTTCCTGCGCGCCGACGCCGAGGCCCGCGGCAGGCTCCTCGGCCGCCTCTTCGACACCCAGCGCTTCGCCGACGTCGAGAAGCGCCTCGCCGAACGCCGCCGCGCCACCGAGGCACGCGTGCGCGAGGGCGACACGGCGCTGCTCGCCGACGCCCACCGCATGCAGCAGGAGGCCGGCGACGCCATGGAGCTGCCCGACCTGGCCCCGGGCGACCCGGGACTGGCCGAGGCCGTCCTCGGCGCCGCCGCCGTGGCCCGCAGCACCGCCCGGGAACGCCTCACCGTCGCCCACTGCCGGCTCTCCGCCGCCGAGTCCGCCCACGCCGCGGCCCGCAGCGCCCTGGACGACACACGCGAACTCGCGCGCCTCCAGGCCCGGTTCACCGAGGCCCGGCAGCGTGCCGAGCGCCTCCAGGAGCGGTCCGGCGCCCACCGCGAGGCCCAGCGGCGCATGGAGCGCGCCCGCAAGGCGGAGGCGGTCGCGCCCGCCCTGGAGCTGCGGGACGCCACCGAGGCGGAACACCGCCGGGCCGCCGCGGCCGAGGCACGCGCGCGCGGACTGCTGCCCGACTCCCACGCCGACGCGGACGCGGGCGGACTCGCCGCCGCCGCCCGCCGGGCCGCCGAGGAGCTGGGCGGCCTGGACGCGGCCCGGCGCGCCGAACGAAGGCTCGCCGAACTCGCCGAGGAGCGGACCGGACTCGACCGGCAGGAGCGCGCCGACGAGGACGTCCTGCGCGAGGCCGAGGGCTGGCTCGCCGACTGGGACGGCCTTCGCGCGGCCCTCCAGACCCGCGTCGACGCCGCCCAGGAGGCCGCCACCCGCGCCGAACAGCTCGCCGTCCAGCGCACCCCCATGCGGCGCCGGCTCGACGCGGCCCGCACGCGCGACCAGCTCGCCGCCGACCTCGAACGGGCCCAGCAGCAGGCGGACGCCGCGCGGCAGCGTGCCCTCGACGCCCGCGCCCACTGGCTCGACCTCAAGGAACAGCGCCTGAACGGCATCGCCGCCGAACTGGCCGCCCATCTCACCGACGGCGAGCCCTGCGCGGTCTGCGGAGCCACCGAACACCCCGCCCCCGCCCGCAAGGTCGCCGGACACGTCGACCGCGAGGCCGAGGACCAGGCCCTCGCCGTCTGCCAGCGGGCCGAGGAGCGGCACACCGAGGACGAGCGGCGTCTCGGCCTGGTCCGCGAGGCCCTGGCCGCCGCCACCGCCGAGGCCGGCGACACGCCCACCGGCGAACTCGCCGCCGAGGCGGACCGACTGGAGCAGGAGTACGCCCGCGCCCGCCGCGCGGCCTCCGCGCTGCACCCCGCCCAGGAGGAGCTGCGGCGCGCCGAGGGGGAGCGCGAGCAGCGGCTCGCCGACCGCCAGCAGGCCGCCGTACGGGCCGCCTCCCGGCTCACCCGCCGCGACACCCTGGAGCGTGAACAGGCACAGCTGCGAGCGGAGTTGGCGCAGGCCCGGGGCAGCGCCGACAGCGTGGCCGCGCGTGCCGCCCAGCTGGAGCGGCGGGCGGCCCTGTTCACCGAGGCCGCCGACGCCGTGCGCGCCGCCGAGGACGCCGCCCAGCGGCTGAAGGACGCCGACGCCCGCCTCGCCGACGCCGCCTACCGGGCCGGTTTCGACACCCCGCAGGCCGCCGCCGCGGCCCTCCTGGACCCGGCCGCCCACCGTGAACTCCAGCACCGCCTGGACGCCTGGCAGCAGGAGGAGGCGGCCGTCCGCGCGGTCCTCGCCGAGCCCGGCACCGCGGCGGCTGCTCAGCAGCCGCCCGCCGACCCGGCCACGGCCGAGCGGACCGCGTCCGCCGCGGAACGGCGGCTGCGCGAGGCGGCCTCCGCGCGTGACGCCGCCGCCCGCTGCTGCGCGCAGCTCGACCGCCTCTCCGCCCGCGCCGCCCAGGCCGTACGCCGGCTCGGCCCGCTGCGCGAGGAGTACGACCGGGTGGCCCGGCTCGCCGCCCTCACCGCGGGCACCTCCGCCGACAACGAACGCCGGATGCGCCTGGAGTCGTACGTCCTGGCGGCCCGCCTGGAACAGGTCGCCGCCGCCGCGACCGTCCGCCTCCAGCGCATGTCGTCGGGCCGCTACACCCTCGTCCACTCCGACGACCGCACCGGGCGAGGGCGTTCCGGGCTGGGGCTGCACGTGGTCGACGCCTGGACCGGACGGGAACGGGACACCGCCACCCTGTCCGGCGGCGAGACCTTCTTCGCCTCCCTCGCGCTCGCGCTCGGCCTCGCCGACGTCGTCACCGACGAGGCGGGCGGCGTCCGCCTGGACACCCTCTTCATCGACGAGGGCTTCGGCAGCCTGGACGACCAGACCCTGGACGAGGTCCTGGACGTCCTGGACTCCCTGCGCGAACGCGACCGCAGCGTCGGCATCGTCAGCCATGTGCCCGACCTGCGCCGCCGGATACACGCCCAGCTGGAGGTCGTCAAGGACCGCTCGGGCTCGACGTTGCGGCAGCGGGGCGTCTGACGGCTCGCTGACCGGCACGTGGCGGCCGACTCGGTGCCGCCGGTCCGGACGGATGCGTCACCTGTGTCTGTGTCGTCGCACGGTGACCGGCTATCGCAGCCGATCCTGCGACAGGATGACGGCGCTGTAGCGACCGATGCCTATGCCGCCCGCCCAGGCCAGCCCATCCATCCCCGTGGCGTCCGCTGTGACGTCGTTGCTGGATGACCCATTGAACTGGGAACCGTACTCCTTCGAGTCGCTGTGGAACCGCACTCGCCAGACTCCCGGCCCCGGCAACCCCAGCCGGTAGTCGTCGTAGTCGTGGTCACCGAAGTTGAGGACGACGACGGTACTGTCGCCCGGACCGCCCTGGGCATAGCGGTGGAAGCCGATGACCTTGTCGGTGTCGTTGCAGTGGTACACGTCCACCTGATCGCCTCTCAGGCCGGCGGTGGTGTACGTGCGGTTGCGCCGCAGGGCGATGAGGTCGCGGTACATCTGCACGATGCCGGCATGGCGTTCCCGCCCGGCCCAGTCGAGCGGGACGCGGTCGTCGAACGGGCTGGTTTCGAGGAACTCCTGCCCCTGGAAGATCATCGGTATGCCGGGCGCTGTCATGACGGCAGCGGCACCGAGCGTGGAACGCTTTGTGGCGTACGGTCCTTCGGCGTCCCCATGACAGACGGCCGTGGGGACGCGGTCCTTGCCGTCTTTCACGTCGTCGTGGGACTCGGTGTAGACGACCCGGGCGAGCGCACCGCCACCGAGTCGGTGCTCGATCGCGTGGCGTACCCGGTCCATGTCGCGGTCCGCGTCGTTCACGGCCGTGAGCGCCGCGCGGAGCGCATGGCAGAAGCCTGCGTCCCACTGGGAGTCGAATCCGGCGCCCTCCGGGGTGCCAGTGGTGATCCAGGGGTCGTCGCGCAGGTCCTCCGCGATGCTTATCTTCCAGGACTGGCGGGCATCGATCTCATCGTTGACCTCACGGAGCAGACGCCAGCCGTCGGCCAGGTCCTCGCCCCGGTCGTCGCCGCCGTCGACGTTGCGGATGTACGCGGTGGCGTCCCAGCGCAGGCCGTCTACGCGGTACTCCTCCAGCCAGGACAGCGCGCTGTCGCGCAGGTACTGGCGGACCTCGGGTCTGCCGTAGTCGGGACGCGTGTCGCCCCACGGGGTCTTGCGGCGCCAGTCGTTGTAGAAGTAGATGCCGTCGCCGTCGTTCTCGTACCAGCCGTCGAAACGTCGCAGCCCGGCGTCGAGACCGGCCCAGCCGAAGTGGTTGTACACCACATCGAGCAGCACCGCCAGACCGCGCTGGTGAGCCTCGCTGATCAGCGCCTTCAAGTCGGTGGGGGACCCGTAGTCGCCCGCCACCGCGAAAGCTGTCACCGGGTTGTACCCCTCCGACGTCTCTCCGGCGTACTCGGTGACCGGCATGAGCTCGATCGCGGTGACGCCGAGTTCGACCAAGTCCTCCAGCCTCTCGGCCACACCGGAAAACCGGCCGGGTCTGTCGGCGGAGGTGCGGTTGAAGGTGCCGACGTGCAATTCGTAGATGACGAGGTCGTCCCAGCCCGGGCTCTGCCACGGATGTGCGCCCCACTCGAAGTCCGCGGCGTCGATCACCGCATTCCCCGTGTCGGTCGAGCTGGTGAGCCTGCGTGCGCGCGGGTCGACCTTCCACTGCTCGCCGCTCCGGCCGGTCACGACGTACTTGTACTCGTCGCCCGGCCCGGCGGCGTCCAGTTGAGTGGACCAGCAGCCGCCGCCGTCCATGGCCATCGGATGTCTCGCCGCCCACCCGTCGAAGGATCCGGCCACCTCCACGCCCTTCGCGTGCGGCGCCCAGACGCGGAAGGTCGTGCCGTTCGGGCGGGTGACGGCACCCATGTCCGCGCTCATTTGCATCTCCCTGGGCATCAAGCTGTCTGGTGCGCCCCCCACCCAGGTCACGTCCTCGACGTCCGGTTCCTTGATCCAGCCGGCGTCCATGGCCTTTTCGACGACGTCGCGCCAGTCCTGGGCCTTGCCGCGTTTCTCGCCGCCGACCTTGACTTCACCATCCGAGTAGACCGTTATCGGTTTGACCGACTCCCCGTAGAGCTGTAGGTACTTCTCACCCATCTTCGTGATTTCAAGATATTCTTTCAGATGGAATTCCTTTTCGGATTCCATCACGTTTTTCATTTCCCATAGATCCGGCTTCTTGGCGCGAGGCTTCAGGTACCCCAGGTGCTGGAGGCGTTCCAACTCCCGGTACATCTCCCACCTGTACTCCACCAAATCGTCACCTTTGCCGGCAAGTTTCCTCAGATGGCTGCGCTCATGGCGGCTGAGCAAGCCGATGACGGCCAACTGGATCGACTCCAGCGTGGCTTCAATCCTACTGATCCGCCATCTCACCTTGAATGGGCCGAACGACAGCTCTTCGAGGGCTCCCGGACTCGCCAGTGCCAGGAAGGCGAGAAGCAGCGCGCCGAGCACGCCGATGATCGAAGCTCCCTTACCGTTCTTCGAATCACCGAGGAACGTTTCAATGAGCATCCAGAGTACGGTCAGTGCGATACCCACAGTGAGTATCTGAAGCCCTCGGATGGCGAACTTCTGGGTGGACACCGCCTCTCTCATTCGCTTGAGCTTGAGGTGGTGATCCCGGGTCGGTAGCGAGCGTGTCCCCATGTCGACCCTCCACTGCGAGCGTCGGCATTCACATTTTCGGAATGAGATTCGCGGCGACGAGACTGTTGTACGCGGCGTCGAGGTGCGAAGTCTGGGTCCGGGCGGGGTTGTTGCCCTTGGAAACGGGGACGAGGACATCGGACAGCGGATCGTCATCGCGTGGTTGTTCCAGGGTCAGGACGTCCCCTATGCCGGGGGCGGCAGCGTCACGACCCGTCAGTGGCTCCAGCGCCCATCTCTGTTCGATCGTCTTGAGCAGCGCAGTGTGGTCCAGCGGCACGCTGTCGTCGGGGACGCGGAAGACGGTCCCGGGCTTGATGAGGGGCGATACCAGCACCGTGGGCACGCGTACCCCGAACCGGGTGAAGTCGAAGTCGAACTCCACTCCCTTGATGTCGTCGGGTGGCGTCGCGCCGGCGGGCGGAGGTACGTGGTCGTAACAGCCGCCGTGCTCGTCGTAGGTGACGACCAGCACGGTCCTCGCCCAGTCCGGTCCGCGGCGCAGGGCCTGATAGGTGTCGTAGATGAGGTGCTCGCCCAGAGCCACGTCATCGTTGGGGTGCTGGCTGTTTCCCGTGTTGCCCCACGACGGCTCCAGGAAGGTGAACGCGGGCAGCCGGCCGTTGGCAGCCGCGTTCGTGAAGTCCATGAACTGGCCGAAGTGACTCCTGTCGGCCTGCTGGGTGTCGGGGAAGTCAGCCATGGTCTTCGGCCACTTGTTGTACCCGTAGACCATCCAGTCGATTCGGTCACCGAGTCGACCAAAGATGCTCGGCGTGTCGAACATGGGTTTCTTCGTTTGTTCCGCGAGTTTCAGACTGGTCTTGTCCAGCAGGTAGCCCAGGCTGGTCCCGGCAAGGGCGAAAGACCGGTTGGGCAGGGTCTGGGTGGGGACCGAGCAGTACCAGTGGTCGCATACCGCGTAGCCACGGGCCAGTCCGGACAGTACCGGCACCCCTTCCGGGGTGAAGCAGCCCATGATGTCGCTCGCGGTGACGCCTGGAGAGTTGCCGCTCCGCGTCGGATAGACCTTCGCGTAGTCGATGACGAAGCCGTCGTTGGTCGCGTCGGGAGTGGGTGCGGGCGGATGCTCCGTTCCGAACAACTGGACGTTCACCCGGTCGAATTCCTCCCCGGGGATGGAGCCCGGCATGAAGTACGCACCGGGTTTGGCCGGGTCGATCCGGAAGACGGTGACCTTGCCGCCGTTCCCATCGGGGTTGGCCTCCGCGCCGGTCAGTCCCTCGAAGGCATCGCCAGAGGGCGAGCGATTCTCCTGGTCGGTGTAGAGGAACCCGAGCATGTTGTCCAAGGAGCGGTTTTCCAGCATGAGGACCACGAGATGGTCTATCTGGTGCAACGGTGTGGTGTCCGATGTCATCTGGAATCTCCCGCGGTTCGCGCGGACTGGGGGGTGAGGCCCCACCGGCCACGGCAGTGGCCCCACTTCCACCGTAGGACGAAGGGCCATACCCCGCTCGGCGGCGCCGCGCATCCGGAAGACGCGGCCGAGCGGACCACGCCGGCGAAGCCGGCCCGAGGAACGGGCGGGCGTCCAGGGCGTTGAGCACCCCAACGCCTTCCGGAACCCCGGAACTTCACATGATCAGTGACCATCGCCGTGAACGATCACACCGCGCACTGGGTCGCCCCCCACCCGGCCGTCGCGGCAGCGGGAGCGGTCTAGCGGCCCAGCGGGCGCCGGGGCAGCGGGGACGAGTACACGACGCTGGTGGTCACCGAGCCCAGCGCGCCGATCCGTCCCGAGATCTCCTCCAGGTGGGACATCGACCGCGCGGCGACCTTGACGACGAAGCAGTCGTCGCCCGTGACGTGGTGCGCCTCCAGGATCTCGGGCGTCGCCGCGACCAGGTCGTGGAACGGCTTGTAGTTGCCGTTCGGATAGCGCAGCCGCACGAACGCCAGGATCGCAAGGCCCAGCCGCTCGGGGTCGACCACCGCCGCGTACCCCTGGATCACACCGGCCTCCTCCAGCCGCCGGACCCGCTCGGTGACGGCGCTGGGCGACATGGACACGGCCCGCGCCAGCTCGGCGTAGCTGGCCCGTCCGTCGCGCTGGAGGACATCGAGGATGCGCCAGTCGGTGGCGTCCGGGGAATGCGCGGTCATCCCGGATGGATAGCAGGGGAATCCCCGGCCGGGCAAGGGCGATCCCGGGGATCGTCCCTTCAGGGGCCGGCCGCCGGACCGTAGATTTCCCCACATGATCCACATCGCTGCCGAGAATCCCGTCCTGCGTGTCGCCCCGGCCGCTCCCGCACAGGCCGCCGCCTACTTCCGGGCGAGCCTCGCCTTCCACGCCGACGTCTCCGACGTCGCCGCCGCGCTCGCGGCCGGCGGCGACCCCGGCTTCGTCGTCGTGGACTCGCGCTCCACCGAGTCCTGGGACCAGGGCCGCATCCCCGGCGCGGTCCACCTGCCGACCGCGCTCATCCCGGAGCAGGCCGCACGGCTCCTCGACAGGGACGTGCCGGTGGTGACGTACTGCTGGGGCCCCGGCTGCAACGGCGCCACCCGCGCCGCCCTCGCCCTCGCCGAACTCGGCTACCGGGTCAAGGAGCTGCTCGGCGGCTTCGAGTACTGGGCCCGCGAGGGCTTCCCCTACGAGACCTGGCAGGGTCCCGCGCGCCGGGACGCCGACCCGCTGACGGCACCCGTGGCGGGCGAGTGCGGCTGCTGAGGCGCGCCCACGCGCCGCGCCGCGGTCGACCGGTCGGCGCAACGCAGGTGGCCCCGGCACGCCGTCCGGGTACAGTCGGGCAGTGCCCGAGCTGAAGCGGCTGCACGCCAGCCACGCCCCCGCGGTCCTGGACTTCGAGCTGTCGAACCGCGCCTACTTCGCCGCCTTCGTCTCCGACCGCGGCGACGACTACTTCGAGCAGTTCACCGACCGCTACAACGCCCTGCTGGCCGAGCAGGAGGCCGGCAGCTGCGCCTTCTACGTGCTCCTCGCCGAGGACGGGTCGGTGCTCGGCCGGTTCAACCTGGTCAACATCGAGAACCGCACCGCGGAACTCGGCTACCGGGTCGCCGAACACGCCGCCGGCCGCGGCGTCGCCACCGAGACCGTCCGGGAGCTGTGCCGCCTGGCGGCACGCCGGTACGGACTGCGCGTCCTGCGGGCGGCCACCTCCCACCAGAACGTCGCGTCCCACAGGGTGCTGACCAAATCGGGGTTCGTCCCGATCGGACCGGCCGACCCGGCCGACCTCGGCGGCAAGCCGGGTACCTGGTACCAGTGCGACCTGGCCACGCTCCGGCCGTAGCTCCGGTGGGACGACCCGCCGACCGGCGGGGGTGGTCCGGCCACCTGCCGGAGGTTGCGGGGGCGCCTTCCCTGGAACCTTGTGACCAAGGGAAACGGCTCTGCCCCGGCTGGTCCGCCGGCCGCGTGGCCCTCCCGATCGGAGAAGGAGGTCGGACAGTGACGGTGCGACTGACGATGCTCTGCGCGACCACCGCCGAAGGCGGCCTCGGCCGGGTCTTCGGGGACGGTGCCGTGGGCGAGCGCCGCCGGCGTGAGCTGGCAGCCATGACAGCGACCCTTCCGCCGTACGCGGTGGCCCTGCGGGGGCCCTCCGACCGCTGCGCGCAGACCGCCGATGCCCTCGCCGTCGCCGCCGTGCCCGAGTACGCCCTGCGCGACCTGGACCACGGCACGTGGAACGGCCGTACACCCGAGGACATCGCCGCGGTGGACCCCCATGGTCTGTCCGTCTGGCTGACGGATCCCGACGCCGCACCGCACGGCGGCGAGACCGTCCGCGAGCTCTGCCGCCGGACATCCGCCTGGCTGGGCACCCTGCCCGCCGACACCGGACGCGTCCTCGTGATCACCGAGGCGTCCGTCATCAGGGCCGCGCTGGTCCACGCCCTGTCCGTACCCGCCCGCTCCTTCCGGGACCTCCACGTCCCGCCCGCGTCCGCGGTCACGCTGACGCTGCGCGACGGTTCCTGGAGCACCCGGATCGACCGGCTCACCGTCCCCCAGCGCCGGAAGCCGGCCGACTGCGTCCCCACCGTCGCGGTGCCGGCCATGCCCACCACGCGCCAGCGCATGTGCCTCACCGGCCGGCCCTGACACGACCGGGGACGCGCCCCCGCCTGATCACGGCACCGACAGCCACGGCCCCTGCCCGTACGGCGCCCGGCGGCGAAACCGCCCCGGGCGTGGTACGAATCGGACAGTGGTTCCATACAGGCTGGAGCGCACGTGATCCGGGTACTGGTGGTCGACGACGAAGCCCTGATCCGCACGGGCTTCCAGCGCATCCTGGCCGCCGCCGACGACATCGAGGTCGTCGGCGCGGTGTCCGGCGGCCAGGCCCTGCGGACGGTGCGCGAGAAGCGCCCCGACGTGGTGCTGCTGGACATCCGCATGCCGGACGTGGACGGGCTCACCGTCCTGGGCGAGATCCGCCGGCTGCGCGAGCCCCCCGTGGTGGCCATGCTGACCACGTTCGACATGGACGAGTACGTGGAGACGGCACTGCGCTCGGGCGCCGCCGGATTCCTCCTCAAGGACACCGATCCCGAGGCGCTGCCGCTGGCCGTGCAGAGCCTCGCCCGCGGCGGCACGGTGCTGTCGCCCAAGGTCACGCGCACGGTGGTGGACGGCTATCTGAGCGCCGGAGCGCCGGAGCGCCCGCCCAAGGCCCTCGCACGGCTCACCGGCCGGGAGCGTGAGGTGCTGCTCCTCATGGCCGAGGGCCTGTCGAACGCCGAGATCGCGACCCGGATGCACCTGAGCACCGGCACGGTCAAGGACCATGTCAGCGCCATCCTCACCAAGCTGGAGGTCAGCGGCAGGGTCCAGGCCGCCCTCTTCGCCCAGCGGGCCGGGCTCCTCCCGGAGGAGACGGGATGACCCGCCGTCCGTCCCCGCTGCTGCTGGACTGCGTGGCGATGGCCATGGCCCTCCTCGACGTGTGGGCCCACTGGGACATCGCCGAGCCGTTGCGGATGGCCTGCGCCCTGGCCGCCGCCGTCGTCCTGCTGCTGCGCCGACGGCAGCCGCTGCTCACCTTCCTGCTGACCCTCCCGGCCGTCCTGCTGTCCGACGCGGTCGTCGCCTGCCTGGCCGCGCTGTACACGCTCGCTTCCCTCGGCCGCCCCCGGACGCTGCTGCTCCTGTGCGTCCTGGCCTTCGCGTTCTGCGACACGACGGCCCTGCCGTCACCGAACTTCGATCTGACCCAGCTCGCGAAGCTCATCCCGTTCGGCTACAGCGCCGCCACCGCCGCCGCCGCCGTGTTCCTCGGGCAGCTCGTACGGACCCGGCGCGACCTGTCGCTCAGACTGACCGAGATCTCCGAGGCGCGCGACCACCAGCAGCTGCTGACGGCCCAGGCCGTCCTGGCCAAGGAGCGCGCCCAGCTGGCGCGGGAGATGCACGACGTCGTCTCCCACCAGGTCAGCCTGATCGCCGTGCGCGCCGGAGCGCTCCAGGTCGGCGCGGGCGACGCGGACACCAAGGAGGCCGCGGCGACGATCCGGCGACTGAGCGTGCAGACGCTGGACGAGCTGCGCCACATGGTCGGCGTCCTGCGCGCCTCCGGCGGCCACCCCACGGAGCTGACCCCGCAGCCGGCGCTCACCGACATCCAGCGGCTGGCCGACAGCTGCGGCATCGAGACCGAGTTGAAGACGGACCTGCCCGACGGACTTCCGGCCACCGTCCAGCGCGCGGTCTACCGCACGGTCCAGGAAGCGCTGACCAACACCCGCAAACACGCTCCCGGCGCGAAGGCGCGCATCGACCTGCTGCACGCCAACGGCTCCGTCCGGGTCCGGGTCACCAACACCGCGCCGACCCAGCCGCCGCTGCCGCTGCCCGGTGCCCACCACGGCCTGATCGGGCTGCGCCAGCGCGCCGAACTCCTCGGCGGCACCATGACCTCGGGCCCGACGAGCGACGGCGGTTACGAGGTCTGCGTGGTGCTGCCGGCGGACATCACGGGATGAGCGGACGACGTGCTCAGCGCAGCCCGTCGAAGGCGACGCCCAGGTGCCGGGGGCCGCGCAGCACGGCGTTGCGCCGGTACGGCGGCGGGTCCTCGACCAGACGGGGCCCCTCCAGCCGCCGGGCCAGCTCGGACAGCGCGATCTGGGCCTCCAGCCGGGCCAGCGGGGCGCCGAAGCAGCTGTGGATGCCGCTGCCGAAGCCGAGGTGCTGGATGTCGCCGCGGTCCGGGTCGAAGCGCTGCGGTTCCTTGAACCGCTCCGGGTCCCGGTTGCCCGCGGCGAGCACCAGCCAGATGCGCGAGCCCTTGGGGATCGTGACCCCGCGCACCTCGATGTCGGCGATGCACGTGCGCTGCGGCACCAACTGCACGGGCGGTTCGTACCGCAGCAGCTCCTCCACGATGTTGACCGACAGACCCGGGTCCTCCCGCAGCCGCCGGAGGATCTCCGGGTGGCGCAGCAGGGTGAGCATGCCGTTGGTGATCAGGTTGACCGTCGTCTCATGACCGGCGATCAGCAGCAGCACCGAGGTGCTGAGCACCTCCATCATCGACAGGGAGCCGTCCGGGCCCCGGCCGGCCGCCAGGTCGGACAACAGGTCGTCCCGCGGCTCCTTGGCGCGCTCCTCGACCAGCCCGGCCAGGTACATGCCGAGCTGCATACGGGCTTCCCGCGCCGCCTTCTGGGCCCCGGTGTCCCGGTCCGGGCCGGCCGCCGGGTCGAGGCTCGCGACCAGCGGGTCGACCCAGGTGCGGAACCGCGGCTCGTCCTCCCGGGGAACCCCGAGCAGCCGGCAGATCACCGTCACGGGGAACGGGTAGGCGAACTGGTCGACCAGGTCGACCTGGCGCGCGTCGCCGAAGGCGTCGATCAGCCCGGTGACGATCTCCCGCATCTCGCCCCGCATGTTCTCGATCCGCCGCGGCCGGTGCGGCGGTCCGAAGGCACTGTTGGCGATGCGCCGCAGCCGGTCGTGCTCGGGCGGGTCCAGACGCAGGAACGACGGCGGCAGTCCGCCGGTCTCCTCCGTCCGGTCCAGCTCGTCGCCCCCGGCGGCGGCCACGTTGGCGGCGTCGGAGCTGATCCGCGGATCGTGGAGGAGGGCCTTGATGTCGTAGTACGAACTGATGAGGTACGGGCCCCCCTCCTCCTCGTGCAGCACCGGCGTCCTGCGGAGTTCCTCGTAGACCGGGTACGGGTTGGCGCGGTTGGCGTAGTCGGTGATCTGGCGCGCGATCGAGGCGTGCGGCATGGCGGGTCCTTGGGGCGTCGGGGCCGTGGGCGGGATCAGTGGCGGGCGGGGTGGAAGACCAGCTGCTGGTCGGCCGGCGAGTAGCCGCTGAGGGTGACCATGGGGCCGTGCGTCGGCAGGGACGGGTCCGGGAATCCCGCCGGCACCGGCCGGCGGCCCTCGGGACGCCGGTCCACCGTCGGGTACTCCACCGGGAACGGCGCCCCCCGCTCGATCTGCCCCCGGTAGAAGTCCAGCCACCGGGTGTTGTCGAAGCTCACGGCGGCCACGACCCGGCCCTGGTAGCCGTAGACCCCGACGAACCGGCGCTCGGCCAGTGAGCCCTGCGTGATCATGAGCTGCTCGCCCATGGGCGGCACCCCGACCGACTTGATGTTCACACCGAACATCGACGACCAGAAGGCGGGCATCCACAGGTGCGGCCTCCGGTCGGCGCCGTGGCAGACCATGTTGTGCGCGGCGGTCTCCGCCTGGGCGACCGCATTGCCCCAGTGCTCCAGCGACAGGAACTGGTACCCGAAGAGCGCGTGCGGGGAGCGCGCCACATCGCCCGCCACGAAGACGTCGTCCGTGACGATGCCCCGGAAGTCGAAGGCCCGGCAGCCCGCGTCACAGGCGATGCCCCGGGGCCCGGCACCGAGCCCCGACCCGGTCAGCCACTCGGTGTTGCGCAGCGAACCCAGCGAGACCACGACCACGTCCGCCTCGACCACGCTCTCGTCGGACAGATGGACGGCCCGCACCCTGCCGACCGCGTCACCCGCCAGCGCGGTCACCGTGACATGGGTGCGCAGATCGACGCCGTTCTCGGTCTGGAGGTCCGCCGCGACTGCGCCGACGACCCCGCCGAGCGCGCCCACCAGCGGCGCGCCCGCGCGCTCCGCCACGGTCACGGGCAGGTTCATCTCCCGGCACGCCGAGGCGACCTCCGAACCGGCGAACCCGGCGCCGATGACGAACACCCGGCGCGGCCCCGCCCTCAGCCGCCGGTACAGGTCCGCCGCGTCCTCCCGCGTGCGCAGCAGACAGACGCCGTCCAGCCGGGCCTCCTCCTCCTTCGGCCACGGCCGTGCCCGCACGCCGGTCGCGATGAGCAGCCGGTCGTACTCCACCTCGTCCCCGTCGGCCAGCCGGACCCGCTTGGCCGTCAGGTCCAGGCCGGTCGCCGCCACGCCGAGGCGCCACTTGGCGTCGATCTCCCGGCGGTGCGGCAGCTCGGTGTGGTGCGGGGACGCCTTGCCCAGCAGCACGGACTTCGACAGCGGCGGCCGGTCGTACGGCTCGTGGGGCTCGTCACCGACCAGGGTGAGTTCACCGGCGAATCCCTCCGCGCGCAACGTCTCGGCGGCCCGCAGACCGGCCAGCGAGGCACCCACGATCACGATCCGGCCCTCACGCCTGAGCCACTCCACGTAGTCAGCTGCCATCGGAGACCTCCCGCGCCCCTCCCGTGCGGTCCAGTCCGTCGGCCGTGATCGCCTGCACGGGGCACGCCGCCACGGCACGCGCCACCCGCTCCCGCTGCTCCTCGCCCGCACGCGGGTCGTAGATCAGCGCCTCCTCGCCGTGCATGGCGAAGACGTCGGGCGCGAGGAACGCGCACTGCGCGTACCCCTGACACTTGTTGAGATCGACGACGAGCCTCATCGACGCTCCGCCCTTCCCATGGCCAGGTCCGGACGTACCGCGCGGCGAGCGCGGGCGGTCCGGAGGGCGGTCGGCCCCCGCCCGCCAGGATGCGAGCCCGGGCGGGGTGACCGCGCGCCGGGCACGCCGATCGGGTGAGCGGCCGGCGCCCCGGGCGTCATCGGGCGACGGCGGGCCGGGCACCGTCCCGGCGGCCGGCCACGAGGATGTGCACGCTGAGCAGCAGCGACCAGGCCGGGAAGACGAGTTCCGCCCACGGCACGTTGGACGACAGAAGCAGCAGCGTCACGGTGGTGAGGAGGCCCAGGACCGTGAGCCAGCGAGGCAGCACACCGAGACGGTGGCCGATGACCGACATGGACGACACGAAGACGGCCGCCATCCGCATGGCGTACTCCGTCAGCAGCGTGTACGCGAGGTGGCGGCCGAAGTCCCAGGTCGCCGGCGGCGGTGACGCATCGGCCGGGTGGGCCACCACGAGCACGGCACTCGCCGCCGAGGCCGCGCCGAACAGCGTGGCGGTGAAGACCAGCCCGCTGCCCAGGAAGACCGTCGCGACGAACTTGTCCTCGCCCGCGCCGACGTGCGCGCGGATCGCGCCGATGAACCACAGGAAGAAGATGCCGGCGAACGGCACCAGCGCGAGGGCCGTCCGCACCGCCCGGCGCTGCGCGGAGTCCGTGAAGCCGTGCGCGGCGACCGCACCGGCCCCTTCCGGGATCCCCAGCCTGACCAGGACCATCGCCGCCGCCAGGAGCAGCGCGAAGACGACCCCGGCCAGCCCCGCGGCGCGCGGTGTCCGCAGCGCCTGCTGTCCCGGCCCCATCTCCTGCATGCCCGGCCCGCCTTCCGCATCGGCCCCGGGCACCAGCTAGCCGTCCGGGGCCCGCCCGCGCCACCGACAGGCGGCCGTACGGCCGAGCGGGAAATCCGCTCGCGCCCCCGAGCCGTGCTTCCTAAGGTGTGCGTTCATGCCCACACCCCCGCGGCCGGCCCCGGCCGAACTGCGCCGCGACCCCCTGCCCCTGCGCGGCCGTACCGCACTCGTCACCGGCGCGAGCCGGCGGGCCGGGATCGGGCACGCCGTGGCCCGGCGGCTGGCCGCCTACGGCGCCAGTGTGTACCTGCACCACCACGTGCCGCACGACGCCGCCATGCCCTGGGGCGCGGACGACCCCGACGCCGTCGCCGACTCCGTGCGCGAGGCGCTCGGCGCCCCCGGGGCGCGGGTCGTGCCGGGCCCCGGTGACCTCGCGGACCCGACGGAACCGGCCCGGTTGGTCGCCACCGCGGTGAAGGAGTTCGGCCGCCTCGACATCCTCGTCGCCAACCACGCCCTCAGCGGCTCCGACGGCGCCCTGGACGACATCGACGCCGCGATGCTCGACGCCCACTGGGCCGTGGACACCCGCTCGGTGCTGCTGCTCGTCCAGGCGTACGCCCGTTCGCGCGCCGCCCTGCCGCCGGGCACGCCCGGCGGACGCGTGGTGCTCATGACGTCCGGACAGGACCTCGGCGGCGGCATGCCGGGCGAGATCGCCTACGCCCTCCAGAAGGGCGCCCTCGCCTCCATCACCCGCTCCCTGTCCACGACGCTCGTGGAACGGGGGATCACGGTGAACGCCGTGAACCCCGGCCCCGTCGACACCGGGTACGCCACCGGCGAGGTCCACGCCGCCGTCGCCGAGCGGTCCCCGGCTGGACGCTGGGGCGCGCCCGACGACCCGGCCCGCCTCATCGCCTGGCTGGCCACCGACGAGGCGGGCTGGATCACGGGGGAGGTCGTCACCTCGGAAGGCGGCTTCCGGCACTGACGCGGGCGGTCACCGCAGGGCGGCCTGGGTGGTCACAGCCGGGACAGCTCGTCCACCAGGTCGTCCAGGCCGAGGGAGCCCTGCGACAGCGCCGCCATGTGCCAGGCCTTCAGGTCGAACGCGTCGCCGTGCCGCTCACGCGCCTTCTCCCGGCCCAGCAGCCACGCCCGCTCCCCGAGCTTGTAGCCGATCGCCTGGCCCGGGATCGTCAGGTACCGGGTCAGCTCGCTCTCCACGAAGTCCGCCGGGCGGCTGCTGTGCGCGCCGAAGAACTCCTGGGCCAGCTCCGGCGTCCACCGCTCCCCGGGGTGGAACGGCGAGTCCGCCGGGATCGGGAGCGCCAGGTGCATGCCGATGTCCACGATCACCCGGGCCGCCCGCATCATCTGCGCGTCCAGGTAGCCGAGCCGCTCCTCCGGGCCCGTCAGGTAGCCGAGCTCGTCCATGAGCCGCTCCGCGTACAGCGCCCAGCCCTCCGCGTTGGCGCTGACCCCGCCGACCGTCGCCTGGTAGCGGGAGAGGTTCTCGGCCACGTGCGCCCACTGCGCGAGCTGGAGGTGGTGGCCGGGCACGCCCTCGTGGTACCAGGTCGAGACCAGGTCGTAGACCGGGAAGCGGGTCAGGCCCATCGTGGGCAGCCAGGTGCGGCCGGGCCGGGAGAAGTCCTCCGACGGGGCGGTGTAGTAGGGGGCCGCGGCGCCGCCGGGCGGGGCGATGCACGACTCCACCCTGCGCACCCGCTCGGCGAGTTCGAAGTGGGTGCCGTCCAGCTCCTCGATCGCCTTGTCCATGAGGCCCTGGAGCCACTCCCGGACCTCG
This sequence comes from Streptomyces canarius, assembly GCF_014650735.1. NCBI lineage: Bacteria > Bacillati > Actinomycetota > Actinomycetes > Kitasatosporales > Streptomycetaceae > Streptomyces > Streptomyces canarius. Next base: position 81,275 of record NZ_BMVN01000019.1, read on the forward strand.
TCCACGCCCTCGATGTGCCGGCCGTGCTCGTCCAGGTGCGCCAGCGCCGCCCACGGCGTCTCCGCGCCGGGCAGGATCTTCTCAGCCTCCTCCTTCATCTCGCCGAGGATGCGGTGGAACTCCGCCCAGCCGTACGCGTACGCCTCGTCCAGGTCCAGGTCCGTGCCGTTGAAGTAGCGGGCCCAGCGCGCGTACCGCTCCCGGCCGACCACGTTCGGGGCGCCCTCGATCGCCGGCGCGTACACGTCCCGCAGCCAGTCCCGCAGCTCCACCAGGGCGCCGGTCGCCGCACGCGCCGCCTCGTCCAGCTCCGCGCGCAGCGCCTGCGGGCCCGCGGCGGCGAAGTCCTCGTACCAGCCGCGGCCCGTGCCGTCCGTGTCCGTCCACTCGGTGAGCTGGTCGATGTAGGTGGCGGTCGGCCGGGGAGCGGCGAACAGCTTGCGCTCCAGACCGAGTCGGAGCGAGGCGCGGTAGCCCGCGAGCGCGCCGGGCACCGCGCGCAGGCGCTGCGCTATCGCCGCCCAGTCCTCCTCCGTGTCCGCCGGGGTGACCGTGAAGATGTCCCGCACCGAGTGGCCCGGCGTGCTCATGTTGCCGATCGCCCGCAGGTGCTCGCCCGCCTCGTGCACGGCGAGTTCGGCGGTCAGCCGCTCCCGCAGCAGCCGCGCGCAGCGCCGCTCCACGTCGCTGTCCGCGCCGGGCCGCCGCTCGGCCTCGTCCAGCTTCGCGAGGGTGGTCCGTGCCAGCGCGGCCAGGGCCTCCTGACCGGCCGGCGAGTAGTCGGGCAGCCTGCTCGAACTCTCCTTCACACCGAGGTACGTCCCGGTGACCGGGTCGAGGGCGATGAGGTCGTCCACGTAGGCGTCGGCGACCTGACGGGGCAGCGGGCTCAGGGTCTCAGACATGCGGCCCATCCTCGTACGAGGACGATCGCCGCGTCATCCGTGTTTGCCGGGATTCAGCTCTGGGCGTGGCCGGGCGGCAGCAGTGGCCCGCACTCCCACTGCTGGAAGATCAGCCGGGTCTCCACCCGGGCCACCTCGCGCCGGGCCGTGAACTCGTCCAGCACCAGCCGCTGGAGATCGGCCATGTCCGCGACGGCCACGTGCACCAGGTAGTCGTCGGGCCCGGTCAGATGGAACACCGACCGCGCCTCCGGCAGCGCCCGGATCCGCTCCACGAAAGGTCCCACCAGCTCCCGCCGGTGCGGTCGCACCTGCACCGACAGCAGTGCCTGGAGGCCGCGCCCGAGCTTGGCCGGGTCGAGCCGCAGCCGGTGCCCGAGGATCACGCCCGAGCGGCGCAGCCGCGTCACCCGGTCCAGACACGTCGACGGCGCCACGCCCACCTGCGCGGCGAGGTCGCGGTAGGTGGTCCGGGCGTCGTTCTGCAACAGCCGCAGCAGATGCAGATCGACCGGATCCAGTACGACGGAATCGGCCACCGGCCGAACGTAGCACGGCATCCGGCTCCCAGGAACCGTTCGCTGTTCACCCTTCCGGCCATGGACACATCGAGCCCGAGTGCCTACGACGACGTACGCACCGCATCGAGAGCGCTGGCCACCGAGGCCGTGCACGCCGGCCGCGACGACCTCGCCCGCCAGGGCCTGCACGCCCCGCCGATCGACCTGTCCACCACCTACCCCTCCTACGACAGCCGCGCCGAGGCCGCCCGCATCGACGCCTTCGCCACCGACGGCGCCGACCCCGTCGGACCGCCCGTCTACGGCCGCCTCGGCAACCCGACCGTCGCCCGCTTCGAGACCGCGCTCGCCCGCCTGGAGGGCACCGGGTCCGTCGTCGCCTTCGCCAGCGGCATGGCCGCGCTCAGCGCGGTCCTGCTCGCCCGGTCCGCCATGGGCCTGCGCCACGTCGTCGCGGTACGGCCGCTGTACGGCTGTAGCGACCACCTGCTCACCGCCGGGCTGCTCGGCACGGAGGTCACCTGGACCGACCCGGCCGGCATCGCCGACGCGCTGCGCCCCGACACCGGTCTGGTGATGGTCGAGTCCCCGGCCAATCCGACCCTCGCCGAACTCGACCTGCGGGCCATCGCGCACGCCTGCGGTTCGGTGCCGCTGCTGGCCGACAACACCTTCGCCACGCCCGTGCTGCAACGCCCGGCCGAGCAGGGCGCCCGGCTGGTGCTGCACAGCGCCACCAAGTACCTGGGCGGCCACGGCGATGTGCTGGCCGGGGTGGTCGCCTGCGACGAGGAGTTCGCGGGCCGGCTACGGCAGATACGGTTCGCCACCGGGGGAGTCCTGCATCCGCTCGCGGGCTACCTGCTGCTGCGGGGGCTGTCCACGCTCCCGGTGCGGGTGCGGGCCGCCTCCGCGAACGCCGCCGAGCTGGCCCGCCGGCTCGCCGCCGACCCGCGGGTGGCCCGGGTGCGGTACCCGCGGCTCGGCGGCGCGATGATCGCCTTCGAGGTGCACGGCGACCCGCACGAGGTGATCTCCCGGGTCCGGCTCGTCACCCCCGCGGTGAGCCTGGGCAGCGTCGACACGCTCATCCAGCACCCCGCCTCCATCAGCCACCGCATCGTGGACGCCGAGGACCGCCGCGGGGCCGGGGTGAGCGACCGGCTCCTGCGGTTGTCGGTGGGCCTGGAGGACGTCGACGACCTGTGGTCCGACCTGGACCAGGCCCTGGGCGCGCCCCGCGAACGCCGGGTGACGCCGCTGCGGGAGGCGGTGCGCTGAGCAGGAGGCCCCCTCGGGTGGTCCGCGCAGGGCACGGCACCGCCGGTGACCGCCGAAGCGGCTGACCGCCGCTGCGGCTGAGCGCCGTCGTGGCGGGTCGAGGGGGCCGTCAGCCGAGGCGGGGCGGCTGGGGGCCGGGCGCGGTGGCGACCGGTGTGGGATCCAGGCGGGCCGTGATGACCAGGGTGCCCTCCTCGACCTGGTAGTCCAGCGGCAGGCCCAGGCCGCGCATCGCGGCGACCATGCCGGTGTTGGACGCCTTCGTCACGGCGTACACGCTGTCGCAGCCGGCCTCCGCCGCCAGCGCTACCAGCCGGCCGAGCAGCTCCCCGCCGACGCCGCGCCGCTGCCAGTCGTCCTCGACCAGCAGCGCGACCTCGGTCTCGTCGCCGTCCCACAGCAGGTGCCCGAGGCCGACGATCCGGCCGGAGGCGGTCTGCGCGGCCAGCGTCCGGCCGAAGCGGGGGCTGAGCAGGTGGTTCAGATAGCGGTCCGCGTCGCCGACGGGGCCGTGGTAACGCAGGCCGAGGGTGTGCGGCGAGCACCGGTCGTGCATCGCCCGCGCCGCCACCAGGTCCCCGGTGTCGATCCGGCGCACGGTGATGTGGTCGCCCTCGGGCAGGGTCAGCACATCGTGACCACGGGGGATCCGGGGTCCGAGCCGGGTGTCCAGCTCCACGAGCGCCCGGGCGCGCGCGAACTCGGTCGGGGTGAACGGCAGATACGGCCGCTCCACGGTCAGCACACCGCCCTCGGGCGCCGGCAGCCGCATCACGGTGTCCTCCAGGACCCCTTCGACCGGCACCGGCTCGGGACCCCGGCCGCCCCCGGCCGGGGTGCCGGGCAGCGTCCGGATTGTGCAGCGGCCCAGCAACTGGCGCAGCGCGAGGGGCAGTTCGGCGGTGTCCAGGGCGGTGCGGGCGGCCAGCCCGAGCACCCGGGTGGGCGCGTCGACCAGGTCATGGGCGTCGGCCCGCTCGATCCACGTGTCCGTGCCCCCGGCCAGCGCGACCGCCCGGGTGATCTCGGCCGCGGCGAGCGCGCCCGGCGCCCGCAGCAGGAACTCGTCCACCGTGCCGTCGGCCAGCGGGTGCGTCTGGAGGCTCAGGATGTCCACCCGGCCCTCGGCGAGCGCCGTGCACAGGGTGGCCAGGGAGCCCGGCTCGTCCTTCACCGTCGTCCGCATCCGCCACAGCGCGCCCGTGACCTCGTCGGCGGCGGGCTGCTCGGAAGGCCCGGCCGGCCGCGTCTCGGCGGCCGGCCGGGCACCGGTATCGCTCACCGGCGGCGCGTGTCCGTGGCGGCGTGACCACCACACGTGGAAGCCCGCCGTCGCGGCCAGCACGATGGCCGAGATCATCAGCAGGGCCGGGCCGTCGGGCCCGTGTCCGATCAGGTTGGCCACCGCGTCCGCGACGGCCACGGCGGTGAAGAGCGCGGCGAGTTCGACGACGTCCCGCCGCCAGTGGTGCACGGGCCGCCCGTGCCTCGCCCGGGTCACGTCAGGCATGTCTGGAGTCATGCAGCCACTGTGAAGGAAGGGTGTTGCGTGATCACGAACTGATTGTGACCGATGGGTAAAGCATGCTTCCGTCCTCTTTATTGCATTTTCTACTGTCGAGGGGAAGGGGGACGGGAGCTGGAGCGGGCGCGGGCGTCGCGGTCCGGATCAGGCGGCCACCTCCACCCCGAGGGCGTCCCGCAGCCGCCGCGCCTGAGTGGCCAGCCGGGAGGAGCCGGCACGGTCCGCGGTCTCCGGGAGATGCGGCACGTCTCCCCGGGCCCCGCACCGTTCGGCGCACTCCGCCGCGACGGCCAGCAGGTCCCCGAGGCCCCGGGCCGCCACGGCCGCCGCCTCCGGACGGGCGGTCGCGAGACCCGCCAGCGGAACGGGCAGGGCGTGCCGCAGTACCTCCCACACCGTCGCATGCGCTCCCGTGGCGGCCCCGGTCCGCGCCGACTCGGCCAGCCGCCGCGCCTTCACCGCGCCTCGCCCCACCAGCTCCCCCAGATCCGTGCCCAGCCGCACCGCGTCGAGCTGTCCCCGAGCGGCGAGCACCAGCAGGGCGTCCACCGCGGCGAGCCGGTCCTCGTGGTGCCGCGCGCCGAGTCCGTACGCCACGCACAGGTGGACGGCCTCACCAGCCGCGCCGTCCGCCTCGGCGAGCAGGGGAAGCGCGGCGGCCCCGCGCTCGTCGTCCACGGCCGTCGCGGCCAGGTCGGGCAGCAGCCGCGCCGCGACCAGCTCGCGCCGCTCCGGGAGGACGGCGAGCCAGTGCGGACGTATCGCCTCGTTCCAGTGGGCGCAGTGCCGGCGGTCGGTGAAGACGGACAGCGGCCGGCCGAGCCGGCCGAACTCCTGCGGGAAGCCCGCCCGCAGCTCCGGGACCTCCCCCAGCTCCACGAGGATCCGCACGCCCTTGGTCCGGCGCCGGACCGGGTCCGCGGCGGTGGTGCCCGTACGCAGCCCGTGGGCGAGCCGGCCGCCCAGGGCGGGGGTGCCGGTGGTCAGCCAGCGGGCGAGCCGTCCGCCCTCCCGGGTGCCGAGCGCCTTGGCCCGCGCCGCCGCCTCCCCGGCCGCCGCACGGTCGGTCCTGCGCACGCGCAGCAGGGCCTGGGCGAAGTCGGCGGCGCCGACCCGGGCGTCCAGACGCCGGTACTCCGTGAGGCGGTCCACCAGTTCCGCCGGCTCCAGCAGGCCCGTGCCCCAGGTGGGCGTGGCCAGGAGCAGCGGCAGCGGCTCGGTCCGCAGGCGGTAGGCCACTTCGCGGAGCCGGGCGTCGAAGACCCGGGCGAGCCCGCTGTGCGCGCACTCGTGTTCGTTCGGCCCCTGCCGCACCGCCGCGTGGAGCGTGGCCGTGCTCACCTTGCCGTGCAGGGTGGCGAGGAGCAGATCGAGGCCGTCCCGGGCGTCGACGGTGCCGTAGCGGGTGGTGCCGAACATGTCGTCCACGCGCGGCCACTGGCGGGGCTCGTCCGCCGCCCACCAACGGCGCGCGAGCACCGGTGCGAGCGCCTCGCGCAGCGCGTCCGCGTCCTCGTACGCGTGCCGCACCAGACCGTCCAGCGCCCGCTCGAACGCGGCCACGTCACCGTCGGAGACCAGCAACGCCGACAGCTCCTCGGCCAGTTCTGCCGCCGTCGCCGGCGCCGGCTCCAGCCGTACCGGCTCCGGAGCGGGCGGCAGCACCTCCTCGAACACCTCCTCGGAACCGACCGCGGCGACACCCAGCGCGGCGGCGGCCCGGGTGCGCAGCGCCGGGGTCAGCTGATCCGCGGCCGTGACGAGTTCGCCCCGCTCGGCGGAGTCCAGCCGCTCGGCGTGCCGCTCGACGAGCTTCAGCGCCCGCTCCTGCACCTGGGTGTCCTCGTGCCCGAACGCCTGGGCCACCACCGGCAGCAGCTCCGCCGCCGACGAGGGGGTGCGGGAGAGCACCTTCGCGAGCAGGACCAGCTGGGCCCGCACGAGTTTCTTCTCCGCGCGGAACAGCAGACCTGCGGAAGCCTGGGCCAGTTGTCGCGTCGTCAGGTCACCGTCCAGCGCCAGGGCGGTCAGCACCGTCTGCGCGTGGGAGGCGACCGGGGAGGCCGCGTCGCGGGCGAGCGCCGTCCAGTCCGCGATCCGCGCCCGCTCCTCCTCCCTGGTGAGCGCGAGTTCCGTCAGGAACGGCAGGAAGGTCCGGTGGTCGGTGGGGCCGCCGCCGCGCAGCAGCCGGGCGACGCAGGCGTCGATCAGGGACGTCCGGTCCAGCAGGCCCTCCCCGGCCAGTGCCGCCACGGAGCTCTGCCACCAGCCCGGCCCCTCGTCGAGCAGCCAGCGGGCCTCGCCGACGTCCGAGAGGGTGAACACCCCGCCGACCAGCCGGGCGAGGTGCGGCTCACGGCGCAGCAGATCGGCCATGCCGTCCCGGCTCAGGCTCCGGCCGCTGATGTGCCGGACCCAGCCGATCACATAGGCGTCCGTCACCGGCACCTCGCACCCCGCCCGGCTGACCAGTCCCGCCATCAGCTCGTACCGCACGCGCGCGGAGAGCGGGCGCTGTGCCAGCCGGTGGGCCACATCGGCGAGCCAGGCCGCGTCCCGGCACTCCAGCGCGCGCAGGAGCGCGTCGGTGGGCGCCTGGCTCCAGCGCATGTCGCCCGCCGCGAGCCAGGCGGCGGCCGACGCGGCTCCCGTGTGGCAGGCGGCCCCGGCCAGGTGCAGCGCCCGGCGGACCCGCTCCGCCCCGTTCTCCCAGACCGGAACGCCGCGCAGCTCTGTGCGCAGCTCCTTCAACTCGCCCAGGCAGGCCCGCCGTTGCGCGGCCGGCATGTCCGTCACCAGCCGTAGCACGTCCGCCGTGCTCCCGGCCCGTACCGCCTCCGTCAGCGTGGTCATCGCACACCCCCGTCGATCGCCGTGTCCTGTCCCGGCACGGCGCCCCGCCGCACCATCCGCACCGCCAGCGCGTGCTTGCACGGCCCGCGCCCGCCCCGGTACCTCGCCCACCACAGACAGCTACAGCTGAGCACGCCCGCCTCGTCCCGCACCCGGTGCGCGTGCCCGTCCTCGGCGGTCACCGTCGCCAGGGTGCCGTCCAGGGCCACCGAACCCGCCGCCACCAGGGCCCGCGCCGAGCGCAGCCGCGGGTTGTGCCGCTCGACACGCGCGGAGTCGTAGGGCAGCTCCCGGTGGAAGTAGGCCGCCTCCGCCGTGTCGTAGCCGACGCGTCCCGAGGTGCCGAGGCGGATCAGGGCCGCGCGCACACGCTCGGGTGTCAGTCCGGAGGCCGCCGCGAGACCGGCCACCTCGACGCGGGGTTCCCAGGCCAGCAGCACGGCGATCAGCTCGGCGTCCCCGGCGGCCTCCTCCGTGGCGAGCGCGTCCAGCACGCCGCCCTCGCCCGAGAAACCGCGCGAGGCGTCGGGGGACAGGGTGAGCGTGAGCCGCATGCCGGGCAGGACGGCCTCCCAGGCGGCGGCCGTCGCGGCCGTGCCGCCACCGCCGCGCGCGGGGCCGTGGACCCGCAGGGCCGTGGAGTGCCGCAGCACCCGTTGCAGCGCCGCCAGCCGCTCCGGGCCCGGCAGGCAGACGGCACCCGGCACCGCCCGTGTCGTCGGCCGCAACCCCCGGCCCACCGGCACCACCCAGCGCGGCCCGCCCGGGGCCCGCCGTCCCCCGCCCGCCCTCGGCAGGCCGCGCAGGAACCGCACCGCCTCGTCCGCCGGCAGCTCCGCCCGCAGGTCGAAGCCGGCCGCGATCACCTGGGCCTCGGCGAAGCCGCGCAGCCACCGGTCGGGCAGCGGAACCTTCTTCTCCACGACCGGGCCGTCCAGCGTCGTCACCGCCAGCTCGTCGGGGCCCACCCGAAGATGGAGCGGATCGTCCGTGCCCAGCCGGGACAGGGCCTCGCGCAGTGGGTTGTTGACGTCGACGTTCGTCGTGCCGTGCCCCACCTCGCCGCCGTCGAGGCCCGGGGCGAGCACGTCCAGCCGTGCGTACACGCCGCCGCAGCCCGAGAAGGACTCGAAGCGCAGCCGATCGCCGTTGCCCGTGACCACGGGGTCGAGCGAGGCGCGCAGCTGCGGCTGGTAGTAGCGCGCCGCCGCCACGTCGGCCACGGCCAGCAGCGCCGCAGCGGCGACCTGAGGAGAGGTCAGGAAGCCCGCGAAGAACCGCGGATGGTCCTGCACACCCGTCGGGGTCGCCCCCCGGGACGTTTCCAGCCCGAGCCGGCGCCCGCCCGCGGAGGAATCCAGCACGGAGGGTCGCCGATAGGTCACGGCCTGTAGAGATCGCGTCATGGGAAAACCGTAGAGGCGACCACTGACAATCGGCCTGACCTGCGAAAACGCCCGCTGGGAGGGAGGGTTGGCGGGGGCGGAGCCGGGCCGCGCACCCGGGCGCCGCGCAGTGCCGCGCACCGGAAGCGACACCGGTGCGCGGCACGGTCCGAAGCGTCCGGGAGCGCCTGGCGGCGGCCCCGCGGACGCCCCTACTGACCGACCCGGCCCGGCTGGAGCGTCTGTGTGAACAGCACGGTGCCGTCCTGCTCCCGCAGCCGTACCGTCAGCTCGCCGCTGTCCCCGTCGATGTCGACCTCGCCGAAGAACTGGTAGCCGCCCGCGGGCGAGACGTTCGACGCGGTCGGCGCCTTCACGAACACCCGCTCCGGGCCGAACGTGTCGTCCAGCGCGCTGGCCGGGAACGCGCCGGCGTTCAGCGGTCCCGAGACGAACTCCCAGAACGGCTCGAAGTCGGTGAACGCGGCCCGTGACGGCTGGTAGTGCTGGGCGGAGGTGTGGTGCACGTCCGCCGTCAGCCACAGCGTCCCGGTGATCCGCCGGTGCTTGATGAACCGCAGCAACTCGGCGATCTGCAACTCACGGCCTAGCGGGGCACCCGGGTCGCCCTGGGCCACCGCCTCGAAGTTCGGCCTGTTCTCCACCGGGTCGGGGACGACCAGGCCGAGCGGCATGTCGGCGGCGATCACCTTCCACACCGCACGCGACCGGGCCAGCTCCCGCTTGAGCCACTCCAGCTGCTCCCGGCCGAGGATGCCCTGCGGGTCCACGGTCTGGTCGTCGGGGGAGTTGGCGTTGCGGTAGGTCCGCATGTCGAGCACGAACACGTCCAGCAGCGGGCCCTGGCGCAGCACCCGGTAGACGCGGCCCTCCTTGGTGTCGGGGCTCAGGGTGGAGAGGGGGAAGTACTCGCTGAACGCCCGCCGGGCCCGCGCGGCGAGGACGTCGATGCTCTTCTCGGTGTAGCGGGTGTCCGAGGAGGCGATCACCTCGCCCGGGTACCAGTTGTTGCGCACCTCGTGGTCGTCCCACTGGATGATCGACGGCACCTGGGCGTTGAACCGGCGCAGATTGGCGTCGAGCAGGTTGTAGCGGAAGTTGCCCCGGTACTCGGCGAGGGTCTCGGCGACCTTGGACTTCTCCTCGGTGGTGATGTTCCGCCAGGTGCTGCCGTCGGGCAGTGCCTGGGTGGCGGTGATGGGGCCGTCGGCGTAGATGTTGTCACCGCTGCACAGGAAGAAGTCCGGGTCCAGCTTCGCCATCGCGTCGTAGATGCGGTAGCCGCCGAGGTCGGGGTTGATGCCCCAGCCCTGGCCGGCCAGGTCGCCCGACCACAGGAACCGCACGCCGTCCCGGCGGCGCCGGGAGACCGTGCGGAAGGTGCCGGTCACGGGCTCGCCGGTGCGGCGCGGGTCGTCCGGGTCGGCGAGCAGCACCCGGTAGTGGATCTGCTCGCCGGAGGGCAGACCGTGCAGCCGGGTGGTGCCGGTGAAGTCCGTGCCGGCGCCCAGCAGCGGGCCGTGCCACCTGCGGGGGCTGCGGAACGACTCGGTGGCCGAGGTCTCCACGATCATCCGGGCGGGCCGGTCCGAACGCACCCACACCAGACCGGAGTCGGCGGTCACGTCACCGGTCTGGACGCCCCAGCCCGCCGCGGGCCGTCCGGAGCGGGCGAACGCCGGGGCCGCGCCGAGGCCCACGGGCAGGGTCAGGGCCGCCGACGCGGCGAGGGAGCCGCGCAGAACGCTGCGGCGACCGGGGAGCGGACGGTGGGACATGGCTGCGCCTCCAGGGACGGGATCCGGCCAGTGTGCAGAGCCACACCTACTGGGGCGCTGCGGCGCGCACACGAACCGGAAGTGAACTCCAGTCGGCCGGAGGGCGGTCAGCGGTGCTCAGCGGCTGCCGTCCAGGATGACCCGCGCGACCAGCGCCGGGTCGTCGTTCATCGGGCAGTGGCCGCAGCCGGGCAGCCGCACCAGCCGGGCGTGCGGGATGAGCTGCTTGGCGCGCACGCCCTGGCGGCGCACGAGGATCCGGTCCCGGGTGCCCCAGGCCACCGTGACCGGCAGACCCGACAGGTCGTCGGTGAACCGGACGGTGGTGCCGGCGCGCAGGGTCGCCTCGAAGCCGGTGGCGCCCACGAGCGCGAGCGTCTCGGCGACCACCGCCTCCGGCGGACGGCGCGCGGGACGGGCGTAGATGGTGCTGGTCAGCGCGGTACGGCCGGCCGCCGTGCGGGACAACTGTTCGACCAGCGGGAGCGGGAGCCGCTGGGCGATGCCCCGCATCGCGAGCAGCACCGTGAACGCGTACCGCCGCTCGGCCTCGGACCAGAAACCGGCGGGGGACAGGGCGGTGACGGACCGGACGAGCTTCTCCCGGCCCAGCTCCAGGGCGAGCAGGCCGCCCAGCGAGTTGCCGGCTACGTGCGGACGCTCCAGTTCCAGCGCGTCGAACAGGGCGCCGAGCACGGCGTTGGTGGTGGGCAGGTCGTAGCTCAGGCCGTCCGGGAGCCCCGGGGACGCGCCGAAGCCCGGCAGGTCGACGGCGATCACCTCCCGCTCGGTGGCGAGGATGTCCACGACCGGGTCCCAGGCCTGCCGGTGATGGCCGATGCCGTGCAGCAGGACCAGGGGTTCGCCGCGGCCCACGCGCGCGTAGGACACGCTCACATCGCGCGGGCCGTGCGGGGTGGGGACCTCGAAGGAGACGGTGGCGGACATGGGGTGCTCCTCGGCTGGGCTGCTGACGGACGCCGTAGACAGCTTGTCAGCAATTACTACCGGCCGGTAGCCCTCAGCGTCGTCCCCGTAACACGACCCCGTAACACGCCCCCGTAGCGCGGCCCCTTCGCGCGACCCCGTCGTACGGCCCCTTCGCACGGCCCTGTCGTACGGTCCCTTCGCGCGGCCCCGTCCTACGGTCCTCAACGCGCCCGGCGCACCTCGACGTTGAAGTCGGCGTTCCCGAAGCGGCCGAACAGCGCGAGCCACAGCGGCAGGTACATCTCCACCGCGCGTGCCGACCGGATGCCGCCCAGGTCCAGCACCCGCCCGGCCGGCCAGCCGAACTCCCCGAGCAGTGCCGTCACCTGCTGCTTGGCGCCGGGGTCCGCCCCGCACACGAACACGTGGTGGTCGCCCGGGACCCGCCGCGGGTCCACCATCACCTGGCAGTTGACCGTGTTCAGCGTCTTGACCACGCGCGCGTGCGGGAACGTCCGCTGGATCCGCTCGGCCACGCTGTCCGACTCCACCGGATCCAGCCGCGGCTGACCGTCCTCGAACGCCAGCGGATTGGAGACGTCCACCAGCACCTTGCCGTCCAGGTGCTCCGCGCCCGCAGCCGCCAGCGCGTCCAGCGCCACCCGGCCGCCCACCGCGTTGACGACCACCTCGCCCGCCGCGGCGGCGTCCGCGAACGTCCCCGCGTGCGCCCGGCCGGCCGCGGCCGTCGCCCACTCCGCCGCCACCGGGTTGTCCCGGGAGCGGGACCCCAGGGTCACCTCGTGCCCCAGTTCCAGCAGCCGGCCGGCCAGCGTGCGGCCCACCTCGCCCGTGCCCAGCACCGCGTACCGCATCGCCCACCTCACGGTCACCGGCCGCCGACCGCCGGCGGTCCGCGGTCATTGTGATCCGGACCGCTCCTGGAGCCGGGCATTCCGGGTGGACAGCGCACGGCGTGTCGGCTGGGATGGGCCCCGTGACCGCCGACCTCGCCACCGATGTCTTCGAAGAGCACCGGCCCCTGCTCACGGGGGTCGCGTACCGCATGCTCGGCCGGGTCGCCGACGCCGAGGACGTGGTCCAGGAGGCCTGGCTGCGCTGGTACCAGGCCGACCGCGCGGCGGTCCGCGAACCGCGCGCCTACCTGGTGCGCGTCACCACCCGGCTGGCCATCGACCGGCTGCGCCAGGTGCAGTCGCGCGGCGAGTCGTACGTCGGGCCGTGGCTGCCGGAGCCGTACCTCACCGAGTTCGCCGACACCGCACCGGACACCGCGGACCGCGCGGTGCTCGCCGACACGGTCTCCCTGGCCGTCCTGGTCGTCCTGGAATCGCTGTCCCCGCTGGAACGGGCGGTGTTCGTGCTCCGGGAGGCGTTCGGCTACCCGTACGCCGAGATCGCCACGCTGCTCGACCGCGCCGAGCCGGCGGTACGGCAGCTCGCCGGGCGTGCCCGCCGGCACGTGGCGGAAGGGCGCCCCCGGTACGAGGTGGACCCGGTGCGGCGCCGGGACCTGACCGAGCGTTTCCTCGCCGCCGCGTCCGGGGGCGACCTGGAGGGGCTGATGTCCCTGCTCGCCCCGGACGTCCGGCTGGTCGGCGACAGCGGCGGCAAGGCCAAGGCGCCGGTGCGCGTCCTGCACACCGCCGACAAGGTCGGCCGCTTCCTCGTCGGCGCCGCGCGCTCGGGCCCGGCGGACATCTCCTACCGCCTCCTGGAGACCAACGGCGGCCCGGCCCTGCTCGTCCTGTCCGGCGACAAGCCCGACAGCCTTTTCCAGGTGGACATCGCCGACGACCGCATCACCGCCGTCTACATCGTCCGCAACCCCGACAAGCTGCGGCACCTCACCGGCCACTGAGCCACCGCCCCGCCGCGCGCCCGAGCCCCCGTCGTCCGGCGGGGGCTCCGTCGTGCGACGGGCGCGTTGCCGCGACGTCACACGCACCGCCGCACACGAACGCCGCGTGAACGCCGCGCGCGGGTCAGCCGTCCGTTCACGCAGGGACCGAGGATTGGTCTTGACCAAGGGTGACGGCCGCCCTATCGTCGCAGAGAAGTGCAACAACCTTTAATAAACAAGGGCGCTAAAAACCGCCGGACCACGGCTCTTGCGGAGGACAGGGTGGGGACCACGCAGCTGGAATCGGTACCGGAACCGAAGTACTGGCATCTGAAAACCGTGCTCACCGAGGCACTGGACTCCGAGTTCTCGGTCGGCGAGATCCTGCCCAACGAGCGTGATCTCGCGGCCCGCTTCGGCGTGGCCCGCGCCACGCTCCGCCAGGCACTCGAACAACTGGAACTGGAGGGCCGGCTCCAGCGCCGCCGCGGGGTCGGTACGACCGTCGCGCCCCCGCGCGTGGGCGTGGCCGTCGGCACCGAACAGCACACCTGGCCCGGCGCCGCCGGAGACGCCTGGCAGCCCGTCGACAGCGTGCAGGCGCCACCGCCCGCCGCCGTCGCCGCGGCCCTGGAGACCGGCGCGGACGAGCCCGTCCACACCGTGCGCCGCTCCCGCATGTCCCACGGCCAGCAGGTCGCCACCGAACTGCTCTACATCCCGGCGGTATCCGTGCCCGGCCTGACCGCGATCGACGCCCCGTCCGGCGCGGCACGCGCGCGTGCGGTACTGCGCGAGTTGCAGCACCTGCCGCTGGAAGGGGAGGACCGCGCCGTCGAGCTGGGCTCCGCGCGCGCGGACGACGCCAAGGAACTCGACCGGCTCCCCGGCTCACCCGTCCTCGTCGTCACCACCCGCTTCTTCGTCCAGGGCCGTACGGCGGCGCTCTCGGTCGCGACCTACCGCGCCGACACCTGCCGGCTCACCTTCGGCGAGTCGGCCGGGGTGGAAATACACCACGACCCGGAGAAGCGAGCCTCCTGACGCCGGGCGGACAGCCGCCCCGGGGGCGCGGGGCCGCATTCAGGTGCGGCTCCGCCGCGCGGGCGCGACCCGCGACGAGGCGCCGCACCTGGCAGGACCACCGCACCTGGCAGGACCACCGCAGCGGCAAGAGCGCCGCAGCGGCGGCAGCGCCGCATCAGGCAGGATTCGCTGGACCCGGCACGACCGACGCACCCGGCGCCCTGGTCACCGGCGGGCGGTCACCGTGCCGTCGACCGCCAACAGCTGCTCCTCCACGTGGTCGAGAGCCAGCCGCAGTGCCCCCGTGGCCACGGCCGCCTCCCCCAGCATGGACAGCGCCACCCGGGGCGGCCGCAAGCAGTAGCGGGCCAGCTCGCACCGCAGCGGCTCCAGGACCCCGTCCAGTCCGGCCGCCCACCCCCCGATCACGACCAGCTCCGGATCGAGCGCCAGCACCAGCGCGGCCACGTCGTGCACCAGCCGCTGGATGAACCGCTCCACGGCCGCCCGGGCCCGCTGGTCGCCCTTGCGCGCCAGCGCGAACACCTCGGCCACCGCCTGCTCGTCCAGCGGGTGCAGCGGCTCGTCGGTGGTGGACAGCAGCGCCTCCGGCGTCGCCTCCCGGCCCAGCAGGTGCAGCGCGCCGATCTCCCCGGCCGCCCCGCCGTAGCCCCGGTGCAGCCGCCCGCCGATCAGCGAACCGGCCCCCGGGCTCAGCCCGGCCAGCACGAACACCACGTCGTCCGTCTCGGCCGCCGCGCCCTTCCAGTGCTCGGCGACCGCCGCCGCGTTGGCGTCGTTCTCCACCAGCACCGGACAGCGGAAGGAACGGCTCAGCCGCTCGCCCAGCTTCAGACCCGTCCACTGCGGCAGGGCCGTACCCAGCCGCACCGTGCCGTCCGCCTCCACGATGCCCGGCGTGCCCACGCCCACGGCCCGCAGCGAGCTGCGCGCGACCCCGGCCCGGCGCAGCAGCTCCGCGACCGCGCCGCGCAGCCGGTCCAGCCGCTCGTCCGCCGGGGCCGTCTCGCCGACCTCCTTGGCCTGCGCGCCCAGCACCCGCCCGTCCAGGTCGGACAGGAGCGCGGCGACCCGGTGCGGACCGATCTCCAGGCCCAGCAGATGCCCCGCCTCGGCCCGGAACCGGAACCGCCGGGCGGGCCGCCCCTGCCGCCGGGCACCGCCGTCCTCGGCCGCCGTCTCCACGACCAGGCCGCCCTCGATGAGGCCCTCCACGACGCCCTCGACGGTCGGCCGGGACAGTCCGGTGACGCGGGTGATCTCGGTGAGCGTCGCGCAGTCCGTGGTACGCAGCGCGTGCAGCACCACCGCGGAATTGATCCTTCGCAGCAGCGAGGGATCGCCACCGGTCAGCTGCCCCACCGTCCGTCCTCCCAGCTCGCGGGCGTGTTGGCCGGATCGTACTCGGCCCGGTCCGCCCCCGGCGAGTGTCGGACCCCGCTCGTGGCCGGGCTCTTCGTCACCCAGGTTCCATGAACCCGGACTCGTAGGCCGCGATCACCGCCTGGGTGCGGTCGCGCGCGCCGAGCTTGGCCAGCACGGCGCTCACATGCGACTTCACCGTCTCCGCGCCCACCACGAGCCGGGCGGCGATCTCCGCGTTCGACAGGCCCCGCGCCATCAGCCGCAGCACCTCCGCCTCCCGCTCCGTGAGCCGGGCGTGCGCCGGTGTGGTCGGCGCCGGCCGGGCGCCGTCGCCGTACCGGACGGCGAGGCGTCGCACGGACGCCGGGAACAGCAGCGACTCGCCCTCCGCGACCAGCCGCACCGCGTGCACGATCTCGGCCGGGCGGGCCCGCTTCAGCAGGAAACCGTCGGCACCCGCGCGCAGCGCCTCGTACACGTACTCGTCGTCCTCGAAGGTGGTCACCACGAGGATCTTCGGCGGTTCCGCCACGGTGCGCAGCACCGCGCGCGTGGCCTCGATGCCGTCCATCAGGGGCATCCGCACGTCCATGGCGACCACGTCCGGCCGCAGTCGCCGCACGAGCGGGATGACGGCCGCGCCGTCGGCCGCCTCGCCCACCACCTCGATGTCGGGCTGCGCCTCCAGCACGGCCCGCAGACCCGCGCGGACCAGGGGTTCGTCGTCGACGAGGAGTACGGTGACCGGCATCCGGCCAGCGTAGATCAGCCGACCGGCAGCTCCGCGCGGACCTGCCAGTCGCCCTCGTCCGGGCCGGTCCGGGCGGCGCCGCCGAGCAGCGCCGCCCGCTCCCGTATGCCCCGCAGGCCGTTGCCCCGCCCGGCGCCGGGTATCGCTCCCGGCAGCGGATTGCGGACCTCCAGGGCGAGCGTCCCGTCGCCGACCGTGACCCAGACCCGCACGGGCACGGCCCCCGCGTGCCGCAGCACATTGGTGAGCGCCTCCTGGAGGATGCGGTAGCCCTCGCGGGACACCGGGCCCGGCAGGGCCTCGACCGGACCCGTCACCTCGGCGTCGACCTTCGCCCCCGAGGCCCGCGCCGACTCCAGCAGCCGGCCCGCGTCGGCCAGCGTGGGCCGCGCGCTCACCGGCCGCTCGGCCTCCCGCAGCACGCCCAGCACCCGTTCCAGATCCTCCAGCGCGGCCCGGCCGGTCTCCTCGATGGCGCCCAGCGCCCGGTCGGTGAACTCGGGATCGCCCGCCGCCCGCGCCGCGCCCGCCTGCACCACGGCCACCGTCAGGGCGTGCCCGATCGAGTCGTGCAACTCCCGCGCGATCCGGGTGCGTTCCAGCAACTGCTCGGTGCGCTCCTCCAACGCGGCAAGCCGCTCGGCCGCCGACGGCCCGAGCAGCCGGCGCGCACCGGCGGTGACCAGCTCCCCGAGCCCGACGACCAGCCCGTACAGGGCGAGCAGCGGCAGCGGCGCCAGCAGCGCCCAGGCGCGGTGCGCCGGCAGCCGGTCCAGCAGCGGGACCCCGTCCGGCGCCTCGCCCCACGCGCACCGCGCCAGTTCGAAGCAGAGGACGGGCAGCCACACCGAGGCGAACACGGTCACGGCGCCGAGCAGCATCCGCAGCTCCAGCCACAGCACCGTGCGCAGCCGGTCCCGCCAGGTCGCCGCCGGCGCCTCGGAGATGCCCGGCTCCGGCTCGCCGGGCGTGAGCAGCAGCCTCGCCTGCACCCCCTCGCCCCTGCGCACCGCGGGCACGAGACCGAGCGGGACGAGGAACAGCGCGGGCACCCAGGGGGCCGACGGGACGACGAAGAGCCAGACGCTGACCACCAGCATCGGCACCCACAGATGCAGCAGGCGCGTGTACGTCGTCCCGCACAGCAGCGGGCGCAGAAGGCGAGCCATGACCTCATCGTCGCAGGCGGCACCGACAACGGACCTCCCCCGCACGGGGGAGACGGTCCCCACCGGCGGGGGAGGAGCCAACCGCTCTTCCCGGCGAGGCTGTTGCCATGACCAGCATCGACGTGCGAGACCTCACCAAGGACCACGGCGGCCGGCGCGCCGTCGACCACCTCACCTTCCGCGTGCGCCCCGGCCGGGTCACCGGCTTCCTCGGACCCAACGGCGCCGGCAAGTCCACCACCCTGCGCCTCGTCCTCGGCCTCGACCGGCCCACCGCCGGCACCGCCACGATCGGCGGCCACCCCTACCCGCGGCTCAGCGAACCCCTGCGCAGGGTGGGCGCCCTGCTCGACGCGGGCGCCGCGCACGGCTCCCGCACTGCCCGCGACCACCTGTTGGCCCTCGCCGCGAGCAACCGCATCCCGGCCCGCCGGGTCGACACGGTCCTGGAGGAGACCGGGCTGGCCCCCGTGGCACGGCGCAGGGTACGGACGTACTCCCTCGGCATGCGCCAGCGGCTCGGCATCGCCGCCGCCCTGCTCGGCGACCCCGAGGTCGTCCTGCTCGACGAACCCGCCAACGGACTCGACCCCGAGGGCATCGTCTGGATCCGCACACTGCTGCGCAGGCTCGCCGCCGAGGGCCGTACGGTCCTGGTCTCCAGCCATCTCATGGGCGAGACCGCCGCCTTCGCCGACCACCTGCTGATCCTGGGCCGGGGCCGCCTGCTCGCCGACACACCGGTGCGGGAGTTCATCCACGCGCGCGTACGGCCCCACGTCCGCGTCCGCACCACCGACCCCGCAGCCCTCGCCGACCTGCTCGCCCGGCACGGCCACGACGCCTCCAGGGACGAGGACGGGACCTGGACGGTATGGCACGCGCGCGTGGACGACCTGGGCCGGCTGATGTCCGAGGCGGGCGTCCCCGTCCTGGAACTCTCCGCCCACGAGGCCACCTTGGAGGAGGCCTACCTCGATCTGACCGCGGCCGAGGCCGAGTTCACCGCACAGCCCCAGGAGGCCTGACCATGTCCTTCGTACCCGCGCTCCACGCCGAGTGGATCAAGATCCGTACCCTGCGCTCCCTGCTGGGCGCGCTCGCCGCCGTCCTCGTCGCCACCGCCGCGTTCTCGGCGCTCGCCGCGGCCGACACCGGCGACGCCGACCCGCTGTTCTCGGTGTTCTTCGGCATCAACTTCGGGCAGATCGCCGCCATCGCCTTCGGTACGACGGCCGTCGCGTCGGAGTTCCGCGGCGGCGCGCTCCGTCTGACGCTGTCGGCGGTGCCCGACCGGGGGCGCTGGTTCGCCGCTAAGACGACGGCGATCGCGCTGCCGGCGCTGGCCGTCGGGCTGCTCACCGGGTTCGTCACGCTCCTGGTGGGCCGGGCGGCGCTCGGCGCGTCCGCTCCCGGCTGGGCCGAGGGCGTGCGCGGCGCCGTCGGCTGCGGCCTGCACCTGACGCTGATGACCCTGTTCGCCGCCGGACTCGCGGCCGTGCTGCGCAGCGCCGTCGCGACCCTCTCCGTGCTGATCCCGTTCCTGCTGATCGTCTCCTTCGTCGTCGGCGATCTCTCCGGCGGTGCCGCCGACTTCCTCCCCGACCGGGCCGGCCAAGTCGCCCTGCACAGCACCTGGGACGGCAGCCTCGGCCCGTGGAGCGGGCTCGCGGTGACCGCGCTGTGGACGGCCTCGGCCCTGGTGGCGGGCGGGTGGAGCGTGCGGCGCAGGGATGCCTGACTGACGCACCGCCAATTGTCAGTGCCCCCCGCTTTACTGGATCCCATGGACATCGCGAAGTGCCTGACCCTCATCGACCTGCTGTGCGCCCGGGAGTTCCCGTCGGCATACGGCAGGACGGAGCACGGCGAGAGCGGGCCCGGCTACCACATAGCCGCTTTACAGACGAGCGTGGAGTTCTGGGAGGGCGACGGCAGCGAACGGGAGGAGACGGAGGCGCAGTACGAGGCCGACCGGGACGGCCTCGCGGAGCGGCTCGGGGAGCGGTGGGGCCCACCGCAGCACATCAGCCTGTACAGCACGTTCGACCGGACGATGGCGGGCGAGGACATCGCGGAGCCCTGGGCCGGGCTCAGCGGTCACGTCCCCGACGTCCACCTGTGGCGGGTGCCGGAGACGGGCCGCTGGATCGCCCTCGGGGTGTCCCAGTGGGACAAGGAACTGCCGTTTCAGCTGCTCGGGATAGTGACGGAGACCGACCCGCCGTGACCGGGCGCGCCCGCCGCCTCCCGCAGCCGGGCGAACTCCTGCGCCATCGTCGCCGCCGTCCAGTGCGCGTTCAGCCCGCTGGGGTTGGGCAGTACCCACACCCGGGTGTCCCCGATCGTCCGCTCCTGCGGACCGACCTGGGCCGTGCGGTCACCGAAGGCGGCCCGGTACGCGGTCACGCCGACCACGGCCAGCCACCGCGGCCGCAGCCGCGTCACCTTCTCGGTCAGCAGCCGCCCGCCCTCGACGTACTCCTCGGCGGTCAGCTCGTCGGCCCGCGCGGTCGCCCGCGCCACCACGTTGGTGATGCCGAGGCCGTACGAGAGCAACTCCCGCTGCTCGGCCGGGTTCAGCAGCCGGGGCGTGAAGCCGGACAGGTGCAGAACCGGCCAGAACCGGTTGCCGGGACGGGCGAAGTGGTGACCGGTCGCGGCCGTCATCAGCCCCGGGTTGATGCCGCAGAACAACACCCGGAGGCCATCCGCGACCACGTCCGGGACGAGACGGTCGCGGGCGGCCTCCAGCTCCGCCTTGGTGAAGCGCGGTGAGCGGGGTGCGCCGGTCAGAGGATCGCTCCGGGGGTGTAGCCGGCGGCCTCCGGGTGCTGCTTGACGATCTCCTCGATCCGGCCGAGGACCACACCGACCTGGGCGGCGGCGGCGCCGGTGAAGGAGAGCTTGTCGGCCATCAGCGCGGCCAGCTGCGCGCGGTCGAGCGGCAGCCGCTCGTCGGCGGCGAGCTTGTCGAGCAGGTCGTTGCGCTCGGCGCCCTGCTCACGCATCGCGAGCGCGGTGGCCACGGCGTTCTCCTTGATCGCCTCGTGCGCGACCTCGCGGCCGACCCCGGCCCGCACGGCGCCCATGAGCACCTTGGTGGTGGCCAGGAACGGCAGGTAGCGGTCCAGCTCACGGGCGATGACGGCCGGGAAGGCACCGAACTCGTCGAGGACGGTCAGGAAGGTCTCCAGCAGGCCGTCCAGGGCGAAGAAGGCGTCCGGCAGCGCGACGCGGCGCACCACCGAGCAGGACACGTCGCCCTCGTTCCACTGGTCGCCCGCCAGCTCGCCGGTCATCGAGGCGTAGCCGCGCAGGACGACCATGAGGCCGTTGACGCGCTCGCAGGAGCGGGTGTTCATCTTGTGCGGCATCGCCGAGGAGCCGACCTGGCCCGGCTTGAAGCCCTCGGTGACCAGTTCGTGCCCGGCCATCAGCCGGATCGTCTTGGCCAGCGAGGAAGGCCCCGCCGCCAGCTGCACCAGCGCGGTGACGACCTCGTAGTCCAGCGAGCGCGGGTAGACCTGGCCGACGGAGGTGAACGCCTGCGAGAAGCCCAGGTGGCGTGCGATCCGGTTCTCCAGCTCGGCCAGCTTCGCCGCGTCGCCGCCCAGCAGGTCCAGCATGTCCTGCGCGGTGCCGACCGGGCCCTTGATGCCGCGCAGCGGGTAGCGGGCCAGCAGCTCCTCCACCCGGCCGTGGGCGACGAGCAGCTCGTCGGCGGCGGTCGCGAACCGCTTGCCGAGGGTGGTGGCCTGCGCGGCCACGTTGTGCGAGCGGCCGGCCATGACCAGCTCGGCGTACTCGCCCGCGAGCTTGCCGAGGCGCGCCAGCACGGCCACCGTACGGTCGCGCACCAGCTCCAGCGAGAGCCGGATCTGGAGCTGCTCGACGTTCTCCGTGAGGTCGCGGGAGGTCATGCCCTTGTGCACGTGCTCGTGCCCGGCGAGGTCGTTGAACTCCTCGATCCGCGCCTTCACGTCGTGCCGGGTGACCTTCTCGCGCTCGGCGATCGAGGCCAGGTCGACGGTGTCGAGCACGCGCTCGTAGTCGGCGATCGCCTCGTCCGGCACCTCGATGCCGAGGTCCTTCTGGGCCCGCAGCACGGCGAGCCAGAGCTGACGCTCCAGCTTCACCTTCTGCTCGGGGGACCAGAGTGTGGCGAGCTCGGCGGAGGCGTAGCGTCCGGCGAGGACGTTCGGGATGCGGGGCTTGGCGGGCGCAGAAGTCACGTGTCCAGAGTCTACTGGCGGTTCGTGCAGGCCAGCGCCATGGGTGGGTTCGGCGGAAGCTACGAGACCCCGGTCACCTCGTCGGTGCCGCCCCGCTTCCTCCCCGGGGAGGAAGCGGGGCGGCATGGACCGCTCCGGCGGGCGCGTGTTCCGGCCGGGGACCGGACGCGTGGATCCGGCCCCGGACACCGATGACACGCGAGGTCACGCCGGGGAGGCTACGCCTGGCCCTCGTACGGCAGCAGCTCCGCCCGCTTCGGCGGGAGGCCGTCGCCGGAGGAGCGGCCGGTCAGGCGCCGGCCTATCCACGGCAGCAGGTGTTGCCGGGCGAACCGGACGTCCGCGACCCGGCGCGTGGCCCAGCCCGGCGGGGCCGTCGCCGCCATCGGCACGTGCCACTCGGTGTCCTCGGCGTCGTACCCGAGCGTCTGCCACACCGCCTCGGCGACCCGGCGGTGTCCCTCCGCCGTCAGATGCAGCCGGTCCACGTCCCACAGCCGCGGGTCGGCCAGCGCGGGCGCCCCGTACAGGTCGACCACCAGGGCGCCGTGCTTCTCGGCCAGCTCGTCCACGCAGGCGAACAGCTCCTCCATGCGCGGCCGGAACCGCTCCAGCACCGGGCCCTGGCGGCCGGGGCTGCGCATCAGCACCAGTTGCTTGCAGGACGGCGCGAGCCGTTCCACGGCCTCGGTGAGCAGGCCCCGGACCCGGCCCATGTCGCACTTGGGGCGCAGGGTGTCGTTCAGCCCGCCGACCAGGGTGACGATGTCGGCGTTCATGGCCGCGGCCACCGGCACCTGCTCGTCGACGATCTGCCCGATCAGCTTCCCGCGCACGGCCAGGTTGGCGTACCGGAACCCGGGCGTGCGGGCCGCCAACCGCGCGGCGAGCACGTCGGCCCAGCCGCGGTAGGAGCCGTCGGGCAGCAGATCCGACATGCCCTCGGTGAAGGAGTCGCCGACCGCGACGAGGCTGGTGTACGGCGGAGGTGTGGGGTTCGTCTGCATGGCGACAGAGATGGTATCCCGAGGCCAATACCTGCCGGTCGGTCGGCCCGCTCCGCCCGTACGGCCCAGCGGCCCCAGGCAGCCGCGGCACCGGCGTGCCCCCGGCCACCGCGGCCGTCCCGTGTCAGTGCCCCCTCACCCCTGCACCGGCTGGCCGAACAGTTCCCGGAGCACGTCCTCCATCGTCACCAGGCCCGCCAGCCGGCCGTCCTCGCCCAGGACGGCTGCCAGGTGGGTGCGGCTGCCGCGCATCGCGGTGAGGACGTCGTCCAGGGGGGTGCTCTCGCGGACGCGGGCGATGGGCCGCATGTCGCCCAGGCGGAACGGCAGGTCCCGCGGCGAGGCGTCCAGCGCGTCCTTGACGTGCAGGTAGCCCACGATCCGGCGGCCGGTGTCGACCACCGGGAAGCGGGAGAACCCGGACTCGGCCGACAGCCGCTCCACCTGCTCCGGCGTGACGCCCACGCGCGCGTAGACGACGCGTTGCAGCGGTACGACCACGTCCCGCACCGGCCGGCTGCCCAGCTCCAGCGCGTCGTGCAACCGCTCCTGCGCCCGGTCGTCGATCAGGCCGGCCTCGCTGGCGTCCTTGACGATCTCGGCCAGCTCGGCGTCCGTGAAGGTCGCCGCGACCTCGTCCTTCGCCTCCACGCGCAGCAGTTTCAGCAGCCCGTTCGCGAAGGCGTTGATCGCGAAGATCACCGGACGCAGCGCCCGGGACAGCGCGACCAGCGGAGGGCCGAGCAGCAGCGCGCTGCGCACCGGTTCGGCGAGCGCGATGTTCTTGGGCACCATCTCGCCCAGCAGCATGTGCAGATAGGTCGCGAGGGTCAGCGCGATCACGAAGGACACGGCGTGACCCGCGCTCGCGGGCACGCCCACCGCGTGGAACACCGGTTCCAGCAGATGCGCGATGGCCGGCTCGGCGACCACGCCCAGGACCAGCGTGCACAGCGTGATGCCGAGCTGGGCTGCGGCCAGCAGCGCGGACACGTGCTCCAGACCCCACAGCACGCTCCGCGCGCGCCGGTCGCCCTCCTGGGCCAGCGGCTCGATCTGCGAGCGGCGCACGGAGATCAGCGCGAACTCGGCGCCGACGAAGAAGGCGTTGACGACGAGGGTCGCCAGACCGATCAGCAGCTGTACGGCGGTCATCGCGTCCCCTCCCGCGTCCCGCGGTGTCCCTCGGTCCCACGGCGTCCTTCGTTCCCGCGGTTCCCTCCGGTCCCGCGGCGCCCCTCGGTCCGGCGCTCCTCGGTGCGATCGGTCCGGTCGGGTCCGACGGGGCGTTCGTCGTCCAGCGGCGCGTGCATCAGCACGCGGGCGGCCCGGCGGCCCGAGGCGTCGACGACGTCCAGCAGCCAGCCGGCCACCTCGACGCTGTCCCCGGCGGCGGGTATCCGGCCCAGCTCGGTGGCGACCAGTCCGGCCAGGGTCTCGTACGGGCCCTCGGGCACGCGCAGTCCCACGCGCGCGAGCTGGTCGGTGCGGGCGGCGCCGTCCGCCGCGTACAGGGCCCGGCCCCGCTCGTCCGCGCCGGCGGGGGCGAGGTCGGGCGTCTCGTGCGGGTCGTGCTCGTCCCGCACCTCGCCGACGACCTCCTCCACGATGTCCTCCAGGGTGGCGACCCCGGCCGTACCGCCGTACTCGTCGATGACGACGGCCATGGTGCGCTTGCCGCCGAGCCGGTCCAGCAGCCGGTCGACGGTCAGGGACTCGGGCACCAGCAGCGGCTCGCGCATCACCTGGGCGACGGTGCGGTGGCGCCGCTGGTCGGCGGGGACGGCCAGCACGTCCTTGATGTGGGCGGTGCCGACGACCGAGTCGAGGCTGCCCCGGTAGACCGGGAACCGGCTCAGGCCGGTCGCCCGGGTGGCGTTGGCCACGTCCTCGCAGGTCGCCTGGGTGTCCAGGGCGACGACCTGGACGCGCGGGGTCATCACGTTCTCGGCGGTGAGGTCGGCCAGGTTCAGCGTCCGGACGAACAGCTCGGCGGTGTCCGCCTCCAGGGCGCCCTCCTTGGCGGAGTGCCGGGCGAGCGCGGCCAGCTCCTGCGGCCCGCGCGCGGAGGCCAGCTCCTCGGCGGGCTCGATGCCGAGCCGGCGCACGAAGCGGTTGGCGGTGTTGTTCAGGTGGGTGATGAAGGGACGGAAGGCGGCGCTGAACAGGCGCTGGGCGTTGCCGACCCGCCTGGCCATGGTCAGGGGCGAGGAGATCGCCCAGTTCTTGGGCACCAGCTCGCCGACGACCATCAGGACCACCGTCGACAGGGCCGTGCCCAGGACCAGCGCGGCCGAGCTCGCCGTGGTCCGTGACAGACCCAATGCCTGGAACGGCCCGGCGAGCAGCTTGGCGATCGACGGCTCGGCGAGCATGCCGACCACCAGGTTGGTGACGGTGATGCCGAGCTGCGCGCCGGACAGCTGGAAGGTCAGGTTCCGTACGGCCTTCAGGGCGCCGGCGGCACCCCGCTCGCCACGCGCGGCGGCCCGCTCCAGCTCGCCGCGTTCCACCGTGGTCAGCGAGAACTCCGCCGCCACGAAGGCGCCACAGGCCAGCGACAGCAGGATCGCCACCAGAAGGAGGAGCACTTCGGTCATCGGGTCACCCCCGTCCCAGGATCGGACAGGGTTCGGGAGAACGCGCGGTATCGCGGACTGGGAGGCTCGCCCATGGGCGGACGCTCACAACCTTTCATAGAGGGCCGAGTGCTCCCTCAAGCGTAAAGGATGAGCAAAGAAGCTTTTCGGTCTCAGTCCGCGAGCGGTTTCACCCAGCGCCGCCAGTGCTCCTGCGGCCCGTACCCGGCCGCACCCCAGGCGTGGTGCGCGGTCGCGTTGCCCACCAGCACCATCGCGTCCGCGCGCCGCCCCCCGAGCCGTACGAACCGCTCCTCGGCGGCGGCCAGCAGCGCCGAGGCGATGCCCTGCCGCCGCCGCTCCGGGTGCACCGCGAGCCGGTACAGATGGCACCGCCAGCCGTCGAAGCCGGCGATCACCGTGCCGACCAGCTCGCCGTCCTGTTCGGCGAGGATCAGGGCCTCCGGGTCGCGGTCGGTCAGCCGCTCCACCCCGGCGCGGTCGTCGCTGATGCTGGTGCCCTCGGCGGCCGTCCTCCAGAACGCGAGGACGGCGTCGAGATCGTCGGACCCGGCGGTACGCAGACGCAGATCAGTCATGCGCTCATCATGATCGGGACCGTTCGCGCACCGCCCCGGATTCCGTCATGCGGACTCCGCGCGCAGCCGATGCATCACCGGCGCGAACGCCTCCATGAAGGGCTCCAGCACGGTCAGGTACGAGAACCCGAACCGCTCCCGCTGGGCCCGCGCCTTCGCCACGACCTCCTCCAGGGGGCCGACCAGCACGAGGGGCAGTGCCAGCACCTGGTCCACGGTCAGGTCGGGCCGCCGCTCCAGCAGCGGCCCCAGCACCGGTTCGGGGTCGTCGGTGACGGCCACGGCCTGGACCAGCAGGTTCAGCTGGGCGGGCGTCGCCCGGTCCGCCGCCAGCGCGCGGTAGCGGGCCACCCGCTCGTCCAGTTCCTCGGCACCCAGCGGATCCAGCGTGCCGGGCGTCCTGCCCGGCCGGGCCCCGGTGAAGGCCGCGATGTCCGCGTGGGCGGCGGTCAGGCGCAGCATCCGGTCGCCGTTGGCACCGATCAGCACCGGCACCCGGGACTGCACGGGCCGCGGCTGGTGTTCCGCGGAACCGAGCAGCCGCCCCAGCTCCGCCACCGTGCGCTCCAGGTGGTCCACCCGCTCGCGCGGGGAGCCGTACGGCAGCCCGGCCGCCTCGTGCTCCGCCTGTACGTATCCGGTGCCGAGGCCGAGTTCGAGCCGGCCGCCGGTCAGCGCGTCGGTGGTCGCCACCTCGCGGGCCAGCAGCGCCGGGTTCCAGAAGCCCGCGTTGAGCACGAACGTGCCGAGCCGTGGCCGTTCGGTCGCCTGTGCCGCCGCGACCAGCGCCGGGAACGGCGCGACCATGCCGAGGTGGTCCGGGACGAGGATCACGTCGTACCCCAGCTCCTCGGCGCGGCGGCACTTGGCGCGCCACTCGTCGGCGGGCGCGGAGGCGAGCAGGTTGACTCCGAAGCGGAACGGAAGCGGCATGAACCCTCCTCGGGCAGCGCTGACTTGAGTCGCTTCCATCATGTCCGACGCCGGCCCGCACCGACCGGGAACAAACACCCCGTGCCCGGGACCGGTCGCGCGCAGGCGGCACGGGCCCGACGCCGTGCTTCCGTGCGCCCTTGCCGCCGCTAGCGTTCCGGCGCTAGCGTCGAGGCATGGCGAAGACCCAGCTGAACGTACGCGTGGACGAGGGCACCGCCCGTGCCGCCCGCGAGCGCGCCCTGGCCCGCGGCATGAGCGTCAACCGCTACATCGAGGAGCTGGTCAGACAGGACACCGGCGAGGCGGGCCGCACCTTCGTCGAGGCAGCCGCCGACTTCATGAAGCAGTACGAGTCCGTTTTCGCCGAGGAGTTCACCGAGACCCGCGGCACCGACGCCGGTGAAGGCCGCCGCTGATCCCTTTGAACGATCTCAGCATCGACCTCGCCTGGCTGCTCATGCTCGCCGAACAGAAGACCCCGGGGGATCCGCAGGTCACCGACTGGGGCGCCCTGGTCGCCGCCGTCGCCCGGCACCGGGCCGAGATATTCGGCGTGCCCGTGTACGACACCCCGCACGCCCGCGCCGCCTCCCTGCTCCAGCTGCTGATCCACGTCCCGGCGCTGGAACGGGCCAACGCACTGTTCGCCTCGGCGGTCGCCTACGGCTATCTGGTCGCCAGCGGCGAGAAGATCGCCACCACACCCGAGCAGGTCCGGGACCTGGCACGGCTGGTCAAGGACGGCTCCGCGAGCGTCGACGACATCGCGCGGGAGCTGCGCGGCTGGAGCCTGTGATCAGCGGGCCTCCGGCTCGTCCGGCCGCCAGGCGACGCCGAGCGCGCAGTAGGAGGTCGGCAGCGCGGGGCCCTTCTCCGGCAGCAGCACCCGTCGGTGCGGGCCGAGGCGGAATCCCGCGGCGCGCAGCGCGGCGACCGGCTCCCGGGAGAGATGACAGCCGCCGTTCAGCGCCGGCCACAGAGTGCGGTCCAGGGCCTGCTGGGTCACCGTCATCAGCCGGCCGCCGCCCCGCCCGTGCTCGAAGAACCGCACCTCGCCGCCGGGCCGGAGCACCCGTCGTACCTCTCCGAGCGTCCGCGCGACATCCCGCACGCTGCACAGGACCAGCGACAGCACGGCCGCGTCGAACGCCTCGCTCTTGACCGGCAGGGCCTCCGCCGCTCCCGGCACCACGTCGACCGCCACCTCGGCGCGCAGCGCGGACTCCAGCGCCATCTGCCCGAGCAGGGGTTCCGGTTCGATCGCGACGACCTCCGCGACGGTGCCGGGGTAGTGCCGGAAGTTCAGCCCGTTGCCCGCGCCGATCTCGATCACCCGCCCGGCCAGCCCGGCGAGCAGCCGTTCCCGCATCGCGGCCATGCCGAGCCGGGACTCGGCGCCGACGCTGATCCGGGCGTAGTAACGGGCGAACAGCGGATGGTGGACGGGACCCCGCGCCACCTGGCCGGAACGGGTGGACCGCAGCCGCATGGCAACCTCCCTGGACAGCACGCCCCTGGGAAGAGTGTCCCCCGGCCCACCCCGGCGCACCCCCACGGAGCAGCCTGCGGCACGCCCGGCCGGGCCACCTGGGCGCCGCCGGCGAGCCGGTACCGCTACGGTGCCTCGCGTACCCGGAACGCCTCCGCGTCCCATGTGCCGTCCAGACGGGGGGACAGCCAGGTCGGGGCCGCTGTGCGGAACTCGGTGGGGGGCAGGGCGCCGGCGCCGGCGGGCAGCGCTCCGAGCAGGGGAGCGGCGGCGACCTCCGGGAGGTCGGCGACGTTGCAGCGGGTGGCGAGATCGGGCGTGGCGGGCCAGCTGCCGATCACCACACCGGCCGGCTCCAGGCCCCGCCGCCGTAGTTCACGCGTCGTGAGCTCCGTCACGTTGAGCGTGCCGAGCCCGGCCTGCGCGACGACCAGCACCGGCGCCCCCAGCAGCCTGGCCGCGTCGGCCAGCGTGCCGCCGGCCGCGTCGAACCGGACGAGCAGCCCGCCCGCACCCTCGACCAGCACCAGATCGTGCTCGGTGGCCAGCTTGGCGGCCCGCTCGGCCACCTCGTGCGGACGCACCGGCGCCGTCCCGGCCCGCCGGGCAGCCGTACCCGGCGCCAACGGCTCGGGAAACCGGGCGAGTTCATCGGTCGTGACCGGGCCGGCGAGGCGCGCGACCTCGTCGGCGTCCCCACGCTCGTCCGGCCCCACGCCCGTCTGGGCGGCCTTCAGCACGGCCACCGAGCGTCCGGCCGCGAGCGCCGCGGCGGCGACGGCGGCGGTGGTGACGGTCTTGCCGATCTCCGTGCCCGTCCCCGTGATCACCAGTACCGGCATGTCATCCCTCCCGCGCGGCGGCGCACACCGCACGCGCGATCCGTGCCACGTCCTCGTCCGAGGTGACGTACGGCGGCATCGTATAGACCAGGTCGCGGAACGGGCGCAGCCACACGCCCGCCCGTACGGCGGCGTCGGTCGCGGCCCTCATGTCCACCGCGTGGTCGAGCTGGACGACCCCGATCGCGCCGAGGACGCGGACGTCCCGCACCCCGGGCAGATCGAGCGCGGGCGCCAGGCCCTCCCGCAGGCCCGTCTCGATCCGCTCGACCTCCGCGAGCCAGTCCTGTCCCCGCAGCAGCTCGATGGAGGCGCAGGCCACGGCCGCGGCCAGCGGGTTGCCCATGAACGTCGGCCCGTGCGCGAGCACCGGCACATCGCCCCGCGAGATGCCGTCGGCGACCCGTGAGGTGCACAGGGTGGCCGCCATCGTCAGATAGCCGCCGGTCAGCGCCTTGCCCACGCACATCACGTCCGGGCTGACGGACGCGTGGTCCGCCGCGAACAGCGCGCCGGTGCGGCCGAAGCCGGTGGCGATCTCGTCGAACACCAGCAGCACGTCGTGCGCGTCGCACGCCTCGCGCAGCACCCGCAGATAGGCGGGGGAGTGGAACCGCATCCCGCCCGCCCCCTGGACCACCGGCTCCACGATCACCGCGGCCAGCTCGTCGGCGTGCCGCGCGATCAGCTCCCGCAGCTGGTCCGCGTACGCCTCCTCGTACCCGGCGGGCGGCGCGTCCGCGAACACCTGTCGGGGCAGCACACCGGTCCACAACTGGTGCATCCCGCCCTCGGGATCGCACACGGACATCGGGTTCCAGGTGTCGCCGTGGTAGCCGCCGCGCCAGGTCAGGAGCCGCTGCTTGCCCGGACGGCCGAGCGAGCGCCAGTACTGGAGGCACATCTTCACCGCGACCTCGACCGACACCGACCCCGAGTCGGCCAGGAAGACGTGCTCCAGACCGTCAGGCGACATGTCGACAAGGAGCTTCGCGAGCCGGACGGCGGGCTCGTGCGTGAGCCCGCCGAACATGACATGGCTCATCCGCCCGAGCTGCTCGCGCACGGCCTCGTCGAGGACCGGGTGGCGGTAGCCGTGGATGGCCGACCACCACGACGACATGCCGTCGACCAGTTCGCCGGCCCCGTCCGCCAGCCGCAGCCGGACCCCGCTCGCCGTCTCCACGACGAGCGGTTCCGCGCGCCCGGGCATCGGGCCGTACGGATGCCACACATGCCGCCGGTCCAGTTCCAGCAGCTGCGGCACGCCGAGCTCAGGCATTGGGCGCGAGGTCCGTCCCGGCGCCCCGGCGGCGGACCGCGACCAGGTCGGTCCGCGGCTCGCCCGCCACCGCCGGCGCCGACCCGCAGACACCGCCGCCCTCGTGGCAGCCCCCGGTGTCCCCGCAGCCCCCGGCCTCCGACCGGTGCTCCGGCAGCGTCACCTGGTCGGTGCCCTCCACCTCGAACCCGGCGTCCGCGATCATCTCCAGGTCGGCCTTGCCGGCCTGGCCCTCGCTGGTCAGGTAGTCGCCGAGGAAGATGGAGTTGGCCAGGTGCAGCGCCAGCGGCTGCATCGTGCGCAGATGGACCTCACGGCCGCCCGCGATCCGGACCTCCACGTCCGGGCAGACGAACCGGACCATCGCGAGGATCCGCAGGCAGCGCTGCGGGGTGAGGTTCCACTCCTTGGCCAGCGGGGTGCCCTCGAACGGGATCAGGAAGTTCACCGGGACCGAGTCCGGGTCCAGCTCACGCAGCGAGAACACCACGTCGACCAGGTCCTCGTCGCTCTCGCCCATGCCCGCGATCAGGCCCGAGCAGGGGGACAGACCGGCCGCGTGCGCCTTCTGCACCGTGTCCACCCGATCGGCGTACGTGTGGGTGGTGGTGATGTCCCCGTACGTGGACTCCGAGGTGTTGAGGTTGTGGTTGTACGCGTCCGCGCCGGCCTCGCGCAGGCGTTCGGCCTGGCCGTCGGAGAGCATGCCGAGGCAGGCGCACACCTCGACGCCCTCGTTCTGCTCCTTGATGGCCTTGATGGTCTCCGAGACCCGGTCCACGTCCCGGTCCGTCGGGCCGCGCCCGCTGGCCACCAGGCAGACCCGCTTGGCGCCGCCCGCGAGGCCCGCCGCGGCGGCCTGCGAGGCCTCGTCCGGCTTGAGCCAGGTGTACTTCAGGATGTCGGCCTTGGAACCGAGCCGCTGGGAGCAGTACGAGCAGTCCTCCGGGCACAGGCCCGACTTGAGGTTCACCAGATAGTTGA
Organism: Streptomyces canarius; assembly: GCF_014650735.1. Taxonomy (NCBI): domain Bacteria; kingdom Bacillati; phylum Actinomycetota; class Actinomycetes; order Kitasatosporales; family Streptomycetaceae; genus Streptomyces; species Streptomyces canarius. The sequence continues at coordinate 112,623 of NZ_BMVN01000019.1, forward strand.
GTTTCACCCGGCGCCCGAACCACTGCCGGCGCACCTTGCCGGCCGCGGCCACCACGTCGAGCAGGTCGTCATCGGAGGTGCCCAGCACGGCGAGCGCTTCCTCACGGGTCGGCAGCTCGCGCCGAAGCCCCTTGTCCACCAGCGTGTTCAGCAGGTCCATGGGGCCTGATCCTGTCCTACGGGACCGCCCCGGGCCAAGGAGACTTCACACAACGGAGCAGGTTCACCGTGTGGGTATTGCCACACCCTGGGCGGCTGGTCGTACCGCTAGGGTCTGTCCGCTACCTACAAAAGCACCGGAGGACCCATGGCGTTCGGCTGGATCGACGAACAGGCCGGGGCGCGCCGCCGCGCCGGACTCGTCCGCACCCTGCGTCCCCGTCCCGCCGACACGCCGCTGCTGGATCTGGCGAGCAACGACTACCTGGGTCTGACCCGCCATCCGGAGGTCGTCGAGGGAGCGGCCGAGGCCGCCCGGACCTGGGGCGGCGGCTCCACCGGCTCCCGGCTGGTCACCGGCACCACCGTCCTGCACACCGAACTGGAGCGGGCGCTGGCCGCGTTCTGCGGGTTCGAGGCGGCCCTGGTGTTCTCCTCCGGGTACGCCGCCAACCTCGCCGCGGTCACCGCGCTCGGCCCGCACGGCTCGCTGATCGTGTCCGACGCGGGCAACCACGCCTCCCTCATCGACGGCTGCCGGCTCGCCCGGGGCGGGACACAGGTCGTCGGGCACGCCGATCCGGAGGCCGTGCGCAAGGCCCTGGCCGCGCACGCGGGAGCCGCGATCGCCGTCTCCGACACGGTGTTCTCCGTCGACGGGGACCGGGCACCGCTGACCGCGCTGGCCGAGGCGTGCCGGGAGCACGGCGCGGGACTGGTCGTGGACGACGCGCACGGGCTCGGGGTGCTGGGCGACGGCGGCCGGGGCGCGCCGTACGCGGCCGGGCTCGCGGGCGCCGAGGACGTGGTCGTCACGGCCACCCTGTCCAAGTCGCTGGGCAGCCAGGGCGGGGTGGTGCTCGGCCCGGCCCGGGTGATCGACCACCTGGTCAACGCGGCCCGGACGTTCATCTTCGACACCGGCCTGGCGCCGGCGGCGGCCGGTGCCGCGCTGGCCGCGCTGCGGCTGCTGGAGCGTGAACCCGAACGGGCGGCACGGGCCCGTGAGGTGGCCGCGGAACTGTACGCACGGCTGACCGCCGCGGGTCTGGAAGCGGTGCGTCCGGACGCCGCGGTGGTCTCCGTGCGGGCTCCGTCCCCGGAGCGGGCGGTGCGCTGGGCGGCCGACTGCCGTACGGCAGGCCTGGCCGTGGGCTGTTTCCGTCCTCCCTCCGTGCCCGACGGCATCTCACGGCTGAGGCTGACCGCCCGGGCGGACCTCTCCGGGGCGGAGATCGAACGCGCTGTACGAGTCATCGGCGAAACGCGACCATGAGTCGGCGTACACGGCCGTGTGTCGCACGAGGGTGATGAACGGGTGAGGGGGTCTGGTCAGGGGAAGGCGACCTCTGATCAGAGTGTGGTGACGAACTCCGCCCAGCTGCCGGCGGAGAAGAGCAGCGCGGGTCCGGCGGGGTTCTTCGAGTCGCGCACGGCGAGCAGTCCGGCCGCGGGGCCGGAGCGCGGCCGGGCCGTCTCCACGCAGTTGTTCGCGCCCGTGCTGTAGCTGCTGCGCAGCCAGCGCACGGCGTGCAGGTCGGTACTGGCAGGGACGTTCCGAGGCAGAGCTGACATGGTGCCTCCTTACGCGCCGTCACCTATCCCGGCGATGTAGTCCAACGATTCCTCGGGGGAAAGGGCGTGGAACTGAAGGGTGTTGAAGGCCTCGGAGTAGGCCATGAGGTCTTCTTTCCGCTCCAGATAGAGGCTACTCGTCAACTGGTCGAGAACAACCACGTCCAGATCAGAAGTGCTCGGAAAGGAGAAGATAACGAAAGGCCCGGTGAGTCCGACATGCGCCCCCGCCGCGAACGGCAGCACCTGGAGCCGTACCTGGGGCAGCCGGGCCGCCTCCATCAGCCGTTCGAGTTGCCGGGCCATCACCTCCGGACCGCCGACCTCCCGGCGCAGCACCGCCTCGTCCAGTACGGCGCTCAGCACCAGCGGCGGATCGGAACGCAGCACGTCCTGCCGCGCCAGACGCACCTCCACCAGGGTGTCCAGGCGGTCCTCGTCCAGGTCCTTCACGGCGGCCCGGGTCACCGCGCGGGCGTACTCCGGTGTCTGGAGCAGCCCCGGCACCACGGTCGTCTCCAGGGTGCGCATCGCGCTCGCCTGCGACTCCAGACTGATGAAGTCGCGGTAGGTGGGCGGCAGCACCCCGCGGTAGGCGTGCCACCAGCCGTGCCGGCCGCCCGTGTCCTCCGACCCCGCCAGCATCAGCAGCAACTCGCGCAGATGCGCGTCCCGCACCTGATAGGCGTCGAGCAGTAACCGCAGGTCGGCCGGTTTCACACCGCTGGCGCCGGTCTCGATGCGGCTCACCTTCGACTGGTGCCAGCCGACCAGCCGGGCGGCCTCACCGCTCGTGAGCTCCGCACCGGTACGCAGCATGCGCAGTTCGGCGCCCAGTTTGCGGCGGCGCACTGCCGGACCGTTCTGCATGGGCTCCTCCTTACTCCTTCCGGGCCGCCCATATGCGGTTTCGCGTCGCAGAGTTCACCGCTTCGAGCGACAGATATATGCATATCCCGGTGGATCGCTCCCCGTGACCGCCCGTTGGTGGCAGTCTGGCGAACAAGCACCAGTCCGGGACCGTACTCGAACCCTCCGCCACATGTCGGACCACGGCCCCGTGGGAAAGGGACGACGTCGCCATGGCAGACCACCTGGAAGCATCCGTCACTCTGCCGAGCGATCCGGCCTCGGTCTCGGCCGCCCGCTCCTACGTCGTGGGCACCCTGGCGGAGTGGGGCCTGCCGTCCGACACCGACGTCGCCGACACCGTGCGGCTCATCGTCTCCGAACTCGCCACGAACGCCGTACAGCACACCTTCGGCCAGTCACCCACCTTCACGGTCGACATCGCGCTGCACCATGACGAACACCTGCGCATCGGCGTCACGGACAGCCATCCCCGCTTCCCGAAGAGACTGCCCGCCGCCGTCCAGCAGGACAACGGCCGCGGCATGGTCATCATCCGCTGGCTCGCCGCCGAGTGCGGCGGCAGACTCCGCATCCGCCCCACGCGAGAGGGCGGCAAGACGGTCTCCATCGAACTCCCCTGGACGCTCCCGACGGCCCCGGTACCGGCGGGCCAGCAGGAGCCGTAGCCCCCGGGCAGGGCGGAGGCGTTGTCAGACGGGCTCGGAAGGGGGCGCCCCACGACCGGCGTGGCCGGCCGCGGTCGGCGCCATCATGTCCGGTACGACGGTCACCCTGGCCCGGCACCGGCCGACGCGCACCCCGCGGTTCACCCGGGCGCCGGCGGCCGTCGCCGTGCGCGCCGAGCGGTGCACGCGGCGCGCTACGGTGGCTGGGCGTGGGGCAGCCGGCGGACACCGCCGGCACCAGCGGCGCCGGTGTGGCCCCCGCCTCGGCGAGCGGGGCCCCGATCTCCCGCCGGGGCGGAGGGTACGGCGCCACGCTGATCAGCGGCTGTCCGGAGAGCTCCGCCAGGCGGAAGCCGGGACGAGGTGTCGGCGAACGCGTGCCCCGGGGCGGTCACCAGACCGGTTCCTCCGCCTGGGCCGGTCCCGGCCCGGCCGCCACCGCGGTGCCCCGGGCCGGCCGGTCGTAGTCCACGGCCGAGACGCGTACGCCGGGATGCGCCCGGCGGACCGCGCTCAGCGCGGGCAGCAGCTGCCGACGGCGGCCGGGAAGGTGCCGAGCCGTCACGCCCGGGTGAGCCCGGTCAGCCACGCCAGTTGGTGCCGGGGCCCGCTCCAACTCGGGCTTCGCGTCCTGAGGACGCTTCGAGGGCACACTCGGACGCTGGAGGGAGGCGCGGTCGGGACCGCCCGTCCGTGTCGGCCCCGGGCCGCCCGCGAAGGGTCGCGTGCGGGCGCCGGAGCGGCGCTGGGAGCGGCCCTGCTGCTGGAGCCGCTCCTGGCCCGGAGGCGGGTCAGCTGACCCGGCCGTACCAGACGCTCCTCGTCCAGATCTTCTCCAGCTTCACCACGTCGCCGGTCTTCGGGGCGTGCCAGATCTTGCCGTGACCGGCGTAGATGCCGACGTGGTAGACGTACGAACCCGAGTGGAAGAAGACCAGGTCGCCCGCCTTGCGGCTCCTGGAGGAGATGTGGTGCGTCTTGTTGTACTGCTGGGCGGCGGTGCGCGGCAGCTTCTTGCCGACCTTCTTGTAGGAGTAGAGCGTCAGCCCCGAGCAGTCGAACCGGCGCGGTCCGGTGGCTCCCCAGGCGTAGGGGGCGCCCTTCTTCGAGGCCGCGACCTTGAGCGCTTTCGTCGCCATGGTCGCGGCGGAGGCGTTGGTGGCGAGGCCGGGCACCGCGATCGAGCCGCCCACGGCGGCGAGGGTCAGAGCCGAGGCCGTGCCGGCCCGGGCCATCAGCGACGGGACACGATTGAGCGCAGTCATGCGCAACCCTTCGTCAGCCGCCTGTGAAGGATGACCTGTCGGATTCGGGCTGGCGAAGTTGCCCGGCCGCGTTGCCACGGCTTCACCCCAAGGGTTGCCCGGAGCCGACGACCGTCCGTGTCGTACGGACGAACATCTGTTCCGGCGACCCGTCTTGCTTGGGTCCTCCACTCCTGCCGATCCACTCCGTCGACCGGTCATCCGGGCGGCGGCAGGACTCGGCGTCCGCCCGGATCGCCCCGCCGCGGTGGCGGGGGCTTGTCGTCAGACACGGATCTTGGCTCACAACTGTCGGAAAATCCCAACGGAATCGGGGATTTGTGGCGTTACTCACCACTCACCCGTTCGGATGGACACTGCTCTGTTCGAGCGTCCGTCAGATCCCGGACGTAGCCCCCGACCTGGGGCGAAGCGCCTCCCGGCGGCTCGTGCCGTGGCGCTTGGCGCAACTCGGGAGGCCCGGAAAGCGATCTGGATGTACACCGGTCGGCGGTACGTCGTTCGGGCCGTTTCAAGTCCCGTCCGAACGACGCGTGTCGACGCGCGGGCCCGCCGAGCCGGCGGAGCGTCCGCGTCAGCCGACGCCGTTCGGCGGGAGCGCGACGCGAGCGGCCCGGCGCTCACCGTCCAGCACCCGCAACGCCCGTGCCAGCGTGTCCCCGTGCAGCTCCGTCTCGCCCCGCTGGTGCATCAGCGCGAGCGCGTCCCGCAGCTCTGCCGCCTTGCGCACCAGGGCCTGGGCCGCGCGCAGCCCGCGGTAGGTGTCCCCGGGCCGGGCAGGGTTGATGCGGCCCAGCAGGTCGACGGCCTCCAGGTAACGGTCGATCAACTCACCCTCGGCGCGGGTCAGCGCGGGCAGTGGTGGGAGGTCCGGCAGCACGGGCGGCTCACCTCGCGTCCGGTGCGCCGGGCGTGTCCCGGCGGCTCGGCACGATGCCGTCCACCAGACCGTAGGCGACCGCCCCGGCGGCGTCCAGGATCAGGTCACGCTCCAGGTCCTCGTGGACCTGCCCGGCCGTGCGCCCCGTGTGCCGCGCGAGCATCTCCGCGAGCGTCGCGCGGATCCGGGTCAACTCCTCCGCCTGGATGAGCAGGTCGCTGGGCTGTCCGCGCACCGGCTCGGGCAGCGCGGGCTGCTCGATCACCATGCGGGCGCCGGGCAGGGTGAACCTCTTGCCCGGGGTGCCGGCCGCGAGCAGCACCGCGGCCGAGGCGGAGGCCTGGCCCAGGCAGTAGGTCGCCACGTCGCAGCCGACGTACTGCATCACGTCGTAGATCGCAGCCATGGCGTCGAACGAGCCGCCCGGCGAGTTGACGTACAGCGTGATGTCCCGGTCCGGCGCCGCGTGCTCCAGGTACATCAGCTGGGCCGTCACGTCGTTCGCCGCCGCGGTGTCGACCGGCGTGCCGAGGAAGACGATCCGGTCCTCGAAGAGCTTCGCGTACGGATCGAGGGTGCGTACGGCGCTCCCGGTGCGCTCGGTGAACTCGGGCAGGACATGACGGGCGGACGGTCGGGACATGGACGTACCCCTCCTCATGACGAGACCCCGATGGGCTCGGCTTCTGTAAAAAATGTACAGGATGTACGTGACGTTATGATGGGGGTATGGCCTACGAGATTCCGGTGACGCAAGCCAGGGCTGAACTCGCCGACCTGATCAACCGCGTGGTGTACGGCGGTGAGCGCGTCGTCGTCACCCGGCACGGCAAGCCGCTGGTGGCGCTGGTCTCGGCCGCCGATCTGGAACGGCTCGACGCCCTGGACGAGCCGGCCGAGGAGCAGATCATCAGCTCGGTCTCCGGGGTCCATGAGGCCGGTTCCGCGTCCCGCGAACAGCGGCGCTTCGGGATCGCGGCGGAGCACCGGAGGCCGGGCGCCTCCTGATCACCTCGTCTCCACGGGAGCCCATCGGCCGGTCATGGATCGGCCAAGGTCTGGTTAACGTCGTTGAAACTCCGGCGTTCTAGCCTGCCGATCCATGCCACCAGGGGTTTTTCTGCCCGGGATTGACGAAACTCCGGGGATTTGTCTGTGTGTTACATCTGTCCCCGTCGTGGTGGCCGCGGCAACCGGACCCCGCACGGTCCGGAGCGAGGACTGTGAGGTGGGACGTGCAACTGACCCCGCATGAGCAAGAGAGGCTGCTGATCCATGTGGCGGCCGACGTGGCCGAGAAGCGCAGGGCTCGTGGTCTCCAGCTCAACCACCCGGAAGCGGTCGCCCTCATCACGTCGCACATCCTGGAGGGCGCGCGGGACGGCCGCACCGTCGCCGAACTGATGTCCTCCGGCCGCAAGATCCTGACCAGGGACGATGTGATGGACGGGGTCGCCGAGATGATCCATGACGTCCAGGTCGAGGCCACCTTCCCGGACGGCACCAAGCTCGTCACCGTCCACGAGCCGATCGTCTGAGGGGCCGCGATGATTCCCGGAGAGATCCTGTTCGCGGACGACCCCGTCGTCTGCAACGCGGGCCGCGAGGTCACCCGGCTGACCGTCCTCAACGCCGCCGACCGGCCGGTCCAGGTCGGCTCCCACTACCACTTCGCCGAGGCCAACCCCGGTCTGGAGTTCGACCGCGCCGCCGCCCGCGGCAAGCGGCTGAACGTCGCCGCGGGCACCGCCGTCCGCTTCGAGCCCGGCATCCCCGTGGCGGTCGAACTCGTGCCCCTGACCGGCTCCCGGATCGTGCCGGGGCTGCGCGGGGAGACCGGAGGTGCCCTCGATGCCTGACATCTCCCGCGCCGCCTACGCCGACCTGTTCGGCCCCACCACCGGCGACCGGATCCGGCTCGCCGACACCGACCTGCTCATCGAGATCGAGGAGGACCGCTCCGGCGGCCCCGGAAGCTCCGGGGACGAGGCGGTCTTCGGCGGCGGCAAGGTCATCCGCGAGTCCATGGGCCAGTCCCGCGCCACCCGCGCCGAGGGCACCCCCGACACCGTGATCACCGGCGCCGTCGTCGTCGACCACTGGGGCGTCGTCAAGGCCGACGTCGGCATCCGCGACGGACGGATCACCGCCCTCGGCAAGGCCGGCAACCCGGACACCATGGACGGCGTCCACCCGGGCCTGGTCATCGGTCCCGAGACCGAGATCATCGCCGGCAACGGGCGCATCCTGACCGCCGGCGCCATCGACGCGCACGTCCACTTCATCTGCCCGCAGGTGGCCGACGAGGCGCTGGCCTCCGGCGTCACCACCCTGGTCGGCGGCGGCACCGGACCCGCCGAGGGCTCCAAGGCCACCACGGTCACCCCCGGACCCTGGCACCTGGCCCGGATGCTGGAGGCGATGGAGGCATACCCCGTCAACGTGGGCTTCCTCGGCAAGGGCAACACCGTCAGCCACGAGGCGATGCTCTCCCAGATCCGCGGCGGCGCCGTCGGTCTCAAGCTGCACGAGGACTGGGGCTCCACGCCCGCCGTCATCGACGCGGCGCTCACGGTCGCCGACCGTACCGGCATCCAGGTCGCCATCCACACCGACACCCTGAACGAGGCCGGGTTCGTCGGCGACACCCTCGCCGCCATCGCGGGCCGGGGCATCCACTCGTACCACACCGAGGGCGCCGGCGGCGGCCACGCCCCGGACATCATGACGGTCGTCTCGCAGCCGAACGTCCTGCCCAGCTCCACCAACCCGACCCGGCCCTTCACCGTCAACACGACCGAGGAACACCTCGACATGCTGATGGTGTGCCACCACCTCAACCCGGCCGTCCCCGAGGACCTGGCGTTCGCCGAGTCCCGGATCCGCCCCTCCACCATCGGGGCGGAGGACATCCTCCACGACCTCGGCGCGATCTCGATCATCTCCTCCGACTCACAGGCGATGGGGCGGGTGGGCGAGGTGATCCTGCGCACCTGGCAGACGGCCCACGTCATGAAGCGCCGGCGCGGTGCCCTGCCGGGTGACGGCCGCGCCGACAACCACCGGGTCCGGCGCTATGTCGCCAAGTACACGATCAACCCCGCGCTCGCCCAGGGCCTCGCCGCCGAGATCGGCTCCGTCGAGACCGGCAAGCTCGCCGACCTGGTGCTCTGGGAACCCGCGTTCTTCGGGGTCAAGCCGCTCCTCGTCATCAAGGGCGGGCAGATCGCGTACGCGCAGATGGGCGACGCCAACGCCTCCATCCCCACCCCGCAGCCGATCCTTCCCCGGCCGATGTACGGCGCCATCGGCCGGGCCCCCGCCGCCAACTCCGTCAACTTCGTCGCGGACCTGGCGATCGAGGACGGGCTGCCGGAACGGCTGGGACTCGGCAAGCGGTTCGCGGCGATCGAGTCGACGCGCGCGGTCACCAAGGCCGACATGCGCGAGAACGACGCCCGGCCGGACGTCCGGATCGACCCCGACAGCTTCGCCGTGCACATCGACGGCGAACTCGTCGAGGCCGCCCCGGCCGCCGAACTGCCCATGGCCCAGCGTTACTTCCTCTTCTAGTGTCCAGGGCAGCACTGCTCGTCCTGGCCGACGGCCGGTTCCCCGCCGGAGGGCACGCGCACTCCGGCGGGGCGGAGGCCGCCGTCAAGGCGGGCCGCATCACCGACGCGCCGGGCCTGGAGGAGTTCTGCCGGGGCCGGCTGCACACCTCCGGGCTGGTCGGGGCGGCACTGGCGGCGGCGGCCGTCCTCGGTGCCGACCCGGGTGAGCTGGACGCGGCGGCCGACGCGCGTACGCCGTCCCCGGCCCTGCGGGCCGCCGCGCGACGCCTCGGCCGGCAGTTGCTGCGAGCCGCGCGGGTGACCTGGCCGTCCGCCGAACTGGACGCCGTGGCACGCCGGTTCCCCAAGGGCGCGCATCAGCCCGTCGTGCTCGGTCTCGCCGCCCGGGCGGCCGGGCTCGCACCCGAGGACGCGGCCCACTGCGCGGTGTACGAGAGCGTGAGCGGGCCGGCGACGGCCACCGTGCGGTTGCTGAGCCTCGACCCGTTCGACGCGACCGGGGTCCTCGCCCGGCTGGCCCCCGAACTGGACCGCGTGGCGGACCGTGCCGTGGAGGCGGCGCGGCGGGTGGCCGACGAGGGGGTCGACGCGCTGCCCGCGGCGTCCGCGCCCCTGCTGGAGGTGGGTGCACAGTGGCACGCGGACTGGCCCGTGCGGCTGTTCGCGTCATGAGTCCGCCCACCCGCACACCCGACGCGCTCGGCTGAGAACCGACCGATCACAGGAGCCGTACATGCACCTCGACCACACCCACCCCGCCCCCGCCGCCCTCAGCGCGGACGCGCGCCGCCCCGACGGGACCCGCCGGGCCCTGCGGATCGGGCTCGGCGGCCCGGTCGGGTCGGGCAAGACCGCCACCGTCGCCGCCCTCTGCCGGATGCTGCGCGAGGAGTTGTCCCTCGCCGTCGTCACCAACGACATCTACACCCGCGAGGACGCCGAGTTCCTGCTCCGGGAGGCCGTGCTGCCGCCCGAGCGGATCACCGCCGTCGAGACGGGCGCCTGCCCGCACACCGCGATCCGCGACGACATCTCCGCCAACCTCGAAGCCGTCGAGGACCTGGAGGACGCGGTCGGCCCCCTGGACCTGATCCTCGTCGAGTCCGGCGGCGACAACCTCACCGCCACCTTCTCCAAGGGGCTCGTGGACGCCCAGATCTTCGTGATCGACGTGGCCGGCGGCGACGACATCCCGCGCAAGGGCGGGCCCGGCGTCACCACCGCCGACCTCCTCGTCGTCAACAAGACCGACCTCGCCCCGCACGTCGGCTCCGACCTCGCCCGGATGGCCGCCGACGCCAAGGCACAGCGGGCGGAACTCCCCGTCGTCTTCCAGTCGTTGCGCGGCCAGACCGGTGTCGCCGACGTGGCCGCCTGGGTCCGGGAGCGGCTCGCCGCATGGACGGCGTGACCGTCACCGGGGTCCGGGGGAGCGCCCGGATCGTCGCCCGCGCCGACGGCCGCGGCGGTACGGCCCTGCCCGTCCTGGACGGCGAGGGCCCACTGGCGCCGCGCCGCACCCGGTCGGCCGGAGCCGAGGCGAGGGTCATGGTCGTCGGCGCCATGAGCGGGCCGCTCGGCGGTGACCGCTTCACGCTGGCCGCACGGGTGGAGGAGGGCGCCCGGCTGCACGTGGGGTCGGCCGCCGCCACCCTCGCCCTGCCGGGCCAGGCCAAGGGCGAGGCCCGGTACGACGTCCGGCTCGACGTGGCCGCCGGTGCCGAACTGCACTGGCTCCCTGAGCAGTTGATCTCCGCGGGCGGCAGCGACCTGCGCGTCACCACCCGGGCCGACCTCGCCGCCGGCGCCCGGTTCGTGCTGCGCGAGGAGCAGGTGCTGGGGCGGGCCGGGGAACCGCCCGGACGCCTCACCAGCCGGCTCACCGTGCGGGTCGCGGGCCGGACCGTGCTGGACCAGGAGCTGGCCTGCGGTCCCGGCGCGCCGGGCGGCTGGGACGGGCCGGCCGTGCTGTCGGGGCTTCGCGCGGTGGGGCAACTCGTCGTCGTACGACCGGAATTCGCCGAGGCTCCGGTGGCCGCGCGGATGCTGGGGGAGTGTGCCTCGCTGGTGCCCCTGGCGGGCCCCGCCGCCCTCGTCACCGCCGTCGCGCCGGACGCCCTGCTCCTGCGCGGACTCCTGGACGAGGCACTGGCCGGGCTCGGCTGAAGCATCCGGGCCGTCCGGGGAACCGAACATGATCATCCGGTTATCGGATTGGTAAAGATAGGCGGCGCCCCCTGTTCCCAGCCTCCTCACAGCCGAGAGGATCCCCGCCTGACAACCCACAGCGAGGTACGGGGAGGGGCCCACTTGAGGGAGAACAGACCGAAGAGCCGCCTGATGGCACTCGGTTCCGCTGGAGCACTCGTCACCGCCACCCTGATCGCCGGCGCGGTCTCGGCTCCCGCGGCCGGTGCCGCCGGCCGGCCCGCGCAGGACCGGGAGGCCAAGGGCGTCGAGATCGCCGCCGCCCGAGCCGCCAAGGCGGGCGTCAACTGGCAGGACTGTCCGACCGACTGGGGGCTGGAGAAGCCCATCCAGTGCGGCTGGGTCAGCGTGCCGCTCGACTACGCCCACCCCTACGGCAAGCAGATCAAGCTCGCCGTGGACCGCATCGGCAACACCGGCACCAAGAAGGAGCGCCAGGGCGCGCTGGTCTACAACCCGGGCGGCCCCGGCGGCTCCGGTCTGCGCTTCCCGCGCCGGGTCACCACGAAGGCCCCGGTCTGGGCGAACGTGGCCAAGGCCTACGACTTCGTCGGCTTCGACCCGCGCGGCGTCGGCCACTCGGCGCCCATCTCCTGCATCGACCCGCAGGAGTTCGTCAAGGCACCCAAGATGGACCCGGTGCCCGACAGCGAGGCCGACAAGACCGCTCAGCGCAAGCTGGCCCGTGAGTACGCGGAGGGCTGCGCCGAACACAGCGGCGCGATGCTGCCGCACATGACCACGCCGAACACCGCCCGCGACCTCGACGTCATCCGCGCCGCGCTGGGCGAGAAGAAGCTCAACTACCTCGGCGTCTCCTACGGCACCTACCTCGGCGCCGTCTACGGCACGCTCTTCCCGGGCCACGTCCGCCGCATGATCGTGGACAGCGTGGTCAACCCCTCCCGCGAGAAGATCTGGTACGAGGCCAACCTCGACCAGGACGTCGCCTTCGAGGGCCGCTGGAAGGACTGGCAGGACTGGGTCGCCGCCAACGACGCCGCCTTCCACCTCGGCACCACCCGCGCCGCCGTCCAGGACAAGTGGCTCCAGCTGCGCGCCACCGCCAAGAAGAACCCGATCGGCGGGGTCGTCGGTCCGGCCGAGCTGATCTCCTTCTTCCAGGGCGCGCCGTACTACGACTCCTCGTGGGTGCCGGTCGCCACCGTGTTCAGCAAGTACTTCGCCGGTGACACCCAGGCGCTGGTCAACGCCGCCGCCCCCGACCTGTCGGACACGGCCGGCAACATCAGTGCGGAGAACGGCAACGCCGTCTACACGGCCGTCGAGTGCGCCGACGCCAAGTGGCCCACCAGCTGGCAGAAGTGGAACCGGGACAACACCCGGCTCAACAGGGACTATCCGTTTTTGACCTGGGCCAATGCCTGGATGAACCTGCCCTGTGCCACATGGCCGGGCAAGCAGCACACCCCGGTCGAGGTCACGACGCACCTGGGGCTGCCGAAGGTGCTGATCGTGCAGTCCACGCGTGACGCCGCCACTCCGTACGCGGGCGCCGTCGAACTGCACAAGCGCTTCAAGGGCTCCCGCCTGATCACCGAGAAGAACGCGGGCTCCCACGGCGTGACCGGCCTGGTCAACCCCTGCGTCAACCAGCGCGTCGACGCCTACCTGCTCGACGGCACGCTGGACGGCAAGGACGTGACCTGCGCGCCGCACGCCACGCCCAAGCCGTGACCGTACCGGCACGGTGACGAGGGGCGGCCGGACATCCCGGCCGCCCCTCGCCCATGCGGCCCCCCGGCCGCCCCTTTCCCGTACGGCCGCTAAGCCGTGCACCAGGCGTCCTCCGCCGCGTAGTCGAACAGGTCCGGGTAGGCCTGGGCGAGCAGCGGAAACGCCTCGCGCCAGTCCCGGCCGTGCAGCGCCCGGGTCAGCCACTCCACCGTCTCCGGCAGGCTCTCGGCGTACGACACCACCGGCCGGTAGCCCAGCTCCCGCTCGGCGGCCGACATGTCGCACACCACGGGCCGCGGCACCGACCACGGCGTCTGACCCACCGAACCGGCCGGCGGCCCGTCGAGGTGCGCGGTCCGGGTCTCCACCCCCATCACGGCGTCGATCGCGGCACCGATCCCGGCGACCGTCGGTGCCTGACCGTCACAGGCGTTGAGCACCCGGGAGCCCGGCCGGGCCGCCGCCAGCCGCACCAGTTCGGCGATGTTCCGGGCACTCGCCGGATGGAACCGGCTCTCGCCCCGGTACGCCAGCACCCGGTCGCGCCGCCCGTCCAGGTTCCGCCGCACGAAGTACAGCTCGCGCGGCAGCGGACTGTACGGTCCGTGCACCGCGCCCGCCCGCAGTACGGTGACCGGCACCCCGGCGCCGCGAGCGAGGAGTTCCCGCTCCAGTGCGGCCTTGCGGGTGCTGTAGGTGGCCTCGCCCGGAGCGACCGTCGGCTGGGTCTCGGGGACCGGTACCGGGTAGTCGGGGAAGCCGTCCGGCTCGCCCATCGTGTCGAAGCCCCGCCCCGCGCCGTCCTCGTACACGGACACACTGGAGATCACCACCGCCGAGCCGATCCGCCCCGCGAGCCCCGTCACCTGCCGGGCGTGCCCGGCGTCGTAGGCGACCACGTCGACCAGCAGGTCGCAGCCGTCGCCCACCACCGCGGCCAGGCCCGTGTCGTCGGCGCGGTCCAGCCGTACCGTCCGCACCCCCTCGTCCCATGCCGCGTCCCGGGCGCCGCCGCGCGAGGCGGCCGTCACCGCCCATCCGTCCCGCGCCAGCGCCTCCACCACCGGACGCCCGATCTGCCCGCCCGCCCCGATCACCACAGCTGTCTTCATACGGCGAGCCTAGGCATCCGGCCCCGGCCCGCTGCCCTCCTTCTGCCGACGGCAGAGGTCAACTGAGCGGCGCGCGCGGGAACCTGCGCTTCGCGTTCTGCTCCGCCGCCTGCCGTTCCTTGACGACGGCCGCGTACTCGTCGACGTACTCCTGCCCGGACAGCGCCAGGATGGAGTAGACGATCTCGTCGGTGACCGCCCGCAGCACGGCCTTCTCGTGCTCCATGCCGGCATAGCGCGAGAAGTCCAGGGGCTCGCCGAAGCGGATGGTCACCGGGTGGATCCTGGGGACGACCTTCCCGGGCGGCTGTGCCTCGAACGTGCCGATCATCGCGCACGGCACCACCGGGACGCCTGCCGTGAGGGCCATCACGGCCACCCCGACCTTGCCCTTGTAGAGCCTGCCGTCATGCGAACGGGTGCCCTCCGGGTAGATGCCGAGCAGTTCCCCCCTGCGCAGCACGCCGAGCCCTTCACGGATCGCGGCCTGCCCCGCCTCCTTGCCCGAGCGGTCCACCGGGATCTGCCCCGCGCTGCGGAAGAAGAACGCGGTGAGCCGGCCCTTCACCCCGGGGCCGGTGAAGTACTCCGCCTTGGCGAGGAAGGTGATGCGGCGCTTCAGTATCGCCGGCATCAGGAAGTGGTCGGAGAACGACAGGTGGTTCCCGGCGATGATCGCCGGCCCCGACGCGGGCACGTGCTCCAGGCCTTCGATCCGGGGCCGGAAGACCACTCTGAGCAGCGGGCCCAGGACCACGTACTTGAGCAGGTAGTAGAACACGGCTCGCTCCTCACTCGTCAGCCCGGGGGCACGGCCATGGGCTGATGTGCACCTGCCGTCATCTGTAGCCATGTTCGGAAGGTCTTATGCTGACCCTTTGCCGAGTTAGCTGATGGTCAGTCAGGGAGCGGGCGTGCGCGGGGCCGCTGCCCGTGCTGTCGCGCGGTTGCTTCTCGAACCGACGGTGGGCATGGGATCGCCGAGAGTTCCCGCTTCCGTTTTCACGATTGTCAGCTCGTGTTTGTTGTCTGGGTGGCGCGGTTGGCGTGCGTATGCACCGCTTCCTGCTCACATTCCGCTTCTGGTTCCGCGCTGACCGTCGTGGTCATGGCGGTGGCGGTCATCTGGCCCGGGGCTCTGCCGCCGGACGTGCAGATGATGACGACGGTGTCAGCGCTGTCGGATCGCAGTGCGTCGCCCTTCGTGAAAGTCCGCTTCGCCGGCTGACGTACCGGCCAAGCCGTTCAACTCGTGCCCTGACCACAGCAGGCCGTAGACGGGCCGGGCCAGCGCTGAGAAGGAGTCGCGGACACCCCGGGACATCTGCGTCGCACGACCGACCGGGGCCGGGACGGCCGGACGGGGGAGTACGTCGTGTTCGACGGACCCATCGTCTCGTGAAAGCCGTGACATGTGGCTGCGAATATTGCTCCGAGCCACCCACCTCGTGCAACGTTCTCCCTGTGGGCGCCATCGGCTGACCAGCGTGGAGCCGGCCCAGCGGGTCGGGCTGACCACCGGGCCGTGATCGCCCCCGCTGTCGTGGGCCGGTCCGTCGAGGTGCTGATCGACCTCAGTCCGGAAGTGGAGGACGCGGAGACCGTCGAGCGGTTCGAGGAAACCCCGGCGCGGGCCGAGGAGGTACGGGAGCTGCCTACCGCAGACGAGAAACAGCGGCAAGGAGCGCTCAGTCGTCCCGGCTCTTTGTAGGCAACAGCCGGGACAGTTCGGGGCGGATCCGCTTGGCGAGGTATGCGTGGCCGGCGTTCGTGGGGTGGACACCATCGCTTCCGATGAACCGGTGAGCGGATCCGGTGAACCACCCGCGGCGCACTGCGGACAGGTAGGGCAGGCTGAGCTTCTCCGCCGCGGCCGATACCGCCTCGTCGATCGGATGTGAGCCGATCGGTCGCCGGAACGAGTAGATCGGCCCGGATACGCGCGTGGGGCAGCCCTGCACGCAGACGGCGCAGGGTGTCCACGGCGGCGGCCCGGGTTTTCGCCGGGCTGGTGTCGTTGCGGGAGCCCTCGACCACGACCACGTCCGGCTTCGTGGCAATGGCCTGCTTCACCCGCTGTGCGTACGGCCGTCCGCCTTCTTGTCAGCCACCGGTGGTGTAGCCGGTGCCACCCTTGCCGTCGAGAACCAGTGTCAGTCCCAGCTGTTCAGCGACCAGCGAGGGCCAGCCGTACGGTCCTTTACCGCCCTGGTCGCTGCCGCCGGCGATGCTGTCGCCAAGGACGTACAACCTCAATCGTGGGGTGGCGGCTTCGGCTTGAATATTGGCGCCCGCGGCCAGGAGGGCGCACAGCAAGCTGACTAGCACCATCGCGCGGCCTGTTCGCCGGACTGCACACATGCCCATGCCTCAGAAGCTAATGGAGCTGACGGAGATGTCACCAATGGACTGGTCCGAACAGAACATCGTGGGAGTGGTCACCGCCGGCACCGATCGGATGCCGGACCTGGCGCGGGCCGGCAGCCGAATGGAGCCCCACGCCACTCTCCCGCGGGCTCGGCTGATCCAGCTGGCTGCCGATGTCCCCCGCTTGGCCACCGCAAGAGGCTCACCCCGCCCTGCTCGGCCCGTGATTCCCCGTCCCGGCGGGAGCCCGCGCCCCGCCGGGACGGCAGCTGGGTCCCGAGGCTCAGCCCGGTCCCTGGCTTGGACCGCCCGAGCAGTCCGGTGAGCAGGTCGGGCTTGGCCAGCCACCATCCAGCCAGCACGTCACCGCGTGGGAGAACACCGAGGCGGCCTTTGCCGCCTTGTGCGGAGTCAGTCCCGTCGACCACTCCTCGGGCCGTCGGAGCTCGCCTCGGCTGAACCATGGCGACGACCGGCAGGCGAAGGCTCGGCCTCGCCGTCGCCATACGCCCCGAGCACGGCTCCTCCGTCTGAAGGGGCGGCTGCGCCGCGACCGGCGTGCCCCCGCACGCCGGCCGTACCCGGCCCTCGTACGATGTTCCCGATGACCGGCACCCGAGCACGCGCCCCGCGACCGCCGCAGCGGCGGCACCGCGGGCTGCTCGTGCTCGCCCTGCTGGCCGGACTGCTCGGGATGCACGCGCTGGCGCCCGGCGGGGGCATGGCTCACGCCGGACACTCCGGGCCCGTCCGGGCCGCGCACGGCGCGGTCGCCGTCAGCGCGCCGGACGACTGCCCGGACGCCGCCGGTGACTGCGGCGGCCACCGGCTGCACCACGCCGACCCGAGCTGTGCCTCGGGCGCGCTGGACGGCGGCCCCCAGCTGCCCGTGCCGGCCCCCGGCCCGGCGGCCGTCGTCGCACCGGCCGCCTGCCCGCGCCCCGGTCCGGCCACCGCGCCGGACGGTGCCCGTGCCCCGCCCGATCTGGCGGAACTCCAACTCCTGCGGATCTAGAGCCGCCCCCGGCCGCCGCCCTGCCACGGCGCAGGTGCCGCGGTCGTGTGCACGCGTGCCCGTAATCCCTCCAGACAGCAGGAGTTCCCCGCATGACCATCCGTACCCTGACGCGCCGTGCCGCCCTCGCCGCGGTCGCCGTGACCGGAGCCCTCGTCCTGGCCGCCTGCGGCGGCGACAACGACAGCGCCGGCGGCGGCCACACCGGACACGGCTCCTCCGCCACCGCGAGCGCGCCGGCCACTCCGAGCGCGCCGGCCACCGCGCACAACGCCCAGGACGTCTCCTTCGCGCAGGGCATGATCCCGCACCACCAGCAGGCCCTGGAGATGGCGAAGCTCGCCGACGGCCGGGCCTCCTCCGCGCGGGTGAAGGACCTCGCCTCGCGCATCGAGAAGGCACAGGACCCGGAGATCCGCACCATGACCGGCTGGCTGACGTCCTGGGGCGAGCAGGTCCCCATGGCCGGCATGGACCACTCCGCCCACTCCGGGATGTCCGGGATGTCCGGGATGATGAGTGAGGCCGACATGACGGCCCTGGAGAAGGCCACCGGCAAGGACTTCGACACCAAGTTCCTGTCGATGATGGTCGGCCACCACGAGGGCGCCGTCGAGATGGCCACCACCGAGAAGGAGAAGGGCCAGTACGGCCCCGCCAAGACCATGGCGGACGCCATCGTCACCGCGCAGAACGCCGAGATCAAGGAGATGAAGCGGCTCCTCGGCACGGACTGACGGCGCGGCGGGCGGGGACCGGTGCCGTCACCGGCCCCCGCCCGTCCCTCAGGCCAGCACCTTCTCCAGGGCCCCCAGCGCCGACCGCAGCTCCTCCGCCGTGATCGTCAGCGGCGGCGCGAGCCGGATCGTGGACCCGTGGGTGTCCTTGACCAGGATCCCCTCGCGCATCAGGCGCTCGCTGATCTCGCGGCCGGTGCCGAGGGCGGGGTCGACGTCCACGCCGGCCCACAGCCCACGCGCCCGGAAACCGGTCACGCCCTTGCCGGTCAGCTCGGTCAGTCCGTCCCGCAGCACCACGCCCAGCTCGGCCGCCCGGCGCTGGAACTCGCCGGTCTCCAGCAGCTCGACCACGGCCGTGCCGACCGCCGCGGCGAGCGGATTGCCGCCGAACGTCGAACCGTGCTCACCGGGGTGCAGCACCCCCAGCACCTCGCGCCGGCCCACCACCGCCGACACCGGCACGATGCCGCCGCCGAGCGCCTTGCCGAGCAGCAGAACGT
The DNA here is from genome assembly GCF_014650735.1 of Streptomyces canarius. Lineage (NCBI taxonomy): Bacteria > Bacillati > Actinomycetota > Actinomycetes > Kitasatosporales > Streptomycetaceae > Streptomyces > Streptomyces canarius. The sequence goes on from NZ_BMVN01000019.1 coordinate 131,255, forward strand.
CCGGGACGACGTCCTCGTGCTCGACGGCGAGGGTACGGCCCGTCCGGCCGAGGCCCGACTGGATCTCGTCCGCGATGAACAGGCAGCCCGTGCGGCGGGTCAGCTCCCGCACCCCGGTGAGGTAGCCGTCGTCCGGGATGATCACCCCGGCCTCGCCCTGGATCGGCTCGATCAGCACCGCCGCCGTGGTGTCGTCGACCGCCGCCTCCAGCGCGGCCAGGTCGTTGTACGGCACGATCCGGAAACCGGGCGTGAACGGGCCGAAGCCGGACCGGGCCGTCTCGTCCGTGGAGAAGCTGACGATGGTCGTCGTACGGCCGTGGAAGTTCTCCGCCGCGACCACGATCGTCGCCTGTCCGGCCGGGACGCCCTTCACGTCGTACGCCCACTTGCGGGCCACCTTGATGCCGCTCTCCACCGCCTCCGCGCCGGTGTTCATCGGCAGCACCATGTCCAGGCCGGTCAGCTCCGCGAGCCGCTCGGCGAAGGAGGCCAGCCGGTCGTTGTGGAACGCGCGGGAGGTGAGGGTGAGCCGGTCGAGCTGGCGGTGTGCGGCCTCGACGAGCGCCGGGTGCCGGTGGCCGAAGTTGAGGGCCGAGTAGCCGGCCAGCATGTCGAGGTAGCGGTTGCCCTCGACGTCCTCCACCCAGGTGCCCTCGGCGCGGGCCACCACCACGGGCAGCGGGTGGTAGTTGTGCGCGAGAACCGGCTCCTCCGCGCGGATCAGGTCGTCGGACGTGCGGGTGCGCGCGGGTGCGGTCATCAGCGGATCTCCTGGGTGCAGCACTTGATGCCGCCGCCGGCCTTGTGGAACTCGGAGAGGTCGACGGGGACGGGGACATAGCCGTGGCCGGTCAGGCGTTCGGCGAGCGCTTCCGCCTGGGGCGCGATGAAGACGTTCCGGCCGTCGGAGACGGAGTTCAGGCCGAACGCCATCGCGTCCTCGCGGGTGGCGAGCACCGCGTTCGGGTACAGGCGTTTGAGGACCTCCCGGCTGCCCGCCGAGAAGGCCTCCGGGTAGTAGCAGATGTTGTCGTCGTCGAGGACGAACAGCGCCGTGTCCAGGTGGTAGAAGTACGGGTCGACCAGGGTCAGGCCGATCACCGGGTGGCCGAGGAACTCCTGCGCCTCCCGGTGCGCCTCACGCGTCGTGCGGAACCCGGTGCCGGCGAGCACGTACCGGCCCGTCCACACCAGGTCGCCCTCGCCCTCGGTCACCGACTCGGGCCGGTGGACGTCGTAGCCGGCGGCCTTGAACCAGGTGTCGTAGTGCACCGACTCGGGGCGCCGCTCCGGGGCGTGGAACAGGGAGCCGAAGACCCGGCCGCCGACGACGAACGCCGCGTTGGCGGCGAACACCATGTCCGGCAGGCCGGGGACCGGCTCGACGGAGTCCACGGCGTGGCCGTGGGTCCGGTAGGCGCGGATCAGCTGCTGCCACTGCTCCTGGGCCAGGTCCACGTCGACGGGCTTGTCGGGATGCATCCAGGGATTGATCGCGTACTGGACGGCGAAGTGTCTGGGTTCACAGACCAGAAACCGCCGGGAACGCGGCACACGACTGTCGGTCACAGAGGGTTCCCTCCGCTTTCCTGTGTGTCACTGAGGGGTGACACCACGGTAGGAAGGGAGGAAGACGGGCGACAAGCGAGAAAAGCTGCGCAGACAGGCAGGATCGCTGCGTTGTTGCCGTGTGTCACGCACGACTCCTGCGCGCTGGTCCGGTCACTCGGGGGCCGCGTGGGTGGCGCCCGCCTCCGGGCTTTCCGGGAGCAGATGGGACAGCACCATCACGCTGATCGTCTTCCGGATGAACGGCTCGGCGCGGATCCGCTCCAGCACCTCCTCGAAGTGCTCCACGTCCCGGGCGCGCACGTGCAGCAGCGCGTCGGCGCCACCGGTCACCGTCATGGCCGCCGCGATCTCCGGATGGTTGCGGACGACCTCCGCCAGCCGCCGGGGCGGGGCCGCGCCCTCGCAGTACACCTCGACGTACGCCTCCGTGCGCCAGCCCAGCGCGGACGGCTTGACCGTCGCCGTGAACCCGGTGATCACCCCGGTCTCCCGCAGCCGGTCCACCCGCCGCTTGACCGCGGTGGCGGACAGCCCGATCGCGGCTCCGATCTCGGCGAAGCTGGTCCGCGCGTTCGTCATGAGCGCGGTGGTGATCCGGCGGTCCAGCTCGTCGAACGAGGGCGTCCTGCTGTTCATGCGGGCACTGTAGCCAGCCCCGCCCGCCCCGCGCGGCTCACGACTGGGTGACCACCAGGGCGAGCGTCAGCAGCCCCAGCACCACCCATCCGAACCACAGCCAGCCGTTGCCGCCGAGCGCGACCGTGTAGGCGGTCACGACGATCAGCCCGCCGACCGTGAGCGCCCCCATCGTCTTGGTGGAACCGTTCGTGGAACCGGGCATCGCGACACCCTCCTCATGGTCCGTACACGACCATGGTGCCCCGGTTCGGGCCCGGAGGGGATAGCCGCGGCCGGCCCCGGGGCCCGGCGGGCTAACCCTCGCGCGCGCTCAGCGAGGCCAGGTAGGCGTTGTACGCCTCCAGCTCCTTGTCGCCGTCCCGGTCGGCGGCCCGGTCCTTGCGCTTGGCCTGCCGCTGTTCGGAGCGGTACCACTGGAACAGCAGCGCGATCAGGACCAGCACCGACGGGATCTCGCTGAACGCCCAGGCGATGCCGCCCGCGGCGCTCTGGTCGGACAGCGCGTCGATGCCCAGGGAGGCGGGCGGGTGCTCGAAGGTCTCCACCATCGGCGTCGACGCCATCATCAGCGCGATACCGAAGAACGCGTGGAACGGCATGCCCGCGAACAGTTCCAGCATCCGCATCAGATGGCCCGGCCGGTGCGGGCCCGGGTCGACACCGATGATCGGCCAGAAGAACACGACACCGACCGCGAGGAAGTGCACCATCATCGCGACGTGCCCGGTCTTCGAGCCCATCAGGAAGTCGAACAGCGGGGTGAAGTAGAGGGCGTACAGGCTCGCGATGAACAGCGGGATGGTGAACGCCGGGTGGGTGATGATCCGCATGTACCGGCTGTGCAGCAGCATCAGCAGCAGCTCACGCGGACCCTTGCGGCCCCTGCCGGCGGCCGGCAGCGCGCGCAGCGCCAGGGTGACCGGGGCGCCGAGCAGGATCAGGATCGGCGACAGCATGCTGATCACCATGTGCTGCACCATGTGCACGCTGAACATGACCATGCCGTAGTCGTTCAGCCTGGTGCACATCACCAGGGCGATGGTGAGCACGCCGACGACGTACGAGACGGTACGGCTGACCGGCCAGGCGTCCCCGCGCCGCCGCAGCCGTACGACACCCCAGCCGTAGAGAGCCAGACCGGCGAGGCAGGCGATGAGGAAGAAGGGGTCCGCCGACCATCCGAGCCCCCGCCCCAGCGTGAACGGCGGCAGATCCATGGTCATGCCGTGCCCGCTGTGATCCATCCTGCGGCTCCTGTTTCGGGGGGTGTGCGAATTCTGTCCCGCCCAAGGGTAGAACTCGTCCCGCCCGCCCCTTCGACCGGGGTCGGGTGCGGCGAGGCCCCTACAGAACGCACTCCGCCTCGTCGTACCGCTCCGCCGGTACGGTCTTCAGCGTCTCCACGGCCTCCGCCAGCGACACCATGACGATGTCGGTCCCGCGCAGCGCCGTCATCATGCCGAACTCACCCCGGTGCACGGCCTCGACCGCGTGCCAGCCGAAGCGGGTCGCCAGCACCCGGTCGTACGGCGTCGGCGTGCCGCCCCGCTGCACATGCCCGAGGATCACCGGCCGGGCCTCCTTGCCGAGCCGCTGCTCCAGCTCGACCGACAGCTGCCGCGCGATGCCCGCGAAGCGCTCGTGGCCGTAGACGTCCTTGCCGCCCTCGTCGAACTCCATGGAGCCGGGCCGCGGCTTGGCCCCCTCGGCGGCGACCACTATGGCGAACCGCTTGCCCGCCTCGAACCGCTCGCCGACCTTCTTCGTCAACTCGTCGATGTCGAAGGGCCGCTCGGGCACGACCACGGCGTGGGCGCCGGCCGCCATGCCGGAGTGCAGCGCGATCCAGCCGGTGTGCCGGCCCATGACCTCCACGATCAGGACGCGCTGGTGGGACTCGGCGGTGGTCTTCAGCCGGTCAAGGGCCTCGGTCGCCACGGTCACCGCCGTGTCGAAACCGAAGGTGACATCGGTGACGGCGATGTCGTTGTCGATGGTCTTGGGCACGCCCACGATCGGCAGCCCGCCGTCCGACAGCAGCCGGGCCGCCTTAAGCGTGCCCTCACCGCCGATCGGGATGATCGCGTCCAGGCCGAGTTCCGCGACATGGCCCTTGGCCCGCTCCACACCGTCCCGCAGATGCTCCGGGCGGACCCGGGAGGAACCGAGGATGGTGCCGCCGCGCGCGAGGATGCCGCCCACGGCGTCCAGGTCGAGCTTCAGGTAGTCGCATTCCAGGAGGCCCTTCCAGCCGTCCCGGAAACCGATGACCTCGTCGCCGTGGTCGGCGACGGCACGGTGCACGACGGACCGGATGACGGCGTTCAGGCCGGGGCAGTCGCCGCCGGACGTGAGGACACCAATGCGCATAGCCCGAATACCTTCTCAACGTGGGCCGGGTAACCGGACCACGATGTCCGGCGGATTCCCGGTCACCCTACCGGCGTGAGGGGGTGGCTCCGTAGCGGGCGTCCGCCTGCTGGACGCGCCCGCACATGTGAGCGGACGGACCGTCAGGCGGGCCCGCCACGAGCCTGCCGGACCACACTGGAATCCGGCTGAAGAACCGGTTACGCGGGTTGCTGCGCAGCTGTCACTACGCAGGCTGCTGCGCAGCCTCGATGCGCTCGTTGCGGAGCGCCTCGTACCAGCGGTCGTCGATCGGCGGCAGCGCGTTGACGTCGAGCGCCAGCTTCAGCAGCAGGTCGGCGATCTGCGGGTTGCGGGCGAGGACCGGCCCGTGCATGTACGTACCGAAGACGGTCCCGTTGTACGCGCCCTCCGTGCCGTCCCCGGTGCCGTTGCCCTTGCCGATCTGCACCCGGGCGAGGGGGCGGGCCGTGGGGCCCAGGTGGGTGACGCCCTGGTGGTTCTCGAAGCCGGTCAGCTGGGGGAGACCGAGCTGCGGGTCGATGTCGGCCAGCACGTCACCGACGCACCGCTCGCCCTCGCCGCGCACCGAGACCACGTCGAGCAGGCCGAGGCCCGGCTCGCGCTGACCGAGGTCGTTGATGAACTCGTGGCCGAGGATCTGGTAGCCGGCGCAGACCGAGAAGACGATCGCGCCGTTCTCCACCGCCCGGTGCAGATGCCCGTCCCGGCGCAGCCGCTCGGCCGCGAGCCGCTGCGGACGGTCCTCGCCGCCGCCGATGAGGTAGATGTCACCGGAGGTCGGGATCGGCTGGTCGCTGCGCACGTCGAGGCGGGCCACGTCCAGGCCGCGCTGCCGGGCCCGGCGCTCCACGACGAGCGCGTTGCCCTGGTCGCCGTAGGTGCTCAGCAGGTCCGGGTAGATCCACACCAGCCGCAGTTGGTTGTCGCTCATGAGGTGATCGCCCTTCGAGGATCAGAAGATCAGTTGCCGACGCGGCGGCGCAGGTCCTGGAACGCGGTGTAGTTCGCGATGACCTCGATCCGGCCCGGCGGGCACATCTGCACGGCCTGGTCGAGGTTGTCGCAGACCTGGAAGTGCTGGTTGGCGACCTCCAGACGGACGGCGAGGTCCAGCTTCCGGTCACCGATGACGAAGATCGGGTGGCCGGTCAGCCGGGTGTAGTCGACGTCCCACAGCCAGGAGGTGTCGGTGCCGTCGGCCCCGCGCGCGTTCACGGACAGGATCACCGGCGCGGGCGGCGGGTCGATCAGGGAGAACGTCTCCAGCCAGCCGGCCGGGTTCTTCGCCAGCAGCAGCCTGAGATCGCGGTTCTGGAACTGGACGACGTCGTACCGGCCGGCCACCGCCTGCACCTGGTACATCCGCTCCAGGGCGACCTGCGGCGGCACCCCGAAGACGGCGGCGACGGCCGCGGAGGAGGCCGCGTTCGCCTTGTTGGCACGGCCCGGCAGCTGGAGGTGGATCGGCCAGGCGGAGCCGTGCGGGTCCAGCACGTGGTCCCCGGACAGCGCCCAGGTCGGCGTCGGCCGCCGGAACCCGCACTCACCGCAGAACCAGTCGTCACCCGGGCGCTGCATCACGCCACCGCACGACGGGCAGGACCAGGCGTCGTCCTTCCACATCTGCCCGGCCGCGACCCAGATCACATTCGGGGACGACGACGCGGCCCACACCACCAGCGGGTCGTCGCAGTTGGCGACGATCACGGCCTTGGAGCCGGCCAGACCCTCCCGCCAGTTCTCGGCGAGCATCCGGGTCTCGGCGGCACGGTCGAGCTGGTCACGGGAGAGGTTCAGCAGGGCGATGCACTTCGGGCTGGTGTCCCGGGCCACACCGGCCAGGTACTTCTCGTCGACCTCGATGACACCGAACTTGGCGTCCGAGCCGCCCGCCAGCGCGGAGGTGATGCCGGCCGGCATGTTGGCGCCGAGCGCGTTCGACACGACCGGGCCCGCGGCCCGCAGCGCCTCGGCGATGAGCCGGGTGGTCGTGGTCTTGCCGTTGGTCGCCGACACCAGGACGACGTCCAGGTTCTGGGCGAGCCGGGCGAGCAGGTCGGGGTCGAGCTTCAGTGCGACCCGGCCGCCGATCACCGATCCACTGCCGCGCCCCGCGGCCCGCGATGCCGCAGCGACCGCCTTGCCCGCGGTCACGGCCAGCTTGGCCCGCGGCGTGAGCGGGTCCGAGTTGCCTGCCATCAGTTCTCGATCCTCCTTGCGTACGCGCCGCGCCTGGGGCCATCCGGCAACGTGGTGTGAACCTCAGCCTATCGAGATCCATTCCCACACCCGAATCCCGGCCCAGGGCTTGAGCGGCGGGCATGAGCGATACGAACCGTACCCTTGCCGCCATGCGACACGGTTCCATTCCGGGCGCCCACGGGCGCGTCCGGCCCCTCACCCTGCTCGGCGACGCGGTACTGCGCGAGCCCTGCCGGGACGTCACCGACTTCGGCCCCGACCTCGCCGCCCTCGTGGAGGACTTGTTCGCCACGATGTACGCGGCGCAGGGGGTGGGCCTGGCCGCGAATCAGATCGGGGTCGGTCTGCGGGTGTTCGTGTACGACTGTCCGGATGACGAGGACGTGCGTCACCTGGGGCATGTGGTGAACCCCCGCCTGGTGGAGGCGGACGGTGTGGTGATCCGGGGTCCCGAGGGCTGCCTGTCCCTGCCGGGCCTGGAGGCGGGAACCGAGCGCTACGACCACGCGGTGGTCGAGGGCTTCACGCTGGCCGGCGACCCGGTCACCCTGCACGGCACCGGCTTCTTTGCCAGATGCTTGCAACACGAGTGCGACCACCTTCAGGGCCGCGTGTACGCGGACCGCCTCACCGGGTGGCGGAAGCGGAGGCTGCTGAGGCAGGTCTCCAGAGCCTCCTGGCACCGGGTGGGCGCCCAGAGCTGAGGGGTGCGGAAGCCGTTCAGAACCCCGGGCCCCCCACCCGGTCCCCGGCCGCGGCCAGGCGACCCCACAGCAGATCGGCGAGTGACCGCACCAACTCGGCGCGGGAACAGGGACGTTCCCCCAGCCACCAGTCCCCGGCGGCGTGCATCATCCCGACGATCCCGTGCCCCCACACCCGCGCCAGCCGCTGGCTCTCCGGTCCGAGGTCCACCCGCTCCTCGATGACCTGGGCCAGCTCCTCGCCCATTTGCCGCAGCAGCGGAGCCGAGTGCTTGCCGACGTCGAAGCCCTGGTCGCCGCCCGTGCTGCCCTCCGCGGGATGCATGAGGAACCGATACACCTGGGGCCGGGCCTCGATCGCGGCGAGATAGGTGTCCAGCGTGGACTCGACCCGCTCGCGCCGGTCGACCGGTGCGTCCAGCGCCGCCCGCAGCGATGCCAGCAACGCGTCGGTGTGCCGCTTGGCCAAGGCCGCGTAAAGACCGCCCTTGTCGCCGAAGTGCCGGTAGAGGATCGGCTTCGTGATACCCGCTTCCGCCGCGATCGCGTTCATCGACGCCTGCGGGCCGTCGCGCAGCACCACCCGGTCGGCGGCCTCCAGCAGCTCGCGCCGTCGGCGGTCGGCGGACCGCTGCTGATCGGTCCGCTGCGTGGTGTCCATGTGCTCTCCCCACCCGTGCTGATTCGGTGACGCCTGCGCAAACTAACACTGACCGGGCCCCCGGCATCGAACGGGCAGCCGAGGCGTCATCGGCGGTTGACTTCTCCTACCGATCAGTAACAGACTCGTGTTACCGTAAGTAACATCGCACCACCGCCGCTGGAGGGGACATGGCCGAGTTCACCATGGAGCTGAACGAGGAACAGAAGGAAGTGCGCGACTGGCTCCATGGCTTCGCCGCGGACGTGATCCGCCCCGCGGCGGCGGAGTGGGACGAGCGCGAGGAGACCCCCTGGCCGGTCATCCAGGAGGCCGCGAAGGTCGGCATCTACTCCCTCGACTTCTACGCGCAGCAGTACTTCGACCCCACCGGGCTCGGCATCCCGATGGCCATGGAGGAGCTGTTCTGGGGCGACGCGGGCATCGCCCTCTCCATTGTGGGCACCGGCCTGGCCGCCGTGGGCGTACTCGCCAACGGGACCGAGGAGCAGATCGGCACCTGGATACCCCAGATGTACGGCGACCAGAACGACGTCAAGGTCGCCGCGTTCTGCTCCTCCGAGCCCGATGCCGGCTCCGACGTCGCCTCCATGCGCACGCGTGCCGTGTACGACGAGGCCAAGGACGAGTGGGTGATCAACGGCACGAAGACCTGGGCGACCAACGGCGGCATCGCCAATGTCCACGTCGTCGTCGCCGTCGTCGACCCGGAGCTGGGCTCCAGGGGCCACGCCTCCTTCATCGTCCCGCCGGGCACGCCCGGACTCTCCCAGGGACAGAAGTTCAAGAAGCACGGCATCCGCGCCTCGCACACCGCCGAGGTCGTCCTCGACAACGTCCGGGTGCCCGGGTCCTGCCTGCTCGGCGGCAAGGAGAAGCTGGACGAGCGGCTGGCCCGGGCCCGGGAGAAGGCGAAGAAGGGCGGCGTGGGGGTCCCCCCGGCCGGAGGCTGGGGGAGCGTCAAGAACGCGGCCATGGCCACGTTCGAGGCGTCCCGCCCGGCGGTCGGCGCCATGGCGGTGGGCACCGCCCGGGCCGCGTACGAGGTCGCCCTCGACTACGCGACGACCCGCGAGCAGTTCGGCCGCCCGATCATCGACAACCAGGGCGTGGCCTTCCAGCTGGCGGACATGCGCACCCAGATCGACGCCGCCCGCCTGCTGGTGTGGCGTGCCTCCTGGATGGCGGTCAACGGCAAGCCGTTCACCGCCGCCGAGGGATCCATGTCGAAGCTGTTCGCCAGCGAGACCGCCAAGAAGGTGACGGCCCAGGCGATCCAGATCCTCGGCGGCAACGGGTACACCCGTGAGTACCCGGTCGAGCGGATGCACCGGGACGCGGCCATCTACACCATCTTCGAGGGCACGAGCGAGATCCAGCGGCTGGTCATCGCGCGGACCCTGTCGGGGATGCCCATCCGCTAGCGCTCACCGGTGCCTGAGCGGTGTGAGCTGCTCGATGTCGTACTTGGCCCGCAGCGCCTCGATGGCCTCCTGGTCCGGCGGACCGCCGTTGCCGAGGATGTCCAGCAGCTCCTCGAAGTACCGCTCGTGGTCCGGCGGGGGAGCGGCCTGGAAGAACATCTTCGCCGGTGTCTCCGTCGGATTCGCGAACGCGTGCGGGCAGCCGGGCGGTACGACGATGACCGTGCCCGGTGTCGCCCGGACCACCCGGCTGCCCGAGGACGACTCCCACGTGCGCCAGTTGTCGGGGGTGCGCACGCGCGGCTCGAAGGCGAGCACGTCCAGTTCGCCTTCGAGGATGTAGAACAACTCCTCGCTGCGCGTGTGCACATGGGCGCCCACGTCGAAGCCGGGCGGGACCTCCACCTCGAAGGTGGAGGCCATGCGCGAGTGCAGGCCGGTGACCTTGAAGGTCACCCGCTGGGCCGGTGTCTCGACCACCCGGCCGTGGCCCGGTGGCACGTACAGTCCCTCGGTCTCTGTCATGGGAACCTCACCAGGTCACCGGCAGGCACTCGGGCCCCCGGATCAAGGCGCCCTTCCTGAAGGGGACCTGATCCGGCGGTACGGCCAGTCTGAGGCCCGGTACCCGGTCCAGCAGGGCGTTCATCAGCAGTTCCTCCTCCAGCCGGGCCAGCATGCCGCCCGGGCAGTAGTGCGGGCCGAAACCGAACGCCACATGCGGGTTCGGACGGCGGGAGAAGTCGACGGTGTCCGGCGCGGGGAAGACGTCCGGGTCCCGGTTGGCGGCCAGGTAGGAGACGTACACCGGATCGCCCGCGCGGATGCGGACGCCCGCGATCTCCACGTCCTCCAGGGCGATCCGGGACAGACCGACCGCGTTGCGGTGCGGGATGTAGCGCAGGAGTTCGTCGATCGCCCGGGGGCGGATCGCCGGTTCCGCGCGCAGCCGCGCCGCCAGACCGGGACGGGTCAGCAGCAGGTAGAACATCTGCCCGCTGTTGGCGGTGACCGCCTCGCCGCCGATCTGGAGGAGCACGGCGAGGCCCACGGCCTGCTCAAGGGTGATCTCGCGGCGGCCCACGGCGGCACCGAGCAGCGAGGTGACGTCCTCGCCCGCGCTGTTCTCGCGCAGTCCGATCAGGTCGGCGAAGTAGGAGCTCATCTCCCGCTTGGCCCGCTCGCTGACCTCCTTGCCGTGCGCGGCGGACAGGATCAGCTGCGTCCAGGTGTGCATCCCGTGCCGGTCGCCGGCCGGCACGCCCATCAGCTCGCAGATCACCGCGATCGGGAAGGGGCCGAGGACCGTCGCCGTGAGATCGGCGGGCGGGCCGGCCCCGAGCAGGTCGTCGACCATCTCGTCCAGCATGCCGCGCGCCCGGTCGCGGACCCGTTCCACGCCCTTGGCCGTGAAGGCGGTGGCGACCGAGCGGCGCAGCAGGGTGTGGTCGGGCGGGTCGAGGAAGCCGACCGCGCCCCGGTCGGGGATGAAGTGCGGGGCGAGCCGGGTGACCGGCCTGTCGACGACCGCCTCCCGGCCGAAGCGGGGGTCGTTGGTCACCATGCGCACGTCGTCGTACCGGGTGACCAGCCAGGCCCAGCCCTCGCCGTTGGGCAGCTGGACGCGGGTGACCGGGCCCTCGTCCATCAGCTCGGCCAGCACCGGGTCGAAGTCCGTGCCCGTGAGGTCGAGCGCCGGCCAGTGCCGGATCGGGGGCATGGCCTCGACGCCGGTGCGCGTCGCCTCCTCGATCACCGGGCGTCGCCGTCCGCCGTGACCCAGCGGCCCACCGACATCTCGGCGGTGATGCCGGGACCGAAGCCGGCGAGCAGTCCGCGCGCCCGGTCGTGGGAGCCGCCCTCGTCGAACAGCCGGCGCAGCGCGTCCAGGACGACGGCGCTGGCGATGTTGCCGTACTCGGTGAGCGTGGACCGGCTGAACCGGAAGGCGTGGGGGTCGACCTCCAGGAATTTGCTGAGGTCGTCGAGTATTCGGGGACCGCCCGCGTGGATGATGTAGAAGTCCAGGTCGGAAGCGTCCCAGCCGTGGTCGCCGGCCAGGTCCTTGAGCGCCGGGGCGAGCGGCTCCATGGTCGCGGGCACCCGCTTGTCCAGCAGGAAGTGGAAGCCGGTGGCCCGGACGTCGTAGGCGATCCAGTCCTCGGTCTTCGGGATCAGGTAGGAGCCGTTGCGCTCCAGACGGACGCCCGTGCCGCCCTGCCCGCGCACCACGGCTGCGGCGATGCCGTCGCCGAACAGACCGTTGGAGAGCAGCGAGCCGACGCCGAGGTCGGTGGGCTGGTAGCACAGCGAGCAGAACTCACAGGCCACGATGAGCGCGTTGCCGTTCGGGTAGGCCGAGCAGAAGTCGTGCGCCCGGTTGATGGCCGCTCCGCCGGCCGCGCAGCCCAGCTGGGCGATGGGGAGCTGACGGGTGGTGCTGTCGAAGTCCATCTCGTTGATCAGCCACGCCGTGAGCGAGGGCATCATGAAACCCGTGCACGACACGTAGATGATCACGTCGATGTCGCTGGTGAGCAGCTCCGCGTCGTCCAGCGCCTGCCGGATCACGGCGGGGACGCGGGCCTTGGCCTCGGCTTCGTAGAGCTTGTTGCGCTCCTCGAAGCCCGGGTGCTTCAAGGTCTCCTCGATGGGCTGCACGATGTGCCGTGTCTTGACGCCGGTGTTCTCGATCAGTCTGAGGGCCAGTGGCAGTTGGGGGTGGTCCGCGTGGCGCGAGCGCGCCAGCTCCAGCGTCTCCTCCATCGTGATCACGTGTTCCGGGACCGACACCGAGGGCTTGCACAAAGTCGCCATGAACCGTCCCTGCTTTCCGCTCTCCGGGGGCCTTCGCCCACCGGCCAGAAGGTGGGTTCACCTCTGTGGGGTGCTACACCCACCGTCACCCGGGAGGACGACGATCTCGCGCTGGGTTACTCCGAATCGGGGACCCGGGGGTCAGGCGCCCAGGGCGATTCATGCCTCCGGACGAGGGAAAACGCGGATACGGCCGTTACGACGGGAGGGCGGTGACCGGGGGCCGCCGGGGCTGCCGGTACTCCCGCGACGGAGCCGCCGCCGTGGCGGCGGGCACGGCTGCGGCGACGGGCACGGTCGCGGCCGTGCCGACAGACGCGGGTGCGGCCGTCAGGGCGCCCCGCTGCTGTGGGCGATGCACGCCACGTCGATACGGTCCGCCAGCTTCGCCAGTTCGATGGTCAGCGCGGCGACCGTGTCCTCGTCCAGCCCCTGCTCCCCGGCCTCGACAAGATGCAGCCACCGCGCGCCCACGGTCCGCAACAACTTACTCACGTCCACCGCGGCCACCTGCAAGGTCCCGCGGTCGTCGACGATCAGAGGCAGGGTCACTTCGCGGTTCACAAACGGGATGGTAGCCGCGCGGCGCTCACGCACCCTGCCAAACCGTGGTGATGTTGCAGAACTCCCGGATTCCGTGCCCGGACAGCTCACGCCCGTACCCCGACCGCTTCACTCCACCGAACGGGAACGCCGGGTGGGAGGCGGTCATCCCGTTGACGAACACGGCGCCGGCCTCCAGGTCGCGCGCGAACCGCTCCACCTCGTTCTCGTCCCGCGTCCACACGTTCGAACTCAGCCCGAACGGAGAGTCGTTGGCGATCAGCACCGCCTCGTCCAGGTCGCCCGCCCGGTACAGCGTGGCCACCGGTCCGAACGCCTCCTCGCGGTGGATGCGCATCTCCCGGGTGATGCCGGTGAGCACGGTCGGCGGGTAGTACCAGCCGGGCCCGTCCGGCCGCTGCCCGCCGCACCGCACCTCGGCCCCGCTCCGCCGGGCGTCGTCGACGAGCTCCTCCAGGTCCTTCCTGCCCTGCTCGCTGGCGAGCGGCCCGATCTCGGTGTCCTCGGCCAGCGGGTCGCCGATCCTGAGGGCCTTCATGCCCGCGACGAACTTCTCGGCGAACGCGTCGTAGACGTCGGTGTGCACGATGAACCGCTTGGCGGCGATGCAGGACTGCCCGTTGTTCTGCACGCGGGCGGTCACCGCGACCTCGGCCGCGCGGTCCAGGTCGGCGGAGGGCATCACGACGTAGGGGTCGCTGCCGCCGAGCTCCAGCACCGTCTTCTTGATCATCTCCCCGGCGCTGGAGGCGACCGCCCGGCCGGCCGGCTCGCTGCCGGTCAGGGTGGCCGCCTTCACGCGCTCGTCACGCAGGACGTCGTCCACCGCGGCCGAGCCGATCAGCAGCGTCTGGAAGCAGCCCTCGGGGAAGCCCGCCCGGTGGAACAGGTCCTCCAGGTACAGAGCCGTCTGCGGGACGTTGGAGGCGTGCTTGAGCAGGCCCACGTTGCCCGCCATGAGCGCGGGTGCCGCGAAGCGGACGACCTGCCACAGGGGGAAGTTCCAGGGCATCACCGCGAGCACCGGGCCGAGCGGCCGGTAGCGGACCCGGACCCGGGAGGCGCCGGAGTCCGTCACGTCCGACTCGGCCGGTTCCTCGTCGGCCAGCAGCCCCTCGGCGCGTTCCGCGTACCAGCGCATCGCCTTGGCGCACTTCGCGGCCTCCGCGCGGGCCTGCCTGACCGGCTTGCCCATCTCGGTGGTCATGATCCGGCCGATCTCCCGCTGGTCCTCGTCCAGCAGGTCGGCGGCCTTGTTCAGCAGTCGGGCGCGGTCGGCGAAGGAGGTCGTCCGGTACGTGCGGAAGGTGGCCTCGGCGAGTTCGAGCCGGCGCTCCAGCTCGTCCTCGTCCATGGGTTCGTACGTCTTGAGCGTCTCGCCGTTCGCCGGGTTCACCGTCGCGATGGGCATGGCTGACCTCCCTGGGAGCGGGCTTGTCTCGACCTTCGCGCGCGGCCCCGCACGTCGCAACGCGACAGGCCCTCGGGCGCGGTTTCCTCCGGTCGCCGCAGGGGCTCCTGCTAGCCCGAGTGCTCCGCCAGCCGGTCGAGAAACGCGGCCTGCGCCGTGACGATCACCTCACGGGCCCGGTCCACACCGAACCACGCCACCCGGTCCAGCTCCGGGAACTCCTGCGTCCGCCCCGACCGCGGCGGCCACTCCATCGTGAAGGTCCCCGGGGTGATCGCCCGCGGGTCGAGGTCCGCCGCCACCGCCCACGCCGTGACGATCTTGCCGTTGCGCTGCACGACCTCGCCCAGCGGTACGGCCTCCCCGTCGGGCGGCGCCACCCCCAGTTCCTCCCGGAACTCCCGCCGGGCCGCCTCCCAGGCCGGCTCCGCCGGGTCGTACTCGCCCTTCGGCACGGTCCAGGCGCCCGCGTCCTTCTTCGCCCAGAGCGGCCCGCCCATATGGCCGAGCAATACCTCCAGCCCTTGGTCGGTGTGCCGGAACAACAGCAGTCCCGCGCTGCGCTTCGTCGTCCGTACCGTCACGGCGAGACCTCCGGGTGGGCTGCCAACAGGGCCTCCACGGTATCGGCCTCCTCGGGACGCTTGTCCTCGCGGTAGCGGACCACGCGGGCGAAGCGGAGGGTGACACCCGCCGGGTAGCGGGTGGAGCGCTGGAGACCGTCGTAGGCGATCTCCACCACGAGTTCGGGGCGGACCCGGACCACCCAGCCGTCGTCCTCGACCGCCAGTTCCTTCAGCCGTTCGGTCTGCCAGGCGAGCATCGCGTCGGTCATGCCCTTGAAGGTCTTGCCGAGCATGGCGAAGCCGCCGTCCGGGGTGCGGGCGCCGAGGTGGAGGTTGGAGAGCCTGCCGGTGCGCCGGCCATGACCCCACTCGGCGGCCAGCACCACCAGGTCGAGGGTGTGCACGGGCTTGACCTTCAGCCAGGCGGCGCCGCGCCGGCCCGCGCTGTAGGGCGCGTCGAGCGCCTTGACCACCACGCCCTCGTGGCCACGGGCCAGGGTGTCGGCGAGGAACCGTTCCGCCTCCGGGACGTCCCGGGGGCCCGAGGCCACCGTGCGCCGGACCCGCATCGGCTCCGGCACCAGCCGGGCCAGCTCCGCGTGCCGCTCGGCGAAGGGCAGGTCGAGCAGGTCACGGCCGTCGACCGAGAGGGCGTCGAAGAAGACGGGGGAGACCGGGGTCTCCTCGGCTGCCCTCGCCACGTCCGTGCGCGAGCCGACCCGGCCCGCCGTCTCCTGGAAGGACCGGGGCCGGCCCGCCGCGTCGAAGGAGATCACCTCGCCGTCCAGGATGAACCGCTTGCCCCTCAACTCCAGTGCTGCGGAGGTCACTTCGGGCAGCCGGCCGGTGATGTCGTCCAGGGTGCGGGTGTGGATCCGGACCGTGTCGCCGTCCCGGTGGACCTGGACCCGGATGCCGTCCAGCTTCTCCTCCACCGCGCACGCGCCCAGCTTCTCGACCGCCTCCGCGACCGAGGACGCGCTGTGCGCCAGCATCGGCAGCACCGGCCGGCCGACCGTGAGCCGGAAGCGGTCGAGCGATCCGGGTCCCTCGCCGAGCAGGGCCCGCGCCACCGTCTGCAACGACCCCGCCAGCATCACGGCCCGCCGCACGTCCGCCGGATCCGCGCCGGTCGCCCGGGCCAGCCCCTCCACCGCGACCGCGTCCAGCGCGCCCTGCCGCACCTCGCCGGTGAGCAGGCCGAGCAGGAAGCGCTGCTCCTCCTCGGTGGCCGCGCCCATCAGCTCCCCGACGATCCGCGTCCGCTCGGCCTGGGAGCCGGGCCCGGACACCTTGCCCAGCCCGGTGAGCCGGGCATCGACCTCCCGCACGGTGAGGGAGGGCTCGGCGGCGGGCGGGACCGGGCGGCCCAGCACCTTCCAGCCGACGCCGAGCCGGCCCTGCGGCAGCCGGCCGGCGAGATACGGGATGACGATCGGCACGTCGTCCGCCTCCGCGTCCCGGAACAACTCCGCGAGCAGCGCGATCTTCCGGGACCGCGCCGCTGTCGCGGCGACCTCCCGGGACACCTGGGCCAACCGGGTCAGCAGCATGCAGTCATCGTGCCTCAGCGCATCGCCGGGTGCGCGGTTCCGTTCCGTGCGGGCGGCCCGGGGGCTGATCGCGCCCGCGCGGCGGTAGCCGTCCATCGGACGCGGCCCCGCACCCCTTACGAGGCGTCGTCGAGGTCGGCCATCAGGAGTTCTCCGTTGATCGCCGCCCCGGCGCGGTAGCCACGGCTCGCCGCGTTGATCACCTGTTCCGCGAAGCCGCTCGCGTTGCCGGCCGCCCACAGGCCGGGCACGGTGGTCAGGCCCCGTTCGTCGATCACCGGGTAGCTGCCGAACGGGGTCTCGCGCAGCTCGGCGCCCAGCCTGATCAGCAGGTCGTTGTGGGGGACGGCGCGCGGGGCGGCGTACAGGACCTCGCGCTCGTGGACCGTGCCGTCCGCGAGCCGGACGCCGGTGAGGCGGTCGCCGGCGGTCACGAGTCCGGCCACCTCGCCGGGTACGACCGTGACCCCGGCGGTGGCCAGCCGGCGCAGGTCCTGGTCCGTCAGCTCCGCCTCGCCCACCTCGTGCAGGAAGAGCCGGACGTCCTTGGACCACTGGGTGACCATGAGCGCCTGGTGCACGCTGAGCGGTGAGGTGGCGAGGACGCCGGTCGGCAGGTCGCGTACCTCCCAGCCGTGGCAGTACGGGCAGTGGACCACGTCCCGGCCGAACCGCTCGGCGAGCCCGGGGACCGGCGGCAGCTCGTCCGTCAGGCCGGTCGCGATCACCAGGTGCCGGGCCCGCACGGTCCGGCCGCTCGCGAGGACGGCGGCGAAGTCCCCCTCCCGGGCCACGTCCACCACCCGGTCCCGGACCAGTTCCACCCCGTACCGGGCGATCTCCTCGCGCCCGACGGCCAGGAACTCCGCCGGGGACATGCCGTCCCGGGACAGATATCCCTGCATGTGCGCGGACGGCGCGTTGCGCGGCTCGCCCGCGTCGACGACTAGCGTGCGGCGCCGGGACCGGCCCAGCACCAGCGCGGCGGACAGGCCGGCGGCTCCGGCGCCGACGACGACGACTTCGTACCCGTTGTTCTCGGTCATGGGGCGACGGTCGCCCGGGGGCCGCGGGATTGACAAACGGATTTGCCGTTCCTGCAATAGGGGCCATGAGCACAGACGACGTACTGGCGGACGTGGGCCCGAGGCTGCGCCGCATCCGCAAGGAGCGGGAGGTGACCCTGGCCGCGCTGTCCGAGGCCACCGGCATCTCCGTGAGCACCCTCTCCCGGCTGGAGTCGGGCCTGCGCAAGCCCAGCCTCGAACTGCTGCTGCCGATCGCCCAGGCGCACCAGGTGCCGCTGGACGAGTTGGTCGGGGCGCCGCCGGTGGGGGACCCGCGGGTGCGGTCCAAGCCGATCGTCCGGGGCGGGCGCACCCACTGGCCGCTGACCCGCCAGCCCGGCGGCCTACAGGCCTTCAAGGTGCTCGAACCCCAGCGCAGGCAGGATCCCGACCCACGGACCCACGAGGGCTACGAGTGGCTCTACGTCCTCTCCGGCCGGCTCCGCCTGGTCCTCGGGGAGCACGACGTCGTGCTGTCCGCGGGCGAGGCGGCCGAGTTCGACACGCGGGTGCCGCACTGGTTCGGGTCGACGGGGGAGGGGCCGGTGGAGTTCCTGAGCCTGTTCGGACCGCAGGGGGAGCGGATGCACGTACGGGCGCGGCCCGCCCGCACGTGACCTACGCGACTGTTCCCTGATCGGCAAGCGACCGCTTAGTATGCGGTCGGACCCGGTCAGACGAAGCAGTCCCGTGGAGGCCCCGCATGCAGGCATGGCAAGTGCACGAGAACGGCGAGCCGAGCGAGGTGATGCGCCTCCATGACGTCGAGCGGCCCACGCCCGGCGAGGGCCAGGTGCTGCTGCGGGTGCGCGCCGCCAACGTCAACTTCCCGGACGCGCTGCTGTGCCGCGGCCAGTACCAGGTGCGTCCGCCGCTGCCCTTCACGCCCGGCGTGGAGATCTGCGGCGAGACCGAGGACGGCCGCCGGGTGATCGCCAACCCCGCGCTGCCCCACGGCGGCTTCGCCGAGTACGCCCTCGCCGACGCCCGCGCCCTGCTGCCCGCGCCCGATTCGCTGGACGACGCCGAGGCGGCCGCCCTGCACATCGGCTACCAGACCGGCTGGTTCGGCCTGCACCGCCGCGCCCGCCTGGAAGCCGGGGAGACCCTGCTGGTGCACGCCGCCGCCGGGGGCGTGGGCAGCGCCGCCGTGCAGCTCGGCAAGGCGGCCGGCGCCACGGTGATCGGTGTCGTGGGCGGCGCGGACAAGGCCGCCGTCGCCCGGCGGCTGGGCTGTGACGTGGTGGTCGACCGGCGTTCCGAGGACGTCGTCGCCGCCGTGAAGGAGGCCACCGGCGGCCGGGGCGCCGACGTCGTCTACGACCCCGTCGGCGGCGAGGCCTACGCCCAGTCCGCCAAACTGGTCGCCTTCGAGGGCCGGATCGTCGTCGTCGGCTTCGCCGGCGGCACCATCCCGAGCCCGGCCCTCAACCACGCCCTGGTGAAGAACTACTCGATCGTCGGCCTGCACTGGGGCCTGTACAACACCAAGAACCCGAAGCTGGTCCAGCGCTGCCACGAGGAACTGACCGAGCTGGCCGCCCGGGGCGCGATCAAGCCGCTGGTCAGCGAGCGGGTGCCGCTCGCCGAGGCGGCCGGTGCCGTGCAGCGGGTCGCCGACGGGGTGACCACGGGCCGGATCGCCGTCGTGCTGGAGAACGGAGCCGTCGCATGACCGACGCCGCAGAACTGCGCCGCCGTACCCGGGAGCTGCTCGCGCAGCACCCGCCCGCGAGCACCGACCGCCTGGACTTCCTCCGGGCCCGCTTCGACGCCGGCCTCGCCTGGGTGCACTACCCGGAGGGCCTCGGGGGACTCGGCGCCCCGCGCACCCTCCAGGGGGTCGTGGACGCCGAGCTGGCGGTGGTCGGCGCCCCCGACAACGACCCCCGGCGCATCGGCATCGGGCTCGGCATGGCCGCGCCGACGATCCTGAAGTACGGCACGGAGGAGCAGAAGCGCCGCTATCTGCGCCCCCTGTGGACCGGCGAGGAGGTCTGGTGCCAGCTCTTCAGCGAGCCCGGCGCCGGCTCCGACCTCGCCGCGCTCGGCACCCGGGCGGTGCGTGAGGGCGACAGCTGGGTGGTCAACGGGCAGAAGGTGTGGACGTCGAGTGCGCACCTGGCCCGCTGGGCCATCCTCATCGCCCGCACCGACCCGGACGTGCCCAAGCATCAGGGCATCACCTACTTCGTCTGCGACATGACCGACCCGGGCGTCGAGGTCCGGCCGCTGCGCCAGATCACCGGCGAGGCCGAGTTCAACGAGGTCTTCCTCACCGACGTCCGCATCCCCGACGACCGCCGCCTCGGCGAGATCGGCGACGGCTGGCGGGTCGCCCAGACCACGCTGAACAACGAACGCGTCGCCATCGGCGGCATGGCCCTGCCCCGCGAGGGCGGCATGATCGGCCCCGTCGCGAAGACCTGGCGGGAACGCCCCGAACTGCGCACCCACGACCTGCACCAGCGCCTGCTGAAGCTGTGGGTCGAGGCCGAGGTCGCCCGGTTCACCGGTGAACGCCTGCGCCAGCAGCTCGTCGCCGGCCAGCCCGGCCCCGAGGGCTCCGGCATGAAGCTCGCCTTCGCCCGCCTCAACCAGGAGATCAGCGGCCTGGAGGTCGAACTCCGCGGGGAGGAGGGCCTGCTGTACGACGACTGGACCATGCGCCGCCCCGAGCTGGTCGACTTCACCGGCCGGGACGCCGGCTACCGCTACCTGCGCTCCAAGGGCAACAGCATCGAGGGCGGGACCAGCGAGGTCCTGCTGAACATCGTCGCCGAGCGCGTCCTGGGCCTGCCCGCCGAGCCGCGCACCGACAAGGACGTCGCCTGGAAGGACCTCGCCCGATGACCGACCTGCTGTACTCCGAGGAGGAAGAGGCGCTGCGGGCCGCCGTCCGCGACCTGCTCACGGACCACTGCGCACCGGCCGACGTGATCACCCGTGCCGAGTCGGACACCCCGCACGACCGCGCCCTGTGGAAGCTGCTCGCCGACGGCATGGGCCTGGCCGGGCTTCTGGTGCCCGAGGAGCGCGGCGGCCAGGGCGCCTCCGCGCGCGAAGCCGCCGTCGTACTGGAGGAGCTGGGGCGGGCGGTGGCTCCCGTGCCGTACCTCACCAGCGCGGTCGTGGCCACCGAGGCCCTGCTCGCCTGCGACGACACCGAGCTGCTGGGACAACTGGCCTCGGGGCGCACCATCGGCGCCCTCGCGGTCGGCCTGCACACGGCCCCGGGCGCCGGCCTCACGACCGTACGCGTGGAGAACGGCACCCTGCACGGCGAGCTGACGGGGATCGCGGACGCGGCCGTCGCCGACGTCCTGCTCGTCCCGGCCGACGACGGCGGCCTGTACGCCGTCGCCGCCGACGCCGTGACGGTCACCCCGCAGGTCTCCCTGGACCTGACCCGCCCCCTCGCGGGCATACGGCTGGAGGGTGCTCCCGGCCGCCGGGTCGGCGCCGCCGAACCCGCCGTACGCCGTGCCCTGCGCGCCGCCGCCGGACTGCTCGTCTCCGAGCAACTGGGCGTGGCCGACTGGGCGTTGACGGAGGCCGTCCGGTACCTGAAGGAGCGCAAGCAGTTCAACCGCCCGGTCGGCGGGTTCCAGGCGCTCAAGCACCGGCTCGCCCAGCTGTGGCTGGAGGTCGTGCACCTGCGGGCCGCCGCCCGCGCCGCCGCCGACGCGCTCGCCACCGGCGAGGACCTGGAGATCCGGGTCGCCGTCGCGCAGGCGTACGCGGCGCCCGTCGCCGTCCGTGTCACCGAGGAGGCGTTGCAGCTCCACGGCGGGATCGGGATGACCTGGGAGCACCCGGTCCACCTGTATCTCAAGCGGGCCAAGGCGGACTCGATCGCGTACGGCACGGCGGGCGCCCACCGGGAGGCGCTGGCCGCGCTGGTCGACCTCCGGGCACCCCTCCCGGCACCCTGACACCCCCACGGTGAAGCCCGCCCCACCCGGACGCTGTTGGTTTATTCCGCCCCGCTGGATCTCATTCAGCGGGGCGGAGTGCTGCGAAGGGTGAAACGCGGGTCTTGGCGAGTGGTCTGCCGGCGAGCCAGGCATCGATGCGGGCGAGGTTGACGGCGGCGCCGGTGAAGTGGTGCTGCAACCGGGTTTTGGCGAGGCCGCGGTAGCGGGATCTGCGCAGGCCGAACGCCTGGACGCCCTGTGCGATGGTGCCCTCGACGCCGGCTCGGTGTCCGTAACGGCGGCGCCACTGGTCAGTGTCCTGCTCGATACGGGCTTGCTGAAGGATGTCGTGCTCGGTCTTCGGTCTCAGAGTCAGGTTGCGGCCGGTCCTGGAGCTGGTGCACGAGGTCCGCAACTCACAGGGGTCGCAGTGCCGGGCGGCGAACCGGACCCGGGTGACCGGGGCGTCGAACTGGCTCTGGGATTCCCGCCAAACAACACTGGTCTGTCCGCCGGGGCAGACGGCCTGACGCTGGTCCCACTCGATGGTGAAGCGGGGTGTTGTCGAAGATGTCGCCGGTCGCCTGTCCCTTCACGGTGTTGGATTGGACCGGGCCGACCAGCTCGATGCCGTGATCGCGGCGGGCCTGGTGGATCTGTTCGGCGTCGATGTATCCGGCGTCCACCAGGTGCTCGTCTGGCATCAGGCCCCGTTCGGCCAGGGCGGTGTGGATGTCCTCCAGGACGAGGACGTCGTCGACGGGCGCTGGCGTGGTGCGAATGTGGGTGATCAGATGCGGGGCGTCGGGCTCGCAGGTCTCGCTGAGGTGGACTTTGTAACCGGACCAGCCCAGTTCCCGTTTCGAACCAGTGCGGGCCTCGGGCTCATAGGGGGTCCGTAAGCGGATCAGACCGGGTGGAAGGTTCTTCGTCCCGCGCCAGCGCACGGTGCCCTCGACGTGGTGGTACTGCTGCACCCAGGTCTGCCGCAGGAACTCCACTGCGGGCAGGCTTCGCAACGAGGGCGGTGACGCGGCCGACCAGACGGCCTCCAGCAGCGTCATGCCGTCGGTCCCGCACTGGTCGGCGTGTTCGACTCGGGCGGCCCACCGGGACGCGAAGCGGCTGTCCTCCGGCCTGGCCGAGTAGCGGTCGAACCACTCCGGCGGTGACACCGTCACCAGCCAGTCCCCGGCCTCCGCCGCCACCTGGTTCAGTGCCGCGCGCAGGGTCTCGACCACGAACTCCAGCCGGTTCAGGTCCCGTGTCGCGGCCAGCACGTGGGTAGCGTCCGTGCGCTGCCGCTTGCCCGCCTTGACCAGCCCTGCCTCGCCGGCCGCCCGGAGTACCGCGTCGAACACTGTCTGGCCGGCCTCGCCGCCGACCAGCCGGGCACGGAACTCGCTGAGCACCGAGAAGTCGAATCCGGTGTCGGCCAACTCCAGTGAAAGGGCGTACTTCCAGTCCAGACGCGAGCGGACCGCGTGCGCGGCCTGCCGGTCGGTCAGCCCCTCGGCGAACTGCAACACCGACACCAGCGCGAGCCGGGCCGGAGACACCACCGGCCGCCCCCTGGCCGGGAACAGTTCCTCGAAATCAGCGTCCGAGAACACCGGACCGAGAACATCCCGCACACGCATCACCGGGCATCCCTTCGGGAACACCACACGCGCCAGCCGAGCGGTCTCCTCCGGGATCTCCGCCAGATCCACGCCATGCAGCGACACCGAACCCACCCCTCAACACGACGACGGCCTGCACAACCCCAACGGGGTCATGCAGGCCGTCGTCACGCCCACACTCGATTTACCAACAGTGTCCACCCGGGGCGGGCTTTCTCGTGTCCGCGCACCGGCGAAGTGAACAGAGCGCCAACTCCCCGTGAGAGGTGGCCCCTTCGCCGGCAAGTGCACGCATACTCTCCCCGGTCCCCATCACCCCCAGGGAGGCAGTGCATGGCCCTCACCACCCGCCGCAGAGCCCTCACCACCCTCGGCGCCGCCCTCGCGGGCACGCTCGCCCTGCCCGCCGGCCCCGCACCGGCCGTCGAGCGGACGCGTCGCCCGCGCCCGCTGTGGCACGCCCACGCCCACAACGACTACGAACACCCGCGGCCCCTGTTCGACGCCCTCGACCACCGGTTCGGCAGCGTGGAAGCCGACATCTTCCTCGTCGGCGACCAGCTCCTCGTCGGCCACGAGGCATCCGACCTCGACCCGTCCCGCACCCTCGAATCCCTCTACCTGGAACCGCTCGCCGCCCGGGTCAGGGCCAACCACGGCACCGTCCACCGGGGTTCGCGCCGGCCGCTCCAGCTCCTCATCGACATCAAGACCGAGGGCTCCGCCACGTACCTCGAACTCGACCGCCACCTGCGCCGCTACCCGCGCCTGTTCACCCGCCACGCGCACGGCCGTGTCCACCCCGGCCCGGTCACCGCGGTCATCTCCGGCGACCGGGCGGCCCGTGCCCCGATGGAGGCGCAGACCGAGCGCCGCGCCTTCTACGACGGCCGCCTCGCCGACCTCGGCGGCCCCGCCCCGGCCTCCCTCATCTCGCTGATCAGCGACAACTGGACGCAGAACTTCACCTGGACGGGCACCGGGACGTTCCCGGACGCCGAGCGGCAGAGACTGCGGAGCATCACCGGCGCCGCCCACGCGCGCGGGCAGCAGGTCCGGTTCTGGGCCACCCCCGACACCGCGGGCCCCGCCCGGGACGCACTGTGGTCGGAACTGCTCGCCGCCGGGGTCGACTACCTCAACACCGACGACCTCGCCGGCCTGGAGGCCTTCCTCGACGCCCACCCCTCCGCGTAACACCACACGATCGGAGGACACGTCAGCAGCCCGGACAAACCCTCCGCTACGCCACACTTGCGGCCGAACGCCGCACACGGGGCGTGGCGGAGGAGGGTTCCCGATGGTCATTTCCATCTCTGTGGTGCTGCTGCTTCTGGTCCTGGCCGTGATCTTCATCCGAAACTGCTCGTTGAAGATCTCCCACGCCCTGGTCTGTCTGCTGCTCGGCTTCTACCTGGCCTGCACGAGGCTGGCGCCCACCATCCAGAGCGGGCTCACCGCGACCGCCGACCTGGTGAGCGGCCTGCGGCCCTGAGCCGCCGGGCTTCAGCCGGTGGGGTAGCAGCCTCAGTCGGTGGAGTGCCGGCGTCAGCCGTTCACCGGCTCAGCCGGTGGAGAAGACGCCGATGCCGTTGGGCACCGGGCGTTCGGCGCCGCCGCTGGGGTGATTGCGCACCGTCACGGCGGTGGCGTCCGTGTCGCGGGCGACCAACTCCGTCGAGCCGCCGCCGTCGAGGTTGAAGGCGGCCGTGGCTCCCAGCGAGCGCATGGTCTTCGCCTCCTCGGCGACGGTCAGCCCGCTGCGGTACTTCGCCGCGCCGTCCAGCGCCAGCAGCAGCATCTGCTGTCCGCCGCCCTTGTACCCGACGACCGTCCGTACCGCCGAGGTGCTGTCGTCCAGTCCGGACAGCGGGCTGCCGTCGCGCAGGACCGGGAAGCCGCCGATCGCGAACGTGTACGGCACCCCGGACGAGGCCGCCACCAACGTGTGCGTCACGTCCACCGGGTCACCGACCGACAGCTCGCGCAGCCGCCGCGCGCCCTCCTCGCGCCCCAGCAGGACCGTGGTGTCCGCCGGGATCGAGCCGCTGCCCGGGGCGGCGGTCGCGGAGACCACCCGGCCCCCGCGGACCTTCACCTCGTACGTGTCGTCGCTGCACGGCGCCGCGCGCCGGGTGTCCGTGCCGCACACGGCCCGAGCCCGGGAGGCGCTGCCCCAGCGCGCGGTGAAGGCGCCGACCGAATCCACCGGCAGCGCGTACTGGTTGAGGCCCTTCAGCGGCAACCGCCCCTGCGGTGTGCCGACCGAGCCGGAGAGGGAGAGGCGGTCCAGCCGGGCCCGCCGGTCGGTGCCCACGCCGAACACGTCCCGGGTGGTCGTGCCCGCGGGCAGCGCGGGTCCGAACCGCTGCCCCTTGGGCACCGCCGCCTTGAGCACCCGCCCGTCGGCCACGGCCGGTCCGACGGCCGCGCCCGTGGCCTGCACGCCCGGGTGTTGCGTCTCGGTGATGTTGAAGAAGTCGCCGTTCACCCCGGCGACCGCGCCGGCGGAGTCCGCCAGCCGGGAGACGGTCGCCCGCGCCGCCACCGCGCCCGGGTACAGCAGGTCGACGTGGACGTGCGGGTTGGCCAGGTCCACCGTGAGCAGGTGCGCGCGGGCCTTCCCCGCCGCCCCGTCGATGTCGAACTGCCGGTAGGTGACGCCAGGCGCCAGCCGCCTGCCCGCCGGCGCGGCACCGGCCGGTGCCGCCCCCGTCAGGGCCGCACCGGCCAGCACACCCAACGCCGTGACAACCGTGAGAACCGCTCTGCCCGCCGCCGAACGCCTGCGAGGTCTCGTCACCGTGCCCCCTGATGTCTCGTCAACTGTCCTCAGTGCAGGGGAAGTGCAGCAGACTCGGGCGGCCGGCGGGCCGACTAGGCGTCGACGACGCGAGAACGGGTGAGAAAACGCACCCCCTCGGGTGCCTCCAGGGAGAAGCCGCTGCCTCGTCCCGGCACGACGTCCACGATCAGCCGGGTGTGGCTCCATGCCTGGTACTGGCTCCGCGACATCCAGAACGTGACGGGCTCCGGCACGCCGTCCACCGCCAGTTCGGCCAGCAGCACGTCCGAGCCGCCGGTACGGAACTCGCCGTCCGGGTAGCACATCGGGGCGCTGCCGTCACAGCAGCCGCCGGACTGGTGGAACATCAGCGGGCCGTGCTCGGCGCGCAGACGGCGCACCAGCTCCGCGGCCTGCGGGGTCAGCGCGACGCGCGGGATCTCCTCTTCCATGTCACCGTCCTGGACAGCGGGGGCGTCGGATCGTCGGCTCCAGTCTCACGCATGGTCACGAACCCGTCCAGAACGCCTCGTGGCCCCGCCGTTCTTGTTTGCGGGGAGAGTTGGGACCATGGGACGCATGCGCCCCTCCTCCCTGAGACCGCCCGAGCCGCGCTTCGTCCCCGCCGGTGAACACCCGCTGTGGGACGAGGCACTGGCGACGGTCAACCGCGACCTCGCGGCGACCCTGCCCGGGCAGCGCCCGCTGTGCCTCATCGCGTACCCGGCGGACGCACACGAGGACGAACAGGTCTACGTCGCACTGGCCGACGGCAACGCGCACGGCAACTCCCTCGGGCCGTCCGGCTCCGCCCACCAGGCGCTGTGGACCGTCGCCGAGGCCGCCCAGGACACGATCACGGGGTGCCTGTGGCAGGCGTGGCCGGTCTGCACGCTCCACGGCCTCGGGATGCACATGCGGGAGGAGTCCGGCCGCCCGGTCTGGAGCTGCGCCGGCGGCGGCCGGCCCGGCGATCCGGCCCATGTGCGCGCGGCGGTGGGAGAGCTGGACACGGTGCACCGACCTCACCGACCGAACCGGAAGCGCCGTAAGGACGGCAGGGGGCGTGAGGGGGGTGAGGGGCGGGGGTGCTAGGGCGGCAAGGGGCGGGGGCACTGGGGCGGCTTGGAACGCCGGGGCGGCAGTCACCGCGAAGGCGCCAGGGACGGCAAAGGGGGGCCAGGGCCAGTGCCGTACCCGTCCGCGTGCTGCCCGCCGACCCCGACGAGGGCCGCCGCTGCCTTCTCCAGTTGCAGGTGACGGCGAGGTCGGTGCTCGGTGTGCTGACCCTGCACCGCGGCGGGCTGGTCCTGGACGACGGCTGGCTGCGGGTGTACGGCGCGGGCGGAGCCGACGGCGGGCTGCCGAGCCTCGGCCGGGTCAACGGATTCCCCGAGGAGCCGGACCCCCACTGGCACCCGGCGGCCGGGCTCGTCGTCGGCCCTGACGTGCTCGGCGGTGTCTTCTGCCTCAACGGCCACGACCCGGCGGGGAGCGGCCGGCCCGGCGATCCGGGGCAGACGACCTACTTCGCGCCCGACACCCTGGAGTGGGAGGCGCTGGACGTGGGCCACTCGGCGTGGATCGGCTGGCTGCTGGGCGGTGGGCCGGAGAGGTTCTACGCGGGGCTGCGCCGGCAGGGCTGGCGGGAGGAGGCGGCGTCCCTGGAGCTGACCCAGGGCATCAGTGTCGTCCCGTTCCTGTGGTCCGAGGAGGCGCACGAGGACCTGGCCGCCACCGGCAGACGGGCCGTGGCGCTCCGCGAAGTCGTCGGCGTGTCCGCCGACTTCGCCCGCCGACTGGGCCCGGCGGATCCGCGGTTCCTGGGCGAGTCGTGACGCCGCCGCACGCCCGCGGGCCCGTCGGCAGGGCCGGGCCCGTGCCGCCCAGGACGGCGGTCCCGGGGCCGGTGCGGACAGCCGACGGGTGAGCCGTGGCGCGTTCAGCGTGTGGAGTCGCGGCGGTCCCGGCGGGCGCGGTGGGCGCGGCGGGCCTCCGGCAGCAGCGGGAGCAGCGACAGGACGATGACCACGGCGACCAGCAGCAGCAGATAGTCGTCGATGTGGGGGACGGAGGCGCCCAGGGTGTACCCGGCGAGCACCAGCGTCTGCGACCACAGCACACCGCCCACCGCCTGCCAGAGGGTGAAGGTCCGCGCCGGCACATCCAGGGCACCGGCCACCGGGTGCAGGACCGTTCGCAGCAGCGGCACGAACCGGCCGATCACCAGCGCCTTGCCGTGGCCGTAGCGCGCCAGCAGCCGCTCCGCCCGCGCCGCCGCGCCCTTCACCCGCCCGCTTCGCGTGCGCGCCAGCAGGGCCCGGCCGCCGTGCCGTCCGATCAGATACCCCACCTGGCCGCCCACCACCGCCCCGATCGCGGCGCACACCAGCACCTGCCACAGCGCCAGCCGCGGCTGCTGCTGGGCACTGCCCGCGCACAGCACACCGGCCGGGAACAGCACCGTGTCACCGGGCAGGAAGAAGCCGACGACCAGCAGACCCGACTCGGCGAAGACCACGGCCAGGACGCCCAGCGCTCCGAAGGCGGCCAGCACCGAGGCGCTGTCCATCGGGTTGACGGCGATCACCGGCCGCGCCTCCTGGCCTCCTCGGGGGCCCCTGTCCGCTCCCCAGCATCGCGTGCCCGGCGCACGTGTGCGCGCCGGTCGCGGAGAGCAGCCGGACGCGCCGGCCTCGGAGCGGTGTCCGCAATCGGAGCGTTCCGACCGGGTGAGGATATGGATCACCACCAGGCCATCGGTCCGCTCGAAGCCGAGGCCGGCGTCGAGGGGGACGAGGTGGTCGGCGTCGAGGACGACGAGGTGGTCGGCGTCGAGGACGACGAGGTGGTCGGTGTCGTGCTCCGTGATGATCTGGAACCTGTCCCGCTCGGGTATGTCCAGCGCGTCCACGAGCGCCCGGTGCGCCACGTCGGTGATCGCTGTCCGAACGAGGGGGTCAGCGGGTCAGCGGCACCCACGTGCCGTGGGGCGCGACCCGCAGCAGGGAGGACAGGCCGGCCTCGTGGAAGGCCAGTTCGATCTCGGGCAGCCCTTCGGAGAAGTGGGCCCAGCCGTCGTAGTGGGTCGGTACGACGACCTCCGCGCCCAGGACGGCGGCAGCGGCGGCGGCCCGGCGGCTGTCCAGGGACAGGGGCCGCCCGTCGAACTTCGCCGGCACGCGTGCCGCTCCCGCGTGCAGGACGGCCGCGTCGATGCCGGGCACCCGGCGGGAGATCTCCGCGACCGTGCGGATCGAGGCGTTGTCGCCGCTGACGTACACGGTGGGGAGCCCCTGCCCGGACAGCACGAACCCGATGACCTCGCAGTTGACGTTGCCGTCCGCGTCGCGTTCGCCGTCCTCGGGACCGTGGACGGCGGGAACGGCCAGCACGGTCAGATCGCCGCCGCCGTCCGGTCGGGGCAGGCGGTGGCCGGTCCACGGGGAGAGGCCGACGGCGGGTGAGCCGAGCCGCTCCGCCGCGCGCGGCCCCGTGAGCACCAGCGGGGCTGTCTTCGCGAACGCGCGGCCCCGCCCGTCGAGGTTGTCGGGGTGGGCTTCATGGCTGACCAGGACGAGGTCGACCGGCCCCACCGCGTCCTCGTCGGCGGCGGGCCCGGCGGTCTTGGTGAGGTACCCCTGGGGGCCCGCCTCGTCGAAGGTCGGATCGCTGACGATCCGCAGGCCACCGATGTCGATGACGGCCGTGGGGCCGCCCAGCACGGTGACCGCGCATTCCTGCCGGGACAGCCCTGTGCTCATCGCGGCCCTCGCAGAGTGGTCTTGGTGGTTCGGTTCACACCATCCACGCTAGCGAGGTCCCGGTGGCTGGGGAAATGCCTGTGGAGACGCGTCCATGCGCCGCGGGCATGGACGCCTGCGCCCCCCCGTCTCAGGAGGCCGCGGAGACGCCGATGCCGATGGCGATGAACAGCCGGCCGGTCGTCCGCTCCCAGCGGTGGCGGATCTTCGGCCGGGCAAGGAAGGTCCGCAGCCCGCGCGGCGACGGCGTGAGGAAGCCCTCGGTGAAGCCGGACCGCCACCGGGCGCGGGCCGGTTCGTCCGGGGCCGGGATCCGCGGGGCGGTGAGCCCCTCCGGGCCGTCCGCCGCCGCTGTCTCGGAGCGGCGCTCACGGGCGGTCCGCCGGGGGGGTGCCCCTATGGGTTTCGTCAACCCGTGGGGGCAGGTTGCGGTTCGTAGAAGGTGCCGT